>DAOTVS010000369.1:0-6136 GCA_034436375.1 Anaerolineae bacterium | reverse complement strand
TCAGGCCCGTCACTTGGGGCAGCGTCGCTCAACACTTTGCGTGCTCGAGCAGGTTGAGCGGCTGAAGCCCGCCACTACGACAGGGGTGTCAGGTGGCGCCCATATGATGTGGGATACCATGGTATACTCGGAATGACAGGGCGGCGAGGCGCAGGCCAAGCTTCTGAGCAGCCACCATCGCACTGTGGCGAATCCTGCCTTGGAGGGTGGATCATTGCCATGGCGTGAAAGCGGCTCGGTGGGAACCCCACCCTCCCTCTGCAACGCAACGGGGGGTGTTGGGGCAGTTTCGCTACCCCACCCCCCCTTCTTTACTGCAAGCCTGGCTCGCCGCCGTGCGCTATTAGTGGGGCGCAGATGCGGCGCGGCCGATGCCCATGCGCTCGAGCTCCCTCGGCGCCGGCGCCAGGGACGAGCCGGAGGCAGAAGCGCCCTGGAGAGCGCCTGCACTATAGTAGATCGTCACCCACCCTGTCCCGTAGCTCGTACCATAGTTATAGGGTGTGCTGTCGGGGTTGCTGCCCCGAAAGACGTCGACCCACCAGAAATAGCCACTTCCGGAGGGCCACCCGGCGGGCAACCCGCCGAGATAGAACGACGTCGAGCCGCCCAGGTAATTGCTGGCGGCCACGCTGTATCCAGCTGGATAGTAGAAGAACAGGCGGTAGTTGTCGCCGGAGATGCCGCGAGACGTCCAGGAGAACCAGGCCGGCAGGGTGACGTAGGCGCCGTAAGCCGGTGAGACGAGCGGGATATCGGCCACGTCAAAGTCACCCCCCGCCGCAGTGGCGCCGGCCGTATAGGTGGTGATGCGATTGCCATACCAGGAGTAGAGATAGCCCGGCCCAGGGTTGGGGTCGGATGGCGTGTTATCGTACTCGACATAGTACTCCTGCCCCGCAGGCAGGCTCGGCACGCCAGCAAAGTTGTAGCGGCCGTCACTGCCTGTGACCGTGGCGGCGACGAGATAGGTATTGGCGCCGTCATAGCGCACCAGGCTCAGCTTCAGCCCGCTGGCCGCGCTGCCGTGGTAGGTCAGGCGGCCGTTGATGCCCAGGCGGGGTGTAGGCGTAGGCGTCGGAGTGGGCACGACGCGCATAACGAGCGGCAGGAAGGCGCCCGGCAGGCCCGCGGGCGTCTCACAAGTGTAGATGCGCACATCGTCGATGAACCAGCCCAAACCACCTATGGAACTGTCGGTACTGATACGGAAGCGAAAGCGCACACTGTGGCCTGCCAGCGAGCTGAGGTTGAGGCGGCTGGAGACATAGCCGTAGGTGTAGCCGGTAAAGGCGCGGCGCCCTGCCAGGGGTGAAACCCCTCCAAGAGTGCCGGTGTAGCCGCCATCGGTGAAGAGATTCCCGGCATCCTGCCAGGTACTGCTGCCATCGAGGCTGTACTCCACCACCCCGCCGTCGTAACCCTGCTCAAAAAGGTAAGCATGGTTGAAGTGCAGATAGGCGTTCGCCGGCAGGGTGACGCCGGTCTTCATGGCGATATAGCCGTCCGTTGTGATCCCGGCGTCGTCGCCCCACATGTTGTAAACGCCGCTTGTGGCATAGGTGGGGTCCCAGTCGCTGTAGGGATTGGGGTTCTGGGGGTAGAACCAGATGTTGGATCCGGCAAGGGTCCCTACAGTCCACTGGCTGTTCGCCGGGTCCTCGAGGTTATCGAACCACACGTTGTTGACCGTCTGGATTGCCGAGCAGACGGGGGCCTCCGGCTCAGCGCACAGCAGCGGCTGCTGGTTCATCTCGGTGGCCGCCACGACGTTCTCGACCTGGGTGCAGTCAGCGCTGGTGATGCCACTGGTCCCGACCAGGTCGGTGCAGGCCTGGATGAGGCTGTCGGAGAGGTCACTATAGTCGGCGCCGGAGGTCAGGAGGTTGGTAGCGGCCTCATACCAGATCTTGGCCGTCTTGGTCAGGCCGAGGCCCGTCACCGTGTGGCCGTTAAAAGTGCCGCCTTCCACCATCAGGTAGGCGGCCTTGTTGCCTACGCCCGAGTTGTTGTGTACACCGCCATTGTCGGTGGCCCAATCGGCGCAATCCCAATAGCTGCTGGTCATGCGGTCAGGCTGGCCATAGAGCGGCGGGTTGCTCATGCTCCGGATGGCCCCTATTGGCAGGTCCTCGCCGATCAGCCACTTGACGCTGGGGTCATCATTGCCCCGGCCATTGGTCTGGTCTATAAACTCGCCAAAGATGTCGGAGAGGGACTCGTTGATCGCCCCCGACTGCATGAAATAGAACAGGTGAGATTCGTGATCGGTGACGCCATGGGTCATTTCATGCCCCATGACATCGTCGGTCACAAAGCCCTGGCCAAAGGCCATCTGTTGCCCGTTCCAAAAGGCATTCGCGTAGGGGCAACTCGAAGACGGATCGCAGTAGCGCACCGTGACGATCATCGGCATGCCCATGCCGTCCAGGCTATCGCGCCCGAAATTGTTCTGATAATAGTTGTACACATCGCCGGCGTAATCATAGGCCTTGTCCACCTCGGCGATGCCGGTCGCTCCCTGGCCTTCGGTGCGCACCGGACCCTTGCCCGGCAGGCCAGCCGAGGGGTCATTCACATTGTCGTAGATGCGGCGATCGAGTGAGGTCTCGACCTGGTTAAAGTGCAGCGTGACGCCGCCATGGAGGGCATCCACCAGGACGAGCTCATCCACATCGGATCGTGACGCTGCACGCACTTCGACCCGCCAGACCAGCTGGGCTAGCTGCGCACCCGGCGCGCCGAGCAGGGCCGGGTCATAGATCCACAGTGCCGGCTCACTCGCGCTGAGGTCCGTCAGCGCCAGACCATCGGCTTTCGCCACGGCCTGGAGGGCCCGGCTGCGGGCATCCCCCGCCGCAATCCGAGGTGTAGCCGCCGCCTTGGCATGCGGCAGCAGTTCGCCATTGGCTGAGATGATGCCCTGCCCACTGCCGACCTGCACGATCAGCTCTCCGCCCATCACCGGCACATTGCCGACGGTCTGCTGGAAATGGACGAAGGAACGCCCATCGCTGAGAGATTCGGAGCGCATCACCGTAAGCTCGCGGCCCTGGTCCGTCAGGCCAAAGACAGAGCCATAATCGGCCAGGAAGGCGCGCGCAACCGTTTCGGGCGCGGCGCCGGGCAGGAGGGGCTGGCTCCCCTTGATGGGTTGGGCGGGGTCAGCGCCCAGAAAACGCACCTGCCCGGTAACCGCGTGAAAAGAGATGCGCAAGCGGCCACCGGCCTGCGTTTTGAGCTGCTGGACCAGCGTCTGCTGCGCCGCCGAAAGCACGGGGGGCGCGGGCTGCTGTGTGGGAACCGCGACGGGTGTACCGGCAACAGGGCCGGGTGCACCCGGAGCGACGACGGTCCCCTGGGCCACATTGGAGAGCGTACCACCCGGCGGGGCCACGACTAACAGGATCGTTATGAGTAGAGTGAAGGCCGCCACGACCCGTCTCATGGCCATAAGGTATCTCCTCCCGAAATGCCTGTGCCGGATGAGAAGCTTGCCGGCGAGGCTGCACTGTCTCATCCATGCGTTGAAAGAAAGAATGACTGGCGCGCGAAGAGATGGCTCGGGCACAGAAGGTTGGTCACACACCCCCGGGGTTGTTCATGCCCACAAAGTCGAGCCAGTGAGGCCGATAGAGGCTACGCAGAAAACAGCCGTCCAGAACGATGGCAGTATCATAGCTGATAGCCAGCATTATACCACATTTGCCGATAGCGCGCATCAACTGAAATGATGGGGCGCCCAGGGTGGGCCGGAAGATTATTGCAGGATGTTACGGATTGGCGGCGAGACGGGCTGTGGGTCGACTGTCTCCCGGTGGGTGCACAGCCCGGTCAGCCGGTCGTTACCAGGGTGGAACAGACGGTACTTGAAGCAACCTGCGGATCGGTGCTGAGGCGGGGCTCCAGTCCATTGTTTCAGGGTGAGTGTGCAGTTCACTCAAGTTCTTCGGCGCCCAGGGCGGCACGTTGGCCATGTCAACCAGCCCGTCGGCCTGATAATCCAGGATGATCAGGTGTCGGTAGTCTATCTTTTCATCCGAATCTCTGGGGCTGAAGGAGTCGGGGCCGAAACGAATACGGGATCGATCCTCTTCGCCCGTTACCGGCAATTCGTCGGCGGGTATGACGTCACCCCGAACCTGCTCATTGTTGTAGATAAGCTGCAGGGCAGAGGTGACCTCCCAAGATGCACTCAGAATGCGCGCGGCATTTCTCCACCGTGGCACACCGGCTATGATCACATAAGTATCCGGCTTGAGAGCAGGCACCTGGGCGAGCATCTGGCGCCAGATGCTGCATTGCTCAGCCCAGGCTTCGGTGTTGTCGTGGCGCACAGCGACTTGTTCTCCCGCCGCCAGCAGAACCAGCCCGGTGAGCCACAGGGCCAGGATTCCTCGCTCGGCCCATCGGCGCCGGAAGATTCGCCCCACACAATCAGCCAATATCAGGCCCGCACCGCCCACAGCGAGTGCGGCGCCAGGACTGGCAGCGATATTCACTCGAGAGTCGATGCTGCCGAGGCCCACACCATAGGCGGTGGGCATAATAGACAAGTAGCCCAGGAGCATGAGCCCCAACCCACCAGCAAGGGCCATCCAGGCGGTGCAGCCCTCATCGGCCGGTTCCTTGCCGGTTCGCCACAGCAGGACGAGGCTGCCGGTAACAACTGCCATGGCCACCACGGCTGCCCAACGGCCTTCTGTATTGAGGCCGATTACGCGTCGCCAGGCATACAGCCAGGCGTCGTTGAGATTGACCTGGAACACGCGGAGCAGCTTGTATTCCATGGAAGATATCGAGGCCCCAAAAAGGCTCGCTTTGCCCTCCACGACATGCAGCAGATAGGGTGCTCCGAGCCGGTAGGCGCCATAGCCTGCCAACACAAGTGCGAATGGCAGGGCAGATCCAGCAATGGCGCGCCAGCGCCTTGGGCGCGCATGGGCTAAGAGGAGAACGGGCACCAGGCCCAGGGGCAGGAAGATCTCGTTGCTGAGGATAGCACACAAATAGCAGACGAGCGAGAGAACGCCTGCAATCCCCCAGCGGCCGCGCGCCCCCACTGCCAGATAGACGGAAAGCAAGAGGAACACGAGGCCAAGACGGTAGGCAAAGGTGCTTAACCAGAAGCGGCTTTGATCGGATGGGAACACGAGGAACAGAGTGCTGGATACAAAGGCCAGGTCCCAGCGTGCGGGGAAAATGCGGGCCAAAGTCAGAAAGAGCAACCAGGCCGCCAGCAGATGGAGGGTAAAAAGAAGAACATAATACCCGGGCAGGTAGGTTCCGAAGAGGGTACGCGCCAAAACCCAGGCGACGCCTTCCAATGGCCGCTGCCAGGTTGTCCATCCTGTGAAAAGGCCCTGCCAGTGAGTCAAAGCCGTGCGGAAATGCGTCCAATCATCACTAATGAGGCCAAGCCAGGGAGCGGCAATGTAGTAGACAGGCCATGTAAGCATGAAAAGGCCTGCCAGACCAAGCGCCTGCGGGTCGGACAGGAATCGTAGCACACGCTTCCGAACAGGCATGTCCGAATGCGCCTTTCCTCATTTCCCTTTCCTGTAGCCTTGTGAAGAACCACAGATATTGGGCATTATAGCCCGGTATGGCTCAATGGAGAAAACTCGAGTTGACCAGTGAAACCGGCTTGCTTTCCGCACTATCACCACTATAATCGCCCTTGGCGCCAACGGTTTCCGGCGCCAATATTGCAATATGCGAGGTGTGCCATGTCCATGCCACGTACACAGACCCAACAGAGCGAGGTGCAGCGCCTGGAAAAGGTGAGCTCACTCAGCAAGGAGATCGGGACCTGCGTGGTCATGTGGAACGCGGGCACCCGCCCGGCCAAGCTCACCGATGAACAACTGCGCAGGCTGCAACAGCAGGAAAAGGAACTGGGAACCATCCTGCTGGCTTACGAGTGCTCCTGACCTGAACAAAGGGAAGACGAGACCTGACACACCGATTTCCATGTCGGGAATCGATTGGCAAAAACCTGTCGGCAGCTTGCCGGGTTAGGGGCTACGCAACCGCCCGGCATTGAGCCCTTGGGGTGTGGGGTGAATGTTGCTGCCTGTTCCGCCGCTCGAGCGGCGGAACAGGCAGCAACATTCACCCCACACCCCAAGGGCTC
>DAOTVS010000368.1:0-12002 GCA_034436375.1 Anaerolineae bacterium | reverse complement strand
GCTCGGGCAAGTCGCTGACCATGGTCATGCTGGCCAAGGCCGTGGCGCTCCACCCCGCCATCCGCAACCCGCGCGTGGTCATCGTCACCGACCGCATCGACCTCGACGATCAGATCTGGCGCACCTTTCGCGCCTGCGGCAAGCAGGTCGAGCGGGCCGCGTCGGGCGCGCACCTGGTCGAGTTGATCCGCACGACCAATGTGGATATCATCACCACCGTGATCGACAAGTTCGATGCCGCCGCCCGCGCGCACGTCTGCGACGCGGGGACCGACATTTTCGTGCTGGTCGACGAGAGCCACCGCAGCCAGTACGGCGAGGCCAACGCGCGCATGCGCCAGGTCTTCCCCAATGCCTGCTATATCGGCTTTACCGGCACGCCTCTGTTGAAGGCGGAAAAGAGCACGGCGGCGCGCTTTGGCGGCTTTATCCACAAATACACCATGCGCCAGGCCGTGGCCGATGGCGCCGTGGTCCCCCTCCTCTACGAGGGGCGTATGGCCGAGCTGGCCGTGGACCAGGAGGGCATCGACCGCTGGTTTGAGCGCGTCACCCGCGACCTTTCCGACGAGCAAAAGCTCGACCTGAAGCGCAAATTCAGCCGCGCCGAGGCCGTCAGCCGGGCCGAGCAGCGCCTGCGCCAGGTGGCCTATGATATAAGCGAGCATTACGTCGCCAACTGGCAGCACACCGGTTTCAAGGCACAGCTGGCGACCTCCAGCAAGGCGGCCGCGCTCCAATACAAGCAGTTCCTCGACGAGTTTGGCCTGGTCACGAGCGAGGTGGTGATCTCGGCGCCCGATACGCGCGAGGGCAACGAGGAGGTCGACGCCGCCCGCACGCCTGAGCTGGAGGCCTTTTGGAAGCGGATGATGGCCCGCTACGGCGACGAAAAGCGCTATCTCGGCGAGATCATCGCCTCTTTCGCCCGCCCCGACGGCGTGGAGATCCTGATCGTGGTGGACAAGCTCTTGGTCGGTTTCGACGAGCCGCGCAACACGGTGCTCTATGTGGATAAATCGCTCAAGGAGCACGGCCTGCTGCAGGCCATCGCGCGCGTGAACCGCATCTTTGAGGGCAAGGATTTCGGCTATATTGTGGATTACCGGGGCGTGCTGGGCGAGCTGAACGAGGCCCTGAACACCTACAACGCCCTGGAGGGGTTTGACGCCGAGGATGTGGCCGGCACGGTCACCGATGTCTCAGCCGAGATTGCGCAGCTCCCACAGCGCCACTCGGACCTGTGGGCCGTCTTTCGCAGCGTGCCCAACCGGCAGGATGTGGAGGCGCTGCAGGTCTTCTTAGCCGACGAGGCCGTGCGCGACGAGTTCTACCAGGCTCTGACCGCCTATGCCCGCTGCCTCAAGGTGGCTCTGGGCGCCGTGTCCTTTTACGATGAGACGCCCCCCGAGCGCATCGCCGCCTATAAGCGCGACCTGGTCTTTTTTCACGACCTGCGCGCCGCCGTCCGCCAGCGCTATGCGGAGACCATCGATTACCGGGACTATGAACGCAAGGTGAGCAAGCTGCTCGACGGCCACATCCAGTCCTATCAGGTGACCAAGGTGGTCGAGCCGGTCAACATCTTTGACGTGGAGCGCTTTGAGGCGGAGCTGGCCAAGCTGGGCACAGCCGCCGCCCAGGCCGATACCATCGCCCACCGCGTCAAGCAGACCCTTACCGAGATGATGGGGCGCGACCCGGCGTTCTACAGTCGCTTCTCCAAGATGATCGAGGAGACGATCGAGGCCTACCGCCAGGGCCGCCTGAGCGAGCAGGGCTACCTGAAGCGCACCCGTGAGATCATGGAGGCGGTGCGCACGGGCCGCGCCGCCGGCCTGCCGGAGAAGCTGGGCCGCTACCGCCATGCCCCCGCTTACTATGGCGTGCTGCGCGAGCACCTGCCCCAGGCGCCCGACGGCACTGGGGTGGACCTGGCGGAGATCGGCGCCGATATGGCCATTGCCGTGGAGGAGATTATCGAGCGGAACAAGGTGCGCGACTGGACGACCAACCTGGACGTGCAGAACGAGATGAAGCAGCAGATCGAGGATGAGTTGTATCTACTCAAGGAGCGCTACGGCATGGCGCTGAACGGCGAGGAACTGGATGCCCTCCTCGAGCGCCTCATCGAGGTCGCCAAGCACCGGGCGGCCCTATGAGCGAGATCGCATCCCGTACCCTGCGGTATGGCAGCCGAAGGATTGCCTACGAGCTGAGCTACGCCGAGCGCAAGACGCTCGCCATCAGCGTGCATCCCGACCTGCGCGTGACCGTCGCCGCCCCGCTGGAAGCGACCGTGGAGGAGGTCGAGGCACGCCTGCGCAAGCGCGCGCCGTGGATCCTCCGCCGGCAGCGCCAATACGAGACCTACCTGCCCCACCTGCCGCCGCGCCAATACGTCAGCGGCGAGACCCACCGTTACCTGGGCCGCCAGTTGCGCCTAAAGGTTGTGGCGGAGGCGCAGGAAGCGGTCACCCTGGCCCGGAATTACCTCTACGTGCACCTGCCCGACCCCACCCAGCGGCTGCGCGTGCAGGCCCTGCTCGATGCCTGGTACCTGGAGCGCGCCCACGCGGTTTTCGGCGAGCGCCTGGCCGCCTGCTATCCCCGCGTGCAGCGCCTCGGCGCCCCCTACCCCGCGCTCGCCATCCGCCCGCTCAGCTCGCGCTGGGGGCTCACCCGCCCCACGGGGCGCATCACCCTCAACGTCAAGCTCATCCAGGCGCCCGTAGCCTGCATCGATTACGTCCTCTACCACGAGCTCTGCCACCTCATCGAGCCCAACCACAGCCCCGCCTATTACCGCTTGCTCGACCGCACCCTGCCCGATTGGCGCGCCCGCCGCGAGCGCCTCAACGGCCTCGAGTCCGCCTGACCCCGTAGCCGCGGCATCGTGCCGCGCGTTCTGCCGCCCCTCACCGGGGAATACGCACGCCATTGTGAGGAAGCAGGCTTTGCCTCACAATGGCGCGGTTACGGTGTGATACCGTGTCCTGTAGGCGCGGCATGTTGCGGCGGGAGGAAGGGGAAGACTGGCACACGCGCAGCAACATGCCGCACCAGCCGCACGCTCGTCAAACGGCATCGTGAGACAAAGCCTGCTTTGCCGCTTGGCGCGCCTCTATCGCTACAACCCGACAATCCGCGGCACGATGCCGCGCCTACAGGCCATGCATAAAGGGCGGCACGCCCGTAGAGATGGGCGTGCCGTTCAGTGCCGTTAAGCAGGGTCAGGAGTCTGCTACTCCAGCGCCAGGTAGCGCTGGTTCGCCCCCAGGAACTCGAATACCGGATCGAACACCAGGATCAGCCCCGTCTCGCCCTTGGCGACCTGCAGCACGATCCAGCCCTCGGCCTCACCGCCCGGGTACAGGTTGGCGTCGAGCTCCGGGTCGGGACCGACGGCCATGGGCATATCGTACACTACATTCTGGCTGCCCGTGGCCTTGAAATCGGCGCCGCTGACGTTCACCGACTGGTCCCCGGTGCCGATCAGCCGCAGCGATACCTTGACGGCGACGTATTCCATGCCCTCGTCAGGCGGGTGATTGAACTGGTTGGCCTTTTGCACCAGCGCCAAGGCTTCATCGCCCCGGTGCACCTCACGCACAACAACCTCCCAGTCCTCCGTGACGGCCTTTTCGCCCAGCGGAGCCGGATTGGCCCGCTCGCGGCCGAGGTCGTTCGCCTGGATGCTCTCCAGCTCCGTGGCAACGGCAATGGCTGCGCCTTCATCCAGGGCGATGAACCGGAGCCCGTCCTCGTCGGAATTCCACATCTCGTCCACAATGAGGATCAACTGGCCCTCATCCTTGGGGATCAGATAGCTGATCCAGCCCTCAGCCTCGCCGCCCGGGTAGAGCTCAGCGTCGAGAACCGGCTTGGGGGGCACGGCCATCGCCGTGCTGTAGCGGACGAGGTGGCTGCCCGTGACATCGAAATCACCCGCACCGACCTGCTGCGGATCGTCGGACTCGGTGCTGGTGTTCTTGACGTGCACCTTGACCAGGAGATATTCCATCCCCTCCGGCGCCGGTTTATTGAACTGGTTGGCGGCCTGCAGGTCCTGCCATGCCGCGTCGCCGCGTTTGGTCTCGAGGACCTGCACATCGAGATGGGGGGCATGCACCACCTCGCTGCGCGGGAAGGGATTGCTGCGGCTGGCGCCGATCGTGGCCTGGGTGGGCGCAGGGGTCGGCGGCACGGCGGTGGGCTCGGGCGTGCTGCTGGGCTGCGCGGCGGGCGCATCGGCCTGCGCTTGCGCGGTAGGCTTGGGCTCGGTCGCAACGGCTGTGGCTCCTCTGGCCTCTTCAGAGCGTGCGGTAGTGGCGGAGCAGCAGCCGCCGAGCGACACGGTGAGCAGGATGGCGATCAATACGAGTGCGAGCTTGGTCGAGTGATGCATGGATGGCTCTCCTTGATTGTGTCAGCGATGCCTGTAATGCAGGGCTTGGCCAGGCAGCCTGCATAGCCTTCGGACTGACCCTGGCCTCGCTATTCGGCGCCCTGATAGAGGGCTGCCGCTTTCCTCACCTCCTCTGCAATTTCGTGGCACAGATCCGGCGGCGCGAGGTCACCGCGCCAGCGCCAACCCTCCATGATCAGGGGGATGCGGAAAGGCTCCGCGCAGAGGTCCTCCAGGTCGCGGTTGACCGTCCGCTGATCGACCTCACACAGGTCCGCCAGCTCTGAAGGGCGGTATCCCTGCGGGTTGCGATAGAGCAGGCGCTGCAGATAGGCAAGACGTACGGAACGGTTCATATCCTCACCTCGCCGTAGCTCGATCTGACGATATGATTATAAACCCCAACCTCGTCATCCGCCGTCGTATTCTGCGGCAAGAAACGGCAATTTGCGCGGCAGACCCGATTTTGCCAAAACTGCCCAAACGGTCTAGAATACTCATCCTCCTACCCATTCATCATTGTGCTACTGGTGTACCGGTCGCAGGGGTAGATTCTCGGACCTGCCCCAACTGATTGCCCAGTGTCCCTGGCTGGGTATCCTAGAGGAGGGAGGACTCCAGCTGTATGGATACGAGGCAAGCGAGCCACCGCCTCCGTGTCTGGCGTAGCGTGGGCGTCGTGGTCCTGACGGTTGCCGGCTGTGCCCTGTTGCTGGTAGCGCTGCAAAAGCAAGGACGCTCGCAATCGGTTGCTCCGGCGTCTCGGGTGGCGCTCCGGTCGAGCTCGCGCGGGGGCGTCAGCGCCGGCGCGCGCCAGTGGTTTGCCGCTGTAGTGCAGCAGCCCGGGATCATTACCGACACCTTTGAGACGGTGGTCATCAGCTCGACCACCGGCGTCGCTGTGCCGATGAGAGAGCCCCTGCCGGGGAGCGAGAGGGTCGCAGTATCCGGGGCAGCCGCCAGCAGTACCCCTGCGTCGGCCACAGCCACACCACCACCACAGCAGAGGGGAATCATCACCTACACCGTCCAGGCGGGCGATAACGTCTATCTGATTGCCCAGCGTTTCGGTCTGGATCAGGGTACCATCGTGTGGGCCAACCCCGACCTCAATGACGACCCCAGTCTGCTCAGGGTGGGCCAGCCGCTGACCATCCTGCCGGTAGACGGCGTATTGCACACCGTCAAAAAAGGTGAGACATTGCTGGGCATTGCCCAGACCTACAAGGTGGATGTGCAAAAGATCCTGGGCTTTGCCGCCAATGAGATTAGCGATCCTTCAGCCCTGCGCGTGGGGCAAAAGCTGATTGTGCCCGGCGGCATCATGCCAGTTGCGGCCAGGGCGCCAGCCACGGCGAGCGCATCCGCGTCGAGCGCAACCAGTGCCAGGAAAGCGCCGCCCCCCAACTCACCGACGATCTGCGGTGGCCACGTCTGTGTGCCAGATAGTGCGCCGGCTGTACCGATCAATGCGCCGGCTGAGCCGGGCCGTTTCATCTGGCCGGCGACCGGCATACTCACCCAGTACTTTGGCCCCTGGCATGGCGGCATCGACATTGCCAACAAGCAGGGTACCCCGCTTCACGCTGCTGACGGCGGCACGGTGATCTTTGCCGCTCCGTCGGGCGGCTATGGCAATGCTGTGGAGATCGACCATGGCGACGGATTTGTGACCCTCTATGGCCACATGGTCAAGATTCTGGTGGAGGTCGGCCAGCAGGTCAACAAGGGCGACGTCATCGGCCTGATGGGCACTACCGGCCACTCCACCGGCCCCCATGTCCACTTTGCCGTGACCTACAAGGGCGGCCTGGTCAATCCTCTCGACTACCTGCCCAAGTGACGAACGAGACGGGGAGGGGCGATGCCATGTTGCCCCTCCCCAATCCTCTGTACCTCTACCCCCCATGCCTGCGCTGGAACAGCTACAGGCACAGCGCGGGCGGGGGGCCAAGTGAAACCCCTTGAACAAACTTTCATCCATCGCCCGCGCAGGAAGCCCCTCCTACGTCACGACACAATTCTGTCAAAGGCTATCTCTCTGCCGCCGCTGATGGCCTGCCTCAAGAGCCCGATGACAACACCAGGCTTTTGGGGCAGGCGCCAGGGATGGAGGGCCGCTCTTTTCAGCCCGCGCCGCCATTCCCGGCGCCTGCTACCATCTTGAGAGGTAGCCGCCTCTTCGTGAAGTGGGGTGGATGGATGCTCGAGCCGGATTCGTACTTGCCCACACGCGGGGGCTCACGGCCGCGCCACGATGGGCGCGCCCTGATCCTTGCCGTTGTGACAGCCTTTGCTCTGGCAATTGCCGTCATAGCCCTGGCCTATCCTGCGGACCCGGGGAACCCCGTCTTGTCCCATCTTCTGTGCCCAATAGCACACCTGGCGCAGCAAGAGTTACCCACACCCACGAGCACGGCCCAACCGAGCCCGATCGCCATCACACCGCTGCCGGCGAAGGCAGCGACGACCCTGCCTTACCCGGGCCGGCTGGCCGTGATGCCAGCCTCCCTGCTCCTGCCATCAACTGCGACCATCTCGCCCTATCCCGACTGGCCCACAGCGACGCAGCTCCCACCGCCCCCTTCATCAACTGCGACCATCTCGCCCTACCCAGATTGGCCCACCGCTATGGCCACACGGACGTCTGTGCCCACATCCACCGCGACAGCCAGATTCACCGCGACGCCGACTGCTACGCCCACGCGCACGGCGCCAACGCTGCCTGCCACCCGCACCCCGGCGGCCACATCTACACCTACGCCTGTCTCGCTGCCAGGGCGGTGCACCCTGCAGGACGGCCTGGCTGGCTACCAGGGCACCAGCGCCACCACACTGAGCAGCTGGGAGCAGACGAAAAATCTCAGCGCTGGCGACATGACCGTGCGCTCTGGCGGCGGAAAGCTGGGCTTGTTGCGCTTTGACCTGACCGGCATGCCCCAGGGCGCAATCCTGCGCAGCGCCACCCTGCGCCTCTACACCGCCGGGTCCAGCAACCCGATGGGCATGCACTTGCAGGGCTATGTGCTGAAACGGGCATGGGCCCCTGCCGAGGCCACCTGGCTGGGCCCAGTCAACGGTGAGCTGTGGGCGGCGCCGGGCGCCAATGGTGTGCCCCAGGATCGCGCCGCCTACCCCATCTTCGACGTCAACACCGCGCCTGCCGGCCAGTGGACCGAGGCCGATGTGACCAGCATTGTGCGCACCTGGCTGGCTGACCCCAGGCACAACGACGGCCTGGCCATCCGGGGTGAGGGGGCCAATTCTGTTGAGTATAGCTTCGGCAGCAAGAACGCCCTGGACCCGACCATCCGCCCGCAGCTCGTGCTGGTATGGGAGGATCCGGGCCGCCTGGGCGCTCTTGATCTGCTGCTGATCATCGTCTCGGGTTCAACGGTGCGCCTGATCCTGGTAGGGGCGGCTGCTACCCTGGGCGTGGCCCTGGGCCTTGCCCTCAGTCAGGGCAACGGCCACCGGCGCCCATAGGTGGCCTGAAACGACAACCCAGGTCGATCACCTCTCCCACATCCCGGCCAGCCTGGCCGGGTTGACATCGGCGACGTCCACCCGCCCCAGCGCCTCTCGCCTGGCCACGCGCCGGGCGATGGCATTGCCGATGGGGCCAGCCCATGGGGCATAACATGGACCCGGCCCATGTTGTGCTTCCCGGCCATTTGGCATATACTGCAAACTGTTCCTCTTTCTCAATCTCCGCCCGGGCTCCCAGCCCCCTTTCAGTGACGAAGGAGAGTTGCCGATGCAAGTCGCCATCATGTCCTATGCCTTTTACGGCCTGCAACAGGCCGGCCTGATGGATGCCTTTGGCTTTCTGGAGAGCGTTCGCTATCGCTATGGCCTGCACGCCTGCGAGCTGTGGAACGGCACCCTGGCCTCCATCGACGAGGACTATCTCAAGAAGGTGCGTGCGGCGCTCGATGAGCGCGAGTTGACCCTGGCCTGTCTGTCTGTTGATGGCGCCCACGTGTGGGACCCCGACCCCGCCGTGCGCGAGCGCCACTACCAGAACGCCGTCGCCCACCTGCACGCAGCCGAAGTGCTCGGCGCCCAGTCGGTGCGCATCGATTTCGGCGGCCAGAGCGCCGAGATGAGCGAGGAACAGTTCGACCTGACGGTGAGCCGCTTCCGTGAGTATGCGCAGCGCGCCTACGACCACGGCTATCGGGTGGGCCCCGAGACGCACTGGGGGCCGGCGCTGGTGCCCGAGAACATGAAGCGCGTGCACGACGCTGTCGCCAGCCCCGCCTATGGCATTATGCTGCACGTGGGCCATTGGGTAGAGGGACGCGCCGACGAGGGCGACCGGTTGGTGGCCCCCTGGACCTTCCACACCCATTTCGACTGGCGCATCACCACTTCCTGTCTGCAGGAAAAGATGGAGATCCTGCGAGACGCCGGCTACACGGGTTACTATTGCGTGGAGCACCACAGCGGCAAGAACGAGTATAGCGAGGTCGGAGTCCAGGCGGCGATGATCAGCAACGTGCTGGCACATTGGCGGGAGGATGCGTGATACGTGATACGTGAGGTCGCCGTGAAGCGTAATAAGTGAAGCGTAATAAGTAAAACGTAATAAGTAAAACGTAATAAGTGAAACGTAAAGTAGGGTTGTCATTCCGATGCGTTTCTTGCTTCTCAGGATACTTGCACTGGCAGAGGCTGCGCAAAGCGTCGGGTACCCTGTAATAGCGATATTACTTATTACGCCTTACTTATTATGTCCTATGGCGACCTCACGTATCACGCATCACGTTTGACGTTTGACTAACAGGAGGTTTCCCATGGCAGACAAGGTGCGTATCGGCATTATCGGCGTCGGCATCATTGGCAAGCACCACATTGAGACCTACAAGAAGCAGGTCCCAGAGGCCGAGATCGTAGCCGTGGCGGATATCCGTGGCGACGAGGCGGCCCGGGTGGCGCAGGAGAACGGCATTCCCGCCCATTATACTGACTATAAGCAACTCCTGGCCCGTGATGACATCCAGGCCGTGGATGTGTGCTTGCACAACCGTCTGCATGCCCCGGTCACCATCGAGGCGCTACTGGCAGGCAAGAACGTCTATTGCGAAAAGCCGATCTCATGGGTATATGCCGAGGCCAAGGCGATGGTCGACACGGCTAAAAAGGCTGGCCGCCTGCTGCACATGCAGCTCGCCACCATCTACTCGGCCGAGGCGCGCGGCGCCAAGCGCCTCATCGATGATGGCAAGCTGGGCGCCATCTACTATGCCAAGTCGAGTTGGTATCGTCGGCGTGGCCGTCCGTTTGTGGATGGTTATGCCACGCCCCCCTTTGTGCAGCAAGAGGCGGCGGGCGGCGGCGCCCTGCTGGATATGGCCGTCTACCACATCGGGCGCATGATGTGGCTGCTCGGCAACCCGGGGCTGATCAGCGTCTCCGGCTCCAGCTATCAAACGCTGGACAACATGTATCCCGATCGGCGCGCCGCCAGCCATTATAATGTGGAAGAGCTGGGCATGGGCCTGGTGCGCTTGGCGGGCGGCATCACCTACTTTATCGAGGAGGCCTGGGCCATCCACGGCGACCAGCCCGACGGCGACCACATCTTCGGCTCCAAGGCCGGCCTGAAGGTCGAGCCTCTGGGCTACTTTAGCACCCTCTCCGATATGGAGATGGATGCCACCTTTGACGTCAAATCGGCCGACTGGCGCTGGCACCAGTGCAACCCCCTCGAGCAGGCCTATGACAACTCGCAGCGGCACTGGGTGTGGGCGCAACTTGGGCGCGTGCCTCTCATTGATACGGCGGGCGTGGCCCTCAAGACCTCGATGATCACCGAGGGCATCTACCTGTCGTCGCACCTCGGGCGCGAGGTCACCGCCGCCGAGATCGACGCCGCCGACCCCAGCTACCGCTCCGTCGCCAGGCCCTTCGGTCTGGATCAGTAGGGACGTAGATAACCGCCAAGGACGCAAAGAGCTTTGGAGCACGAAGGACGCGAAGCATTGAGCGTCGCAGTAGCCACCCTGTGCTTCGTGTAGCTGCCCTGTACAGGATAGCCGCTTTCCGAGGCATCCATGGCACAGATGCCCAGCCCTTCGCGCCACTTCGCGTCCTTCGTGCTCCTGGACTCCTTGCGCCTTTGCGGTTCACTTTCTTTGGGAGGTGCGATATGCCTGTCTTCCCCGAGCCAACCGTTGGCGATACCAGCTGGTTCCAGCAGGATCGTTTCGGCCTCTTTATCCACTGGGGCATCTACTCGGTGGCGGCGCGCCACGAGTGGGTAAAGAACCGCGAAAAGATCCACGACGAGGACTATCAGAAGTACTTTGACCACTTTGACCCTGACCTCTACGACCCGCGCGTGTGGGCGCAGGAGGCCAAAAACGCGGGCATGAAGTATTTCGTGGTGACCACCAAGCACCACGACGGCTTTTGCCTGTGGGATTCGGCGCTGACCGATTACAAGGCGCCCAATACCCCCGCCGGCCGCGACCTGCTGCGCCCGATGGTGCAGGCCTTCCGTGAGCAAGATATGAAAGTCGGCTTTTACCACTCGGTGATCGATTGGCATCACCCCGAGTTCCCCATAGACGGGCTCCATCCTTACCGCGATGATGTGGCCTTCCGCGAGGCGCAGCAGGGGCGCGATATCCGCAAATACGCCGAATACCTGCACGGGCAGACGCGCGAGCTCCTGACCCAGTTCGGCAAGATCCATATCATGTGGTTCGACTTTTCCTATTCCCAGGCCGACTGGGGCTGGTCCAAGGGCAAGGGCAAAAACGA
This sequence comes from Anaerolineae bacterium, assembly GCA_034436375.1. Taxonomy (GTDB): domain Bacteria; phylum Chloroflexota; class Anaerolineae; order SpSt-313; family SpSt-313; genus DAOTVS01. The sequence goes on along the minus strand of DAOTVS010000368.1, from coordinate 823 downwards.
CTGGCAGTCCGAAAAGCTCATGGCCATGGTGCGCGAGCTACAGCCGGGTATCATCGTCAACGACCGCCTGGAGATCGGCGGCGATATCCGCACCCCCGAGCAGTATCAGCCGACGGGTTGGATGATGGTCGATGGCAAACCGGTCGTGTGGGAGGCTTGCCAGACCTTCAACGGCTCCTGGGGCTATCACCGCGACAACCTGGATTGGAAGCCGCTGGAGATGCTGGTGCAGATGCTTGTCGACACCGTCTCCAAGGGCGGGAACCTCTTGCTCAACGTGGGCCCCAATGCGCGCGGCGAGTTTGAGCCGCGGGCCATCGAGCGCCTGCGCGGCATGGGCGAGTGGATGCGCCTGCATGGCCGCTCCATCTATGGCTGCACGGCCAGCGATTTCACTCCTCCCCCCGACTGCCGCTATACCCAGAACGGCAAGCGGCTCTACCTGCACTTCTTCGCCTGGCCGTTCCGCCATGTGCATCTGCCCGGGCTCGCCGGCCGTGTGGAGTATGCGCAGCTGCTCAATGACGCCTCGGAGATCAAGATGCTGGAGAACGACCCACACCGGCAGGCGCAGAACACCACCATGGGCGGCCAGCGGCCTGATATCCTCACCCTCGAGCTGCCCATCCAAAAGCCGGCGGTCGCCGTGCCCGTGATTGAGCTTTTCCTTAAAGACTGAGGGATAGGGAGTTGGGGTATAGCGCCGCCGGTGTTGCCGCCTGCGAGGCGGCAACGCCGGCGGCGCTATACCCCAACTCCCTATCCCTCAGTCTTTAAGGAAAAGCTCAATCACGGGCACGGCGACCGCCGGCTTTTGGATGGG
>DAOTVS010000367.1:0-13296 GCA_034436375.1 Anaerolineae bacterium | reverse complement strand
CGCCGATAAGCGTCACCGAGCCGGGGATGATGCCCCCGCCCAGCACGCGGTTGAACTCGTCGAGGGGGATGCTGATGCGCTCATGCCGGCTGGTGGCCACCTGGTTCAGGGGCTGGGCTTCGCTGGTGGCGATCCACGTGTTGTGGGCGGAACGGGTGGGCTCGGGCGCCTCCTGTTCCTCGGCCAGGGTATTCCATTCGTTGCAGTCGGGGCAGCGACCCATCCATTTGACCTGCACGCTGCCGCAGTTCTGGCAGACCCAGCGGGTTTTCTGTTTGGCCATGCAGAGCTCCTGGCTATCAGCATTTGCTGTTACTTGGTGCGGCTATAGGTCCGGCGCGGGCGGCCGGTTGGGCCGGAGCCCGGCGGGGGAGCGCCATTGCCGTTGCTCCGCCCGTTGCCCGTGGCGCTGCCAGCGTCGCGGGTCGAGAGTCGGTCCAGATAGCTGGGTGCCACAATGGCAAAGATGGTCACCCGGCGCGCATCGAGGATGCGCGAGCGCAGGCGCGGCTCGATCTCCTCCAGATGCAGGTTGGTGGTGATCACCGTGGCCAGGCGCGCGTTGTAGCGGTGATTCAGAAGCTGGTACAGCTTTTCCTGCGCCCAGGCTGTGCTGGATTGCGTCCCCAGGTCGTCCAGCACCAGGAGGGGGGCGTTGCGCACCTCCTCAAAGCGCCGGTCAAGCGTCATGGTGCTGGAGGGGTTGAAAGCGGCGCGCAGATAGTCCAGCAGGTCGGGCACCACCACAAAGAGCGCCGGCTGCCCCTCGCTCAAGCGCGCATTGGCAATAGCCGCCGCCAGGTGCGTCTTGCCCGAGCCGCAATCGCCCAGCAGCACGAGCCACCCCTCCGGCTCGGCGGCAAAACTCTGCGCCGTCTCAAAGGCGCGTTTCAGGTTCTCGCGCTGCTCGGGGGTCAGGCTCCAGGCTTGTAGATCAAAGCTCTCAAAGGTCTGATCGCTGTGCAGGTGCAGGCTCGACAGCTCAGAGCGCTCGGCGCCGGCGCCGCGAAAATCGGGCGCCAGGATGGTCACCATCTGGCAGAGCTCGGTATCGGCCAGGCGCGAGCGCAGCCGGGGTTCGATCTCCTCCAGCTCGTGGTTGGTGGTAATGACGGTGGGCAGTTCCGCATTATAGCGGTGGTTCAGAAGTTGGAAGAGCTTTTCCTGCGCCCAGGGGGTGGTGGATTGTGTCCCCAGGTCATCGAGAATCAGGAGCGGCGCGTTCTTGACGGCATCGAACTGCTCATCATAGGGCACCTCGGCATCGGGGCGATAGGCGGCGCGCAGGTAATCGAGCAGGTCCGGCACCACCATGAAAAGGGCCGGGCGCCCCTGGGCAATCTGATAGTTGGCGATGGCCACGGCCAGGTGGGTCTTGCCGCAGCCATAGCGCCCCTTGAGGATGAGCCAGCCGTTGGGTTGCTCGGCATAGTTGCGCGCCGTCTCATAGGCGCGGTGCAGATTGTCGCGCACGTTGGGCGGCAGGCCATAGCCGTCGGGCACAAAGCTCTCAAAGGTCATGCGCGTCAGGTGCCCCAGGTTAGAAATGCGGCGCAGCCCCTGCAGGCGCGCCTCCTCGCGCGCCGCCGCCTGGCAGTCGCAGGGAATGGCGCGGCCGAAATCAGGGTGGCCCACAGGCACATCCCGGCGGTAAAAGCCGGTCCCCCGGCACTTGGGGCAGATCTTGGGTTGTTGTGGGGTCCTTCGTCTAGTGCTGGATGCGGTCCGCATACTTCCCCTTAATATAGCGCGAGCGATCACCTTCCAGGCGTGCGCCGCCATCCTTGCCCTCGCGCGCCCAGCGGTCGAGCACTTTGCGCACATAGGCCCAGCTGCGAGCGTTCTGCTCGACGGCAATGCGGAACGCCTCTTCGATCCACTCCGCGGGGTAGGTGGCCTCAGCATCGCGCAGTTGATCGGCAATCAAGGGCTGCAGGAGCCCAATACTCTGTTCGTAGAGGGTGTAGATGTTGGGGCGCTCGACCATGGGCTGGGCGACACTCTGGCCGGCGGCGCCCTCCAGGCTCAGCTCACCGCGCATCGCCCGCTCGAACGCCTCGCGACCCTGCTGGCTGTTGAGAAAGAGCCAGGCCTGGCCGCCCTGCCGGTCCTGCAAGCGCAGGAACGAGCCACGCCTCACCGCCCGCGCCACCGCGTCGTGCAGCGCCTCGATCGCCTCCTCGCGCTCGGGGGCGAGCCCGCCCAAGAGCGCCGGGTCGGTCTCCAACTCGGCCAGGGTCAGGTAGCGGGGCTCACGCTCCACGCGTTGCAGGCGCCACAGGGCATGCAGCGTTACCTTGAGCTCCCCCAGGTCATCAATGGCCGGGAGCAGCTCACTGAAAAAGACATCGGGCACCTGCGTAAAGCGCAGGCGCCCATCGGGAAAGCCGGCAAAAAACCGCTCTGCCATCAATACCCACCCTCATCATGGTAGGTATCCAGGTCGGTGAACTTGGTCTGCTCCTTGGCGAAGCGAAGAGAGATCTGGCCGGTGGGGCCATTCCGGTGCTTGGCGACGATGATATCGGCGATATTGCGCCGATCGGTCAGCTCATCATAGACCTCTTCGCGGTGGATGAACATGACAATATCGGCATCCTGCTCGATGGAGCCCGACTCGCGCAGGTCCGAGAGGATGGGGCGCTTGTCCTGGCGCGACTCGACGGCGCGGGAGAGCTGTGAGAGCGCCACTACAGGCACATGCAGCTCACGCGCCAGCCCCTTGAGCGAGCGCGAGATGTACGAGATCTCCTGTTGCCGGTTCTCGATCCGGGTGCCGCCGCTCATAAGCTGCAGATAGTCGATAATGACCAGGTCCAGATCGTACTCGGCAGCCAGCCGGCGGCACTTGCTGCGGATCTCCAACGGCGTGGGTGAGGCCGTATCGTCGACAAAGATCAAGGTCTCCGAAAGGTCCCCCGTCGCCTTGGCAAAGCGCTCCCATTCAATATCCTGGATGTCGGCCGTCATCAGGCGGCGCGAGTCGATGCCTGTCTCACCCGAAATCAGGCGCTGCACCAGCTGCTCGCCCGACATTTCCAGGGTGAAAAAGGCGATCACCGCCCGACTCTTGAGGGCCGCGTGCTGGGCAATATTCAGGGCAAAAGAGGTCTTGCCTACCCCCGGGCGGGCTGCGATGATCACCAGGTCCGACCGCTGCAACCCCCCCAGCATTCTGTCGAGATCGACAAAACCAGTGGGCAGGCCGACGAGCTCATCACGGTGCTGCTGCAAATACTCCACGCGGTCATAATAACTGTCGAGGATGCGTCGCAGGGGCACCAGGTCCCCTGCCTGCCGCCGCTCGGTCACCTCAAAGAGGCAGGCTTCCGAGCGATCAATCACATCGTCGATCTCGCGATCTTCCTCATAGGCCAGGCGGGCAATCTTGCCGGCGGCGTCGATCAGCCGCCGGCGCAGAGCAGCCAGCTCCACAATATGAGCATAGTGCTCCACGTGGATCGAGGTCGGCACGGCGTTGAGCAACGAAGTGATATAGGCGGGGCCGCCGACAGCCTCCAAATGGCCGCGGCGCTCCAGCAGATCGCAGAGCGTAATAAAGTCGGCGGGCTGGCGCTGCTCAAACAGGTCCAGGATAGCCTGGTAGATCTGCGCGTGGCTTTCGCGGTAGAAATCCTCCGGGCGCAGAAAAGGCGCGATGCGGATGATCGCATCGCGATCGATAAGCAGGCTGCCCAAAACAGATTGCTCTGCCTCCACATTTTGTGGCGGCAGGCGCTCGATCGACACGGTCTAGTGCTCCTCGAGATCGTCGAGATTCAGGCCTTCCACGAAATCGCGAAACGCATCAAGCCCTTTGCCCTCATCGCGCGGCGGTGTGCCGGTGCTGATATCAGGGCTGGGGACGATCGACGCTTGATCCATCACGTGCTCCGCCACATAGATCGGCGCCTGCATGCGCACGGCCAGGGCAATCGCATCGGAAGGGCGCGCGTCGATCTCGATCTCCTCCCCCTTGAGCCGCACGATGATCTTGGCGAAGAACGTGCTGTCTGAGAGATCGTTGATCACCACATGAGACACGGTTGCCCCCAGGGCGCCGATGACTGAACGCAGCAGATCGTGAGTCAGCGGGCGCGGAGGCGTCGTGCCCTGTAGATGGTTGGCGATGGCGTCGGCCTCAAAGGGGCCGATCCAGATCGGCAACAGGCGCTCGTCGCGCCCCGCAGCATCCTTGAGTATGATCACGCGGTGGTGCGACATCAGGCTGACCTGAATGCTCTGAATAGTTACCGGTATCATAGTTTCCTCCTCTTTCCCGCAACACGACTTGGGTAGAATAGGCAACGAGCCGGTCTAGCGCTGGAGGCGACACAACAGTTCGGCCCAAAATACCTGCCCGGCCACCCCGGCCTGGCCCCCTGCGCGCTGTTCCGCGCAGGCTTGGCGCCGCGGTGACTAACTCTTGCCGGGATTGCCGGATAGGCTCCAGGTACCCAGGTGTGAGAAAGAAGGAAACATGGGGCAAACTCGCCCCGGCGACATGCCCAGGAACCAAGCATCAGGCCAGCGCCAGTTGCACACTTGGATTATACCACAGGAATAGAGCTTCCTCAAGCACTGCTTCGGCCCGTCTTGAGCACAGCGCCCGCGTTGCCCTCGACCTCACAGCGCGCATTCCCGGCCAGGTCCACCCGGTGCAGGGAAACCGGCCCCGCCTGCGCCCCCACGAAGAGGCCAACCGCCTGGGTCTTGGCGCCCACAGGGCGCGTATCGCCGATGGCGCACGCCTCAAAGGCCAGGTCGTGGGTGGCGCCATCGATGCGCACCCCGACGCCCGGCTCGCTCGTCGTGCCATTATCCTGGATGCGGCAGCGCACAAAGCGGTTGCGATGCCCGGCCATCGGCTCCGACTCGTCACGGAAATGCACCCCACACCAGCCGTTCTCGACCACGACATTCTCAACAAAGAGGTTGTCGGTATCCTTGTGGCCGATGGAAATGCCCACGCGGCCGTTGCGCGCCAGGGTGTTGCGCTCAAAGCGCCCGCCGCGCACCCGCCAGCAGACAAAGAGGCCGATCTCACCGTTATCGTGGCTGTAGCAATCCAGCACGACCGGTCGCTGGCTGCCGCTGCCGGGGTGCAGCCCCAGCCCGCTGTTGCCGGCGCATTCGCAGCGCTCCACCCGCACATCGGCGCATTTTTGAAAGCTGATGCCGTCGCCGGAATAGCCATAGACCCGGCAATCCGTAATCACCGCGCCGTCGGACTCATAAAGGAAAATGCCCCCACCTCGGCAACCGTTGAGCGCGGGGTTGTGCGCGCGGTTGCCGTCGATGGTCAGGCCCTCCAGGCGCACGCCCGTGACGTAATAGCCGCTGATCACGGGGTAGATCGTCTGCGCCACGGCATGGTCGGCCACCATACAATCAAAGACGAGCGGCCCGCTGAGCTGAAAGGTGTTGCCCTCGGCGGCGATGATCGTGCACACCGTCGTATGAAAGCCGTCCGAGTGGTCATCCTTCACCGCCACACCCACACCCGGCGCAAAGCCGGCCGGATCGGCGACCGTGATCTGCTCCTCGCCATAGTCGCCGTCGAGGATGAGCGGGCTCTCGGCGCTGTCGGCCTTACGCAGGATCGTCTCGGCCCCGCAGCCGCGCACCGTCACCCCTGAGCGCAGGTGCAGGGAATCGCGCATCAGGTAGGTCCCCGGCCCCACCTGCACCACACCTCCGCCGAGCCGCGCCACGTAATCCACCGCCGCCTGCAGCGCCCGGTTATCCGTACCGACGATATCCGCCTCCCGGCGGCCGACCGTGATCTCCAACCCCTGTGCCATAGCGCCCCCCTGTCTGTGATATGTGCATGATAGCACCCCCTGGGAGGGCGTCCAAATGGGGAGGTCGTGCAGGGTCTGGAATATATCTCGCTTTTGACGCCCTTGCCGTAATGGCTGTATATTGGTTCTTGCCTCGGCCCAGTCAGCGCGCCACGGCGCCGAGTTGTTTTTTCACCGGATTGCAGTGAGGGAATATCGTGAAATTCAAACCACTGTCCTACGTGCCGTTGAAGCCCGTGCAGCCCCGGCGGCGCCCCCTACCCCTGCTGCTCATCGCCGCTCTCGCGCTGGCGCTGATTGCCGCTCTCACCTTTGGGGTGTATCAATGGTTCCTGGGCCGGGCTTCCCACGGACCAACGCCCCAGGCTACCCTCGCCTCGACCCTCGGTGAGGCCCCGACTGACCCCTGGCCCACCGATATTGCTGACCAGCAACCCAGGCGTCGCACAGCAACACCAACGGTCACCCGCACCCCCACCCGCACGCCGACACCGACGGCGACCAGCACCCCCTGGCCGACCCGGACGAGCACGCCCACGCCCTGGCCGACCTATACCCCATGGCCGACCTTTACGCCAGAGTACTGAAAGGAGGGGAATTGGGGTCTGGAGGGTGCTGCGGCCGCAGCACCCTCCAGACCCCAATTCCCCCTCAATAAAGGCTCGTACCGGAGTAGGGCGGAGCAGAACAGCCGATCATCGACAATCCCGGGCCGTGCACCGCCTGCGCGCTCATTTGCCGCATAGGCGCCAACGTGCTACAATAGGTATAATAGACAGGGCGGCCCAGACGGCCGCCCTTTGCCATGCTTTCGGCTGTCGGCGCCCTCAGGGGCGGCGCAAGTTGATAGCTGATCGCTTTGAGGTTTTTCATGCAAATAGGAATCATCGGACTTCCAAACAGCAGCAAGACAACAGTGTTTAATGCCCTGACGCGCGGCAACGCCGAAACCACCCCCGTGCCGGCAAGCACCGCTGAGATGCACTCGGCGACCGTGGCCGTGCCCGACCCGCGGGTCAAGATCCTGAGCGACATGTTCCGCCCGCGCAAGACGATCTACGCCCAGGTGCAATATAACGACATCGCCGGCCTGGCGCCCAGCGAGGGGCAGGCAGGGCTTATCCCCAGCCAGCTCCTGAATGCCATCGGCCAGAACGATGCCCTGCTGCATGTCGTCCGGGCCTTTGCCGATGACACCGTGCCCCACATGGAGGGTTCGGTAGACCCGCTGCGCGACCTGGAGGCGCTGGACACAGAGTTGCTGCTCTCGGACTTGATCGTCGTCGAGGCGCGGCTGGAGCGGATGCAAAAGGACCTGCAAGGCCGTGACCCGGCCAAGCGCGAGGCGGCAGTTAAGGAGCACAAGCTCCTGCTCCGCCTGCAAGAGGCGTTGGAGGCCGGCGTCCCCCTGCGCGATGTGGAGATGGACGCCGAGGAAGAAAAGAGCCTGCGCGGCTTTAACTTTCTCACACTCAAGCCGGTGCTCGTCGTCTTTAACATTGGCGACGATGGCGAGATGCCCCAGCTCACCTACGAGCATCGCAAGACGGCCGTGATCGGGCTGCGCGGCCGCCTGGAGATGGAGATCGCTCAGATGGACGAAGAGGCGGCGGCCGAATTCCTGCAGGAATACGGCATCGAAGAGCCCACCCTGAACCGCCTGATCCGGCTCTCCTACGGCTTGCTGGGGCTGCAGTCCTTCTTCACTGTGGGCGAGGATGAGGTCCGCGCCTGGACAGTGAAGCAGGGCGCGACCGCTGTGGAGGCTGCAGGCGCTATCCATTCGGACCTGGCGCGCGGCTTTATCCGCGCCGAAGTGGTCGCCTATGAAGACCTGATCGCTGCCGGCTCTCTGGTTGCCGCCAAAGAAAAGGGCGCCCTGCGCCTGCAGGGCAAGGACTACATCGTCAAGGATGGGGATATCCTCAACATCCGCTTCAACGTGTAGCATATGAAGTAGGGGGGATAGGTAGGAGGAGATGTCCTGCATGGCCGCCCCCGGGGGCGGCCATGCAGGACATCTCCTCCTACCTATCCCCCCTACTTCAGTTCAATGGCCCCGCTGACCGCCGCACAATCAGCTCTGGGGGCAGGACGACCGTCTGCGGCGGGCGCTTGGGGTCGCTCAGGCGCTCAAAGAGCAGGCGCACGGCCACGGCGCCGAACTCATAGGCGGGTTGGGCGGCGACGGTGAGGAACGGATCAATCTGCGAGGCTTGGGGCACATCGTCGAAACAGACGAGGCCCATGTCGCGCGGCACGTTGAGCCCACGCTCTCGCAGGGCCGCCAGCGCGCCCACGGCCAGAGCGTTGTTGGCGGCCAACACCGCCGTGGGCCAGGGCGGCTGGGCCAGGCAGGCCTGCATGAGGCGATACCCGGCCTCCTGCTTGTACTCGCCCCGCTGTACCCATTGCGGCTCGATCTCCACGCCGGCTGCAGAGAGCGCCTGCCGGTAGCCCTGCTCGCGCTCGTCGGCCGTGGAGAGCCCCACCGGCCCCCCCAGATGGCCGATCCGGCGGTGCCCCTGGCTCAGCAGGTGCTCGGCCAGCAGGCGCGCGCCGGCCACGCTATCGCCCAGCACCAGGTCGGCTGCCACATCCGGCACCCGCCGGTCCACCAGCACAAAGGGCACGCCGGCCCGCGCCACCGGCCGCAGCGGCCCCGCCTCGCTGGAGGCAGGCGCAATGATCAACCCCTCCACACGGCGTGAGAGCAGGGCGTGGATATAGCGCTGTTGCTTGGCCACATCCTCATCGGTATTGCAGAGGAAGAGAGCATAGCCTGCCCGCATCGCCTCATCTTCGGCCCCCCGCGCCACCGTCGTCCAGAAGGGATTGGTGACATCGGTCACCAGCAGCCCCAGGGTGTGCGTGCGTCGAGAGCGCAGGCCGCGCGCCAGCACGTTGGGCACATATTCCAGCTCTCGGATGGCCTCTTCTACGCGCTTGCGCGTCTCTTCGCTCGTATAGCCCGAGCCATTGATCACCCGCGACACGGTAATCGGCGCTACCCCAGCCCGCGCCGCCACCTCACGGATCGTTGCCATAGCCAGCCCCCTTCATGGTATCGTTAACACAGTACCATGCCTTGACATTCATGTCAAAGGGGGGAAGGGGTGTTGACACCCCCAAACGGCAAGCGCTATAATGAATATGGGTGAGGCTGCATTCGCGCCTGGAAGGAGTCCAAAGCATGCTGCGCATACGCTTGGTCAGAACTTTCAGACCGGACGATATTGCCTTCGCCGCACACCTGACAGAACAGGAAGGATGGCAGCTTTCTGCCGCTGACTATCGTAACCTGATCGCCTTTGAGCCTCAAGGCTGTTTCATAGCTGAGGATGCCGGGCGGCCAGTAGGCGTAATGATCACCATTGCCTGCGGCAAGCTGGGTTGGATCGGTCCTTTGCTCGTAGAGGGCCCCTACCGCAATCGGGGCCATGGCCGTGCCCTCCTGGAAGCAGGCATCGGCTATCTCCTGGATAGCGGAGCGCGCACAATCGGCGCCGATGCCACCCCTGCGAGCGTCCCCTTTTATGAGAGCGCTGGTTTCTGGCAAGCATTCACGATGCTCCACTGGCGCCGCCCCGCCCTGCCCGGGCCTGCGCAGCAGAGTGATGCGTTGATACCATTCGCCCTCTCAGACCTGCATCAGGTGACCATGTTCGATTGGGCCCCCTTTGGCGGCCGGCGGCGGCGCGTGTTGCGGGCGCTGCTGGCGCTCTCGCCGGTAGCCTACATCGCGCAGGATCAGGATGGCATCGGGGGGTATATCCTGGCGCGACAGAGGTCGGGCCACTGGCTCATCGGGCCCTGGGTGTGTGTGCGCTCAGCTGAGGCCCTGTTGACGGCCGCTCTGGCGGTCATTGGGCAGGAGCCGGTACACCTGACTATGCCCGCCATCAACCAGGATGCTCAACAGCTCCTGAACCGCTATGGCTTTGCAATCTACTCGCAACGGCAGCGCATGTACCTCGGTGACGAGGAAGGGATCGGCCGGCCGCAGCACATCTATGCCACCGCCGGGCCCGAAAAGGCTTGAGGCCACTGACCTGACACATCGATCCCTCTAATGGGATGCCAACCGGCAAAAACCTGTTGCCTGGCTGACGCCGGGTGAAGGGCTACGCAACCGCTCACACCCCAAAAAGGAGGCTGCTGGTTAGTGGCGAAGCAGATCGCCCGGCGTTTACCCTGGCAAGGTCCGGTCAAGCTTTTTGCCAAAGGATTGGCGTGGATTGCTCGCCCTGGAAATCGGTGTGGCAGGCCTGGCCAAGTGCTGAAACCGTACAGGGCTGGTTGACAGCTTACCCGGTGGAGGTAAAATACCTTCGCCACAAACAGCAACAGCGGCAACCGGCCGTTTTTCTGGCCTCTTATCCTGCCACAGACGCGGTTACCCCGCACTCTAGAGGACTATCAACCGTGAGACAAACGGTCATTGACAAGCGCTCCCTGCTGCAAGTCGGCCTGGGCATGGCGCTGGTGGCCGGCGTAGGCGCGGCTGCCTGGTTCTTGCGCCGCCAGATCCTCGCCAGCCGGCAACCGGCGGGCAGGGCAATAGGCGAGGCCCTGCCGGGCAGCGAGCGGGAACGTGCTGCGCGGCCTACGGGGCAGATCCTCATCCCGGTCGCGAACCCGGCTACCGCACGCCCCCTGGTCCATCTGGCGAGCATCCTGAGTGACGCCGAGCTGGTCACACTCAAGGTGATCACGCCGGGCAAAGGGAGCACCCTCGAGCAGGTGCGCCGCTACCAGGTCAGCATCCATGAGCAGTTCAGCGATGCCCTGGCCGAGGCTACTCACTGGGCTGAGGAGCAAGGCGTGCCACTGCGGGCTGAGCTGGTTGTGGCCCGCGATGTGCCGGGCGGCATCCTGGAGTTCGCCCGCGGGCTGAGCAATCTGCAGCTCATCCTTTTGGGCTGGCAGGGCGCCATGGGCCTGCGCAAAATGCATCGCAGCGTCAACCAGGACATTTTTAGCCGCGCCCACACCCACGTGGCTGTGCTGCGGGAGCGCAATCTGGGGCCGATCCGCAAGATCCTGATACCTGTAGGCTGGGGGCCCCATGTGCGCCTGGGCCTGCGCCTGGCGGAAGGCATGGCTCGGCGGACGCACGCTCAGGTGACGGTGCTGCGCGTCTTGCCCATGACGGGCGAGGTCGATTGGGAGGGCGAGCGCGCCGCCCTGGTCAACTTGCTGACCGAGGAGGCGCCCAGCTTGCGCTACGATACTGAATTGCGCCTGGCGCGCGAGCCGGGGGTAGTGTCGGCCATTCTCGCCGAGGCCGAGCGCGAGCACTATGATCTACTGATCATCGGCGCCTCTAACGAGTGGTGGGTGCGCTCGTGGCTCTTTGGCGCCATCCCCGACCGCATCGCCGAGCAGGCGCCCTGTTCGGTGCTGTTGGTGCGGCGCTACGACCCGGCAGCCGCGATCTAGTCAGGAGAGTAGTAAAAATGCCCGAGATCAAGACCCGCCCGGCGCGGCCGGAGGAGGCGGCACTCGGCGCCCATCTGATATTCCTCTCGGGGCCGGCGGCGTTCGCCTATGGGCTGGCCCTGCCGCCCGAGCGGGTGGAGGCCCTGCTTCGCTCGCTCTGGGCGCGGCCCGGGAATCTCTTCAGCCATTCCTGGAGCTACCTGGCCGTGGTGAATGGCCAGGCTCAGGGGCTGCTCCTGGGCTATACCGGGGCGCAGCTGCCGGGGGCCATGCTGGCCACAGCGCGGGCGCTGTGGGGTCGGGTCAGCCTGCGCCAGCTTGCCACCATGGCCCGCCGCGGCTGGCAGCTGCAGCGCATTTCTCCCCGGGTGCCGCGCGGCGACTATTACATCGCGCATCTGGCGGTATTGCCCGGCGCACGCAGGCAGGGCATTGGCGCCCACCTGCTTGGCCAGGCCGAGCGCATCGCCCGCCAGGAGGGCTGCCGGCGCTGCTCGCTCGACGTGTTCATCGAGAACGAGGCCGCCCGCCGCCTCTACCAGCGCACGGGCTATGCCGTCGAGCGTACCCTGCACAACCCGCGCCTCGTCGGCCCCACTGGCTACTCAGGCCTCACGCGAATGACCAAACCGCTCCCCGTGAGCAGCGGCCAGCCACATCTGGGCGCCGGTCGCAGCAGACGCACCGTGAGTCAGGCCCGGTAGGGATCCCGGAAGGAGGGGGAGTGGGGGTCTGGATGGCGCTGCAGCGCCATCCAGACCCCCACTCCCCTTTATAAAGGTCCGTACCGGGGTGGCGCGGAGCACGAAAGCCGGTCACGGATGATTGTGAGGCATACATCTACTGCGTCCGGTGCGATAGATGCAGATAATGGCCAGTTCTGTTATAATAGGGATCAGGAACTGGCCTGATCTGCAGGCCCCCCTCGCCCACACAAGGAATGAGCCATAGACAGGCTACAATGAAGACAGCGAGCTCCCCAGCCGGCAAGATCAGCTTGCGCCAAACCTTTACCGCCCTGAAATACCCGAACTATCGCCTCTGGTTCTATGGGCAGATGGTGTCGCTCTTCGGAACCTGGATGCAGAGCACGGCGCAGGGCTTTCTCGTCTACCAACTGACCGACTCGCCCCTCTACCTGGGCCTCGTCGCCGGCGCCTCCGGCTTTGCCACCTGGGCCTTGATGCTCTTTGCCGGCGTCGTTGCCGACCGCGTGCCCCGACGCACGGTGTTGGTGATCACGCAGACGGTCATGATGCTGCTGGCCTTTGTCCTGGCTGCGCTGACCTTCCTGCACTGGGTGCAGGTCTGGCACATCGTGCTCCTGGCTTTTCTGCTGGGGATAGCGAGCGCTTTCGACGCCCCGGCTCGCCAGGCCTTTGTGCTGGAGATGGTGGAACGCGAGGACTTGACCAACGCTATCGCGCTCAACGCGACCATGTTCAACACGGCGGTGGCCATTGGCCCGGCGGCGGCGGGGTTTGCCTACGCGGCGTTCGGCCCAGCCTGGTGCTTCACTCTCAACGGCATCAGCTTCATCGCCGTGATCGCGGCTCTGCTGCGGATGCGGCTCAAGCCTTTTTCCACCACCGCCCGGCGCAGCACGGTGCTGGGGGACCTGCGGGAAGGGATGGGCTACGTGGGGCGACACCCGATCATTCGCACGTTGACGGCCATGGCAGGGGTGGGCAGCCTTTTTGCCATCTCCGCCAACACGCTGATTCCGGCCTGGGCCGTCTCGATCTTGCACGGCGATGCGACCACCAATGGCCTGCTGCAATCGGCGCGCGGCTTGGGGGCCCTGGCCAGTGCCCTGGTCGTCGCCTCACTCGGGCGCTTCAAGTTCAAGGGACGGGTCCTGACTCTCGGCTCTTTTGCCTTCCCAGGCATGCTGCTCGCCTTTTCCAGTGTTCGCTGGCTGCCGCTCTCACTGCTGACCCTGATGGGAGCTGGTGCGGCACAGGTGCTGATGATGAACCTGGCCAATGCCCTGGTGCAGACACAATCACCGGATCACCTGCGTGGGCGCGTGATGGGCGTCTACAGCTGG
>DAOTVS010000366.1:0-25124 GCA_034436375.1 Anaerolineae bacterium | reverse complement strand
CGATACCAGCAATCATCGTCGAGGGCAGTGCGCGCCTCGGCCATGGCATCGATCAGGGGCCGGCGCTGGGCCACAGCGCCATAAAAGACCTCAGTAAAGGCCACCGTGGCGTAGAGGGGCACCTCGAACTGCATGGCAGCCACGGCGGGCACGCCCATGCCGATCAGGGCCGGCGCCGTGCCTGCAAAGACGGCCCCCCCACCTACCATGGCCGAACGGCAGGCGCTGAGCACGGCCAGGCGCGTCTCTGGGTTGCGGAAAAGGGCAGCGGCCAGGTTCTCGGCGCTTCGCCAGTCGACCTCCCCATCCTGCCGCTCAAAGGCCAGGTACCCCTGCGCAGGCACCCCAGCCAACGGCTGGCCGCAGAGTGCGCCACGCTCCCCTCGCCCTGTGCAGGTGAGCTCATCCAACGGAGCCAGGCGCCGGCACTGGGGGCAGCGCCGGCCAAAATCGCCGTGGCCGTCAAAGTGAATGATGTGATAGGTCCCACTGCTGAGGGCTTCCACCAGGCCGCGCCAGGTTGCGCGCTCCAGGACGTCCACGCGCAACCCCTCCTGCGCTGAAAGGCTGCCCAGGCTCTCGCGCAGCGCCGCCAGCTCGCCATCCCGATCCAGCGCCGCCAGCCCACGCGGCCGAGAGATCACCACCAACACTCGCAGCGGGCCGCGCACCAAAAGCGCCGTCAGGGGAGACTTGAAGGCAATGTAGCGCGCCAGGGCAAGGCGCCCATTGCGCACCAGGTACCCCTGCTCGTCGCGCAGCAGCTCCCAGGGCAGCCGCGCCAGGTAGCCCGCTTCCCGATCGAACTGAAGCTGAAAAGGCAAAGGCTGGCGAGCCTTCCGGGCCTGGCTCAAGCTGACGTTCAGCGCCGTGCGCACCCGGCCGCGGGGGAAGAGCGTCTCATAAAGCCGCTGCCCGATCTGCTCCAGGGCGCGGGCGCGCGACAATGCGAGCTGCTCCCCCTGCACCCACCCCAGCTCTTGCAACGCCGGCCACTCGGCCCGCAATTGGGCAGATGTAAGGGCGGGGCGCTCAATGAGCTTGAGCAGCGCCTGCAACTGCCCCTCGCTGTAGGGTGCCGGCACCCGCTGATGGGGCGCGCCATAGGGCGAGGATAGCACGCGCGTCTCGACCTCCACGCGATTGCCCTCAGTGTACAGGGAAGCCAGGTGCGCAAAGGGCTCTATCATGCAATCCGTATAGTCCGTGTCAGAAATCTGTTGGTAGCCCAATTCCTGCCAATAGTCGTCGATAGTTGCTCTCCACCTGCGCCTCGGCATCCAGAGAGGAGCAGCGCCAGGCCTCGACCAGCGCGGCCACCACCTTGCGCAGCGCCTGCGCGCGGTCGCTCGTGCCCAGGCTGCCCCACGGACCGTTAGTCTCAGTGAGTATCTGCTCCCGCGGGATCGCCCGCAGCCGCCCCGCCAGCTCTCCCTGCTGCAGGGCCTCCGGCCCGATGGAGAGGAAATGCCCGGCCGCCAGGGCCCGAAACAGGATAGCCCGCGGCGCCTCCGGCCGGTAGCCGTGCCAGACGACCCACTGCACCCGTTGGGCCATCACGATCTCCCAGGCTTCGGCCTCAGCATAGGCGGCGTGCAAAAGCAAGGCACGCTGCCCCTGGGCGCACGAGGCAGCAATCGCCTCCAGCGTCTGCCGTTGCGCTGCACGCTGCTCCTCTCCGGCCTCCTGAAAGTCGAGCCCGGCCTCTCCCACGAGACGCACATCCTGCAACACCTGCTTCCACTCTGCCCATTGATGGTAAGCGCTGCCCAGCCGGCGCGGGTGCAGGCCCAGTGCTACCTGCACGCCCTTGTAACGCCGGCAGAGGATGCGCGTGCGCACATACGAGTTGAGCGAGGTCGTCACGCCCAACGTCGCCACTCCGGCTCGCTCCCCCGTTTCCAGCGTTAGCGCTGGCTGCGGGTAATTATCGATGTGACAGTGCGCATCGACCAACATGCGCTACGATCTCCATCGGCGTGAAGCGTAATAAGCAAAGCGTAATAAGTAATGTCGCCATTTCGGCAGGAATGAGCTATTCATCATACTCGTCATGGCAAAGCCTCCCCGAAGCATCGAGCACATCGCAATGGCAACCTTACTGATTACGCCTTACTTATTTGCGAGTCGTGATGCACGACCCACTTGGGCAATGGCCCCAGCGCGCTGCAGTCAATCTCCTGGATGGAGACGCCAGGCGCATCGAACCCCAGGCTGCGATAGGCGGCGGCGCTCACCGGGAGGTTATCGCAGATTCCCTCAGCTTCCTCTCCTTCACCGTTGATGTGAGCCAGAGCACATTGAGCCCACACCAGGCGCCTGCGGTCACTTGCCGAGAGCCGCTCGATGTCAAACCGGCCGCTCCATGCGCCCAGCGCGAATGAGCGGTCCATGGCCTGCCGGAAATCTGCCTGGGCCAGGGCAGGTTGGCGCAGTTCCAGGTAGGCCTCGCCGCGCCGCAGCAGGCCCGAGATGACCGCTCGCCGGCTCCAGCGATCATGGCAGGCCTCGAGGCGCTCCAGGGCGCGCGTATAGAGATCCACGGCCTGTTTCAGGCTGCGCCCCCGGTAGCCGGCCTCCTGATAGACCGCCGCCTGCTGCTTCCAGGCCATCGCCTCCTCACGCCCCAGCCCCAGGCGGCGCTGGATCTCCTCATACTCCTGAAAGCGATTGAGGGCGTGCTTGAGCGAGCGCTCCCGATAGTAGAGCTTGCCTAATTGCAGCAACGCCTCGCTGTAATGGCGCTCCAACCCCTTGCGCCGAAAGGTCTGCATCACCGCGCGGTAAATACGCTTGGCCTCGTTCTTTTCGTCCGTCGAGCCCTGGCGCAGGATTTCAGCCCGCTGCGTCTCGCTGATCGCCCGGCTCACCGGGTCACGCAGGCGCTGCCACAGGCCGGCGCTCGTGCGGTAGAGCTGGTGGGCAAAGGCCATGTCTTGCGGGTGCGCCAGGGCATACTGATAGACGAGGGCGACATCCTGGTAGAGCGCCGCCATTTCGGCGTCGAGCCAGCGCCGTCGGCTGCGGTCGGGCTGCCCGGCGGCCAGCTCTTCACAGAGCGCGATGGCCTCGCCATAAAGCTCGAGAGCGCGCTCATAGCCGCCATGAGCCTCATCATCCAGCTCGTAACAGAGCCTCCCCTGCTCGTGCAGAGCCAGGGCGCGTGTCGGCGGCTCAAGCGCGGGCTGCGTCAGCAGCTCCTCCAGCGTGCTCAGGGCCTCGGGGAATTGGCCCAGGATGCGCTGCACCCTGGCCCGCTGCAACAAAAAGCGCTCGTCAAAGGCCTCGGGAATGCTGAGCGCGGCCCCCAACAGGGAAAGGAGTTGCCGGTAGCGCCCGGCGTCAAGGAGGGGGGCCATCAGCTTGTCGCGCAGCAGGTCGCGCGCCGCCTCATGGCGGCCAGCGGCCAGAGCATGTTGGTAGGCCTCGACCTTTCCATCCAGGTCCTTGCGAGCAGCAAAGTAACGGTAGGCCCGCTCGTGACAGGCTCGCGCCTCATCGGGCGAAAGCTGCGCATAAAGGTACTCGCGCACCGGCACATCAAAGCCATAGGTGGCGCCGTCAAAGGAGAGGAGCGCCAGCTCGCGCAGCCGCTGCACGTGGGGCAGCCAGCGTTGCACACCCCCCAGCCGCGTGATAGCGGTTTCGTCAAAGCGCCCGCGCAGCACGCTCATTCGCGCCGCCAAGCGCCGGTCGCCCTCCCCCAGCCCTTCATGCACGGTCGTCTTGAGGATAGCCTGTAGCGGCGGCGGGGGCTCGGCGCGCAGCTGGTCGCGGATATGTGCCCAGGGGCAAGTGCGGGCCAGTGAAACAACCAGGTCTACGCCCAGGGGGTAACCGTCGAGCAGGGCGCTGATCTCTCCCAGGAGTGGCTCATCTGCCGCAGGCACGATAATGCGCTGTAGGGCCACCTTGCGGCGGAGGATGCGCTCAATATCACGCGCATCCATGGCGCGCAATTCCAACGTCTGCCAGGAACCGCCATCTGGCTCGCAACGTGAAGTCGCCAACACGCGCACGCCGGCGGCCGGGAGCCCCAATGAGCTGCCGGCAGCTTGCTGGGAAGCCCCGGCAGGCAGCGCATCCAGGAAAGCTGCCAGGTCCGGGTCGGCTGCGGCATCCTCAAGATTATCCAGCACAAGCAAGGCTTCGCCTCCCCGGGCAGCCACCTGCTCCGCCAGCAGAGCTACAGCCTGCGGGGCCGCTTCCTCGAGCCGGGGCGAAAGCTTGGCTTCGTAGAACGCGGCAATCTCGGGCAGCAGGGCCGCGAGCGACCGCCCACCCTGCAGCGAGAGCCAGATCACGCCAGCCGGGAAACGCCAGGCGCTCCGTCGCGCCACCTCGCGCGCCACCGCCGTCTTGCCCACCCCTCCCAGGCCCCACAGGCAAACCCGCTGCCCTGGCCCGGCCAGGGCGCGCAAGGCCTCTTGCACCAGCTGCGCCCGGTCCACAAAGACAGGTTCCGGCCGGTAGCCCGCAGAAAAGCGCCCGGGGGCTGCAGGCACGTGGCCCAGAGGTTGCGCTCTGTGGGGCCCTCCTGCCGGCTCACCCGCTCTCTGGAAGAGGAGCCCCTGCCCCTCCTTGTCCTGCAGGTAGAGGGCCGGCGCAAAGCGGGTGCTCTCAGGCGGCAACAATTGCCCCCGCGCATGGGCGACCGCCGTACCCAGCGGCGCCAGGGCAGCCACACTGCTGTAGAACTGGGCCACAAAGTGCTCACTCTGCTCGGCAGGCAGGCCGTATTGCATGGCCACGACGGCAGGCACCCCACTGCGGATGAGGGCCGGCGCCAGGCCACCCAAAGGCGCCGGATTGCAGCGCGGGCCGGTATCGGGCGGCGTCAGCACAACAAGGCGCACAGGGGATAGGAAGAGTGCATTGCGCAGTGTAGGCCCATCCACGGGCTGGGCAGCGCCATATTCGTCCTCAAAGACCAGGTAGCCCGCTTCCGTCCCACTCCCTTGCTGGCCCCAACCGCTGGCGCCTTCGAAATGGAATACCTGGTGATCTCCACGGCTTAGCGTCTGGCGCAGGGCGGCAAAAGTCGGTGGGGTCAACAGATCGACCTGCACCATCCCCTGCCGACGCAGGGCGTCGAGGGCCGCCAGAGCAGGGCTGCCGGCGTCTTCGCCCGCTTCCGCCAGGTCCACCGGCCGGGGGACCGCCAGGAGCACGCGCAAGGGGGCGTCCACTGTCGTCGAAACCAGCCCCTGAGCGTCGTCAATGTAGCGTGCCAGGGCCAGCACACCGTCGGCCACCGGGAAAGTCTGCCCATCGTAGATCAGCTCCCAGGGGTAGCGTGCCAGGATAGGGGAGGAATCGTCAAGGTGAAGCTGCACCAGGAGCGGCTGCCGCCGCGCGCGTGTCGCCACCAGGGCCTCCGCCAGGGCATCGCGCACCTCGCCTTCTGGAAAGAGGACATCATAGAGAGCCTGGCCCACGCGCATAAACTCGCCGTCAGCCAGCAGCCCTTCCAGCTCATCAAGCGCAAAGGGCAGCGGCGACGTCGCATAGGCCAGGCCCACGGCGCGCGCCTCGACCATCCCCGGTGCCCGTTCAGCCAGTTGCAGGCGGAAAACCTCGCTCACGTCAGCCAAAGCCACCCCCAGGTGAAAAGTCTTGCCGGCTCACATCATGGTCGTCTTTGGAACGGCGCGACCTTCGAGGCGGCCCTGGCACGACCTTTGCTTTGGCAGAAGGGGCGGAGATTGATAGGCGAGGGTTGTTCTATGATACTCAAGTCATCTCTGGCGCTAACACTGATCGCCGCGCTGATCCTCATCGCAGGCTGTGCTGCGGGCAGCCCGCTAGCCCTCGATCCCATAGCGACGTCATTCCCCTGGTCAGGGCAATCGCTGCCGAACCAGGCCACCACAGCGCCATCAGCCACAGCGGCCTCTGGCGTCCCGGCGGGCTCGTCGATTACCGAAGTGGCCAACCGCGTACGCCCAGCTGTAGTACAGGTGACCAACCAGGCCGTGGTCGGCACCGATCAATTCAACCGGCCGGTGCCGCAGATCAACGGCATCGGCTCTGGCGTGATCTATGATCCCAGTGGCCTGATCCTGACCAACAACCACGTGATCGAAGGGGCCGATCAGCTGGTCGTGGGCCTGCCTGATGGCCGCAGCTTTTCCGCTACCGTGGTAGGCGCCGACCCTCAGACGGACCTGGCAGTGCTCAGGATCAGCGCGCCCGACCTGCCCGTGGCCAGACTGGGCGATTCCAGCACACTGAGCGTGGGCGACTGGGTGGTGGCCATCGGCAACGCCCTTGGCCTCTCGGGCGGGCCGACCGTGACCCAGGGCATCGTCTCAGCACTTGGCCGTTCCATCGCGCCTTCCAACACTCCCCAGCCCGGAGAACGCGCCACATCCTTCCTCTACGACCTCATCCAGACCGATGCACCCATCAACCCCGGCAACTCGGGCGGACCCCTCGTGAATCTGCAAGCGCAGGTCGTGGGCATTAATACCCTCGTTGCCACCTCCAGCGGGCAGAACGCCCCCGCAGAAGGCATTGGCTTTGCCATTTCCATCAACACCGCCAGAGCGATCGCTGGCCAGCTGGTCGCAGCCGGCCATGTCACGCACCCCTACCTGGGCATCACCTATGTTGCGCTCAACCCAGCCCTGGCCGCCCATCTCAAAACCTCGGCGCAGCGCGGCATGTATGTCGACTCGGTAGACCCCAACTCTCCAGCTTCACAGGCTGGCATACAACAGGGTGACGTCATCGTGAGCGCCGACGGCCAGCCGCTGGTCAGCGAGTCCGACCTGGGGCGGATTATCAACCAACACAAACCCGGCGACCAGGTGCAATTGACCATCGAGCGCGACGGCCGGCAGCAGACGATCGGGGTC
Source organism: Anaerolineae bacterium (assembly GCA_034436375.1). Taxonomy (GTDB): domain Bacteria; phylum Chloroflexota; class Anaerolineae; order SpSt-313; family SpSt-313; genus DAOTVS01. The sequence continues at coordinate 18,264 of DAOTVS010000366.1, read as the reverse complement.
ACTCTCGGCCAACAGCCCTCCAGTTGAGTGTCCCGGAACTCATGCCAGCCCTCGCTGCGGGTCAAGGAGGCCGGCAGCCGGTGCGCGGGGTATGTAGAGCCGGCCCTTACATGAGGGCTAGCCCACTCCACGGAAAGGGAGACATGGTCATGAACCGGCGCATCCACATCCGCTTGCTGACGCTGGCCTTGGTCATCCTCTTTGGCTTGCTCACCGTCGCAGGCTGCGCCGCCGATAACGCCGATTCCTCTTTGCCGCTGGCGCCTGCAGCCACACGACCGGGTGACACGGCTACGCCTGTGCCCCAACGCCCCGATCTGATCCAGGCAAAGGTGGCACGGTTTGTGCTTACTATAAGACGATAGTGTGCCAGGTCAGCTATGAGGGAAATGTGTAAATGAGCAGTTATCGGGATGATGATGATAATCGGCCTGATCCGCCAACGGGAGGTGATGCTCGCAACCTCTCATGGCTATGGATTCTTTTGGCGCTGGCCCTGATTGGCTGGAATCTCTGGGCATTTCTCGGGCCGCAGACAGCTTCGGGTGGCGCCGAGATCCCCTATAGCACGTTCCTGGAACAGGTCGAGGCAGGGAATATCAAGAGTGTCGAGATCAAAGGCACTCGCATCCGCGGCCTCTTTCGTGAGCCCCTCGACTATCAGGGCGACGCGCTCACGCTGGCGCCAGAGAGCGATACCCCTGGCAGCGGGACCGGCGGAAAGGCGCGCCCGACGGCGGCCCGCTATGAGGACTTTACGACCAATATCCCGGAAGCCATCGACGATCAAACGCTGATCCCGCTCCTGCGGCAAAAACAGGTCACTATCAAAGCGGTCCCGGCAGGCACCCCCTGGTATGTGACAGCCTTGACCAGCGGCCTGCCCTTCGTCCTGCTGATCGGGTTCTTTTATTGGATGAGCAAACAGGGCGCCCAGAATCAGGGTGATATCCTGGGCTTTCTGCGCAGCCGCGCCCGCCGTTACACCCCCAGCAGCCAGCGGCGCATGCTCTTTGCCGATGTGGCCGGCGAGGAAGAAGCCAAGCGCGACCTGACCGAAGTGGTGGACTTTTTGAAGAACCCGCGCAAATATCACGAGCTGGGGGCGCGCATTCCGCGCGGCATCCTGCTTATCGGCCCGCCCGGTACGGGTAAGACACTGCTGGCCCGCGCCGTAGCCGGCGAAGCCAATGTGCCCTTTTTCAATATCAGCGCCTCCGAGTTCGTCGAGATGTTCGTCGGCGTGGGCGCCAGCCGCGTGCGCGACCTGTTCGACCGCGCCAAACGCGCCGCGCCCTCGATCATCTTTGTTGATGAGCTCGACGCCGTAGGCCGACAGCGCGGCGTGGGGGTCGGCGGCGGCAGCGATGAACGCGAGCAAACGCTGAACCAGCTCCTGGTCGAGATGGATGGCTTTGACGAGCGGCAAAACGTCATTATCATCGCGGCGACCAACCGCCCCGATGTGCTGGATCCGGCCCTGCTGCGCCCCGGCCGCTTTGATCGGCACGTCACAGTCGGCCTGCCCGATCGTCTGGGCCGCCAGGGCATTCTCGACATTCATTCGCGCCGCTTGCCGATGGCCGATGATGTGGACCTTACCGTGCTGAGCCGCACCACTACCGGCTTTAGCGGCGCCGATCTGGCCAACCTCTGCAATGAGGCTGCCCTGAATGCAGCGCGACACAACCGGGCGCGGGTGTCTATGGAAGATTTCGAAGAGGCCCTCGATAAGCTCATTCTGGGCGGCGCCCGCAATATGCTCCTCTCGGAGCGCGAGCGGCGGGTCGTCGCCTTTCACGAAGCGGGGCATGCCCTGGTGGCCAAGTGCCTGCCCGAGTCCGATCCAATCCGCAAGGTCAGCATCATCCCTCGCGGCCGGGCCCTGGGCGCCACCGAGCAGTTGACCAATGAGGACCACACCAACTATGCCCGGTCGTACCTGTTGGCCCGGGTGACCGTGATGCTGGCCGGGCGCGCAGCCGAGGAACTCTATATCCACGACGTCACGATTGGGGCCGAGAACGACCTCCTGCAAGCCACCGAGCTTTGCCGGCGCATGGTCACCCGTTGGGGGATGAGTGAGTTGGGGCTGGCTGCCTACCGCGCCCCGGGGCAAGATCAGCCGTTCTTGGGTTACGAGCTTTCCATGGGGCGCGACTATAGCGAGGCCATGGCCGCCGAGATCGATCAAGCTGTGAACTCGCTCCTGAACAGCCGTCACCAGGTAGCCCGCGCCATTCTGCAGGCAGAGGAGGAGTCGTTGCGGCGCCTGGTCGAGGCGCTGCTACAGGAAGAAACGCTCAGTGCCAGCGAGATCGATGCTGTGCTCTGCGGAAAGGCGCTCAGTCACGTAGAGGCCGAGACAGAACTGGCCACAGCCTGAAATGCTGCCGACAGGGTGGGCAAGTAATGCGCAGGTTCAACATCGCAGCCCTGGCTATCGGCACCGCAGCGGTCGGGTTGCTCGTCTTTCTGGCGGTGTCGTTCCTTCCGCTGTTCATGCGCGAAGCCTGGGGCCCCTTGTGGGGTGCGGAGTGGCAGTACACAAGCTCTCCACGCTCTTTCGGGCACGTCGGGCCGCTGTGCGGCGTCTCGCTATGGCCCTACGTCCTCGTTGTGCCTGTCTCTTCGTTGTTGGTGCTGGTTCTTTTCGCCCTGGTCGTCGCCGTTTTCGTGCTGCCCCGGCGTCGCGCTTGATCCTTGATAATGAAGGCATGCCCCTCAGAGCATTTTGCTGTTGCAACTTGCCTCAGGACCGCGTATAATAACGGCAAGCAGCTTAAACAGTGCTAAGAACGGGAGAGGGTATGCCAGAGCGACATACGGTTCTCATCGTTGACGATGACCCCCCGATCCGTGAAATGCTGACTGACTTCCTGTCCGAGGAAGGCTATGAGATCCTCGTGGCGGCCGATGGGGCGAGCGCCCTATCGGTCCTGCGGGAATCAGCGGAGCACATCAACCTGGCATTGCTCGACGTCAGACTGCCAGACGTCCAAGGGCTCGAGATCCTCCGCGCCATGGCCGACAAGGGCCTGGAGATTCCGGTCATTGTCATGACCGCCCATGGTACGTCATCGACAGCCATCCACTCCATGCAGTTGGGCGCTTATGACTATCTGACCAAGCCTATCGATTTGAATCAGCTGGGGCTGACCATCCGGCGGCTGTTGGAGCATCATGCCCTGGCGCAGCAGGTCAAAACCCTGCAGAGCAAGCTCAACGAACATTTGATCCAGGAACGCATCGTCGGCTCGAGCCCGGCCATGCAGCAGGTCTACAAGCTGATTGGTCGTGTCGCTGGCAGCGACGCCACGGTGCTGGTGTGTGGCGAAACGGGCACCGGCAAGGAGCTGGTGGCCGAAGTTATTCATGAAAACTCGGCCCGCGCCGATCAGGCGCTGGTCAAAGTCAACTGTGCAGCCCTGCCGGAGACATTGCTGGAGAGCGAGCTCTTCGGCCACGAAAAGGGCTCTTTCACAGGGGCTGTCTCTCAGCGCAAAGGGCGCTTTGAGCTGGCCAACGGCGGCACCATCTTCCTCGATGAAGTCGGGGAGATGAGCCCTAACACTCAGAAAAAGCTCCTGCGCGTACTGCAGGAGGGCGAATTCCAACGCGTGGGCGGCTCGGAAACTCTATACACCGATACGAGAGTCATTGCGGCCACCAACAAGAATCTCGAGCGTGAGGTGGAAGAAGGCCGTTTCCGCGATGACCTGTACTATCGGCTGAATGTGATCCGCATCACCATGCCGCCCCTGCGCGAGCGCCGTGAGGACGTCCCCCTCCTGACGGCACACTTCCTGGACCGGCACCGGTACCGGCCAGGGTATCCTCCGACCAAAATCTCGGAGGAAGCGCTCAAGCTGCTCATGGAATACACCTGGCCAGGGAACGTGCGCCAGTTGGAGAACTCGATCGAGCGGGGCGTCGTATTGGCCCAAGGCAAACTGATCACGGCGCAGCACGTGGCGTTCGATTCGCCACTTATGGCCGATACCCTGCTGAACCTGACCCAGCGGGTGCGCGCTCACACGCCGCTGGCGACCATTCTCCAGGAAGTTGAGCGCCTGGCGCTGGATATCGCCATCAACCAGGCGCGTGGAGACCGCGAGGAGGCTGCCCGCATGTTGGGTCTCCCGGTCGAAGACCTGGAACACAGGTTCCATGAGCTTGAGACACAACGCCTAGCTGCCCTGTCTTCAGCGGCCGGACAGGGGTAAGGAGAGGTAGGTGAAACTGTCACTGGATCAGACCGCAGGCCAACAGCAAAATCATGAAATGGAGATGCGCCCCTCGCCGGGGCTCATCACCTTTGCCCGCCTGCTGACGCTCCCTGCGTGGGAATTGGAACAGACCATCCAGGAAGAGATCCAGGGAAACCCCGCACTCGAGATGGCCGAGCCGGAGGTTTGCGCCGTCTGCGGCGCGCCGCTGGTCGATGGCGTCTGCTACGAGTGCTTGAGGCGCGATGCCGAAATCCTTGACCGCGAGGAGCGCACGCGCCAACAGGAGGTCGACGAAGAGTTCGACCCGCTGACACTGATCGCCGGGCAGGTCAACCTCGGCGAGGAGCTGCTACAAGAGGTCGGCACGCAGATCCCCGAGGAGGATTTACCCATCGCCCGCTACCTGGTAGGTTATCTCGATGATCGAGGCTTTCTCGACTGCAACGCTCAGCTCGTCGCGTTCACGCTGAATGTCTCGACCGAGCGGGTAGAGAGGGCGATCCGGGCGCTGCAGCAGGCCGGGCCGGTAGGCGCCGCTGCGCGCAACGTCAAGGAATGCCTGTTGTTGCAGTTGGAGCGACTAGCCGAAGCAGGGATCAGTCACCCGTTGGCCGAGGCTATCATCCTGAACCATTTCGAGCGCCTGGGGCAGGGCCAATACCACGAAATCGCGCGTGCTTTGGGCGTTTCCAGCAAGGAGATCCTGGAAGCTCGCGATTTCATCCGTGAGCACCTGCGGCCTTTCCCCGTGCCGGACCTGGTTAGCCCAGAATCGTGGACGAGTACGACCGATGTGCCCTATACGGCGCCCGATGTGATCATCCGCGAAAAGCCCGAAGAGCCCGGGGCCTATCAGGTGGAAATTGTCCGTTCGCGGCGCACATTCCTTCAGGTTAGCCCCATCTACCAACGTGTGGCGCGCGACATCCGCAAAGGTACCCTGCCGACAACGGAGCAGGAGCGCGAGCACGTCATGGAGCACCTGAGCCGGGCCCAATCGTTTGTAGCCCATCTGCGCGAGCGCCGCGAGACCTTGCTGGCGGTTGCAGAGGCGGTCGTGGCCCGGCAAATGGACTTTTTGCGCGACGGTGTGCGCCATCTTCGCCCGCTGACACGCGCCGAGATCGCCGAAGCTACCGGCCTGCATCAGTCAACCGTCAGCCGGGCCGTGGCCGATAAATACGTGCAGCTGCCGAACCGTAAGGTGATTCCTTTCAGCGCGTTCTTCGAGCCGTCGCGAAACGTCAAGGACGTGCTACAGGAGATCGTGGAGCGCGAAAACGCTCCGCTGGCCGACGCCGAGTTGGCCGAGGAACTGAGCAGGCGGGGCTACAATGTAGCGCGGCGTACGGTGGCCAAGTATCGCAAGAAGATGGGCATCCTGCCCTCTACCATGCGCTGAGCGAAACAAGGCCTGCCTTATCGCGGATTGGATGAGAGAAGGAGGGGGGCCTCCTGCAGTGGCGCCCGCGGGCGCCACTGCAGGAGGCCCCCCTCCTTCTCTCATCCAATCCGCGATAAGGCAGGCCTTGTTTCGCTCAGCGCATGGTAGAGGGCAGGATGCCCATCTTCTTGCGATACTTGGCCACCGTACGCCGCGCTACATTGTAGCCCCGCCTGCTCAGTTCCTCGGCCAACTCGGCGTCGGCCAGCGGAGCGTTTTCGCGCTCCACGATCTCCTGTAGCACGTCCTTGACGTTTCGCGACGGCTCGAAGAACGCGCTGAAAGGAATCACCTTACGGTTCGGCAGCTGCACGTATTTATCGGCCACGGCCCGGCTGACGGTTGACTGATGCAGGCCGGTAGCTTCGGCGATCTCGGCGCGTGTCAGCGGGCGAAGATGGCGCACACCGTCGCGCAAAAAGTCCATTTGCCGGGCCACGACCGCCTCTGCAACCGCCAGCAAGGTCTCGCGGCGCTCGCGCAGATGGGCTACAAACGATTGGGCCCGGCTCAGGTGCTCCATGACGTGCTCGCGCTCCTGCTCCGTTGTCGGCAGGGTACCTTTGCGGATGTCGCGCGCCACACGTTGGTAGATGGGGCTAACCTGAAGGAATGTGCGCCGCGAACGGACAATTTCCACCTGATAGGCCCCGGGCTCTTCGGGCTTTTCGCGGATGATCACATCGGGCGCCGTATAGGGCACATCGGTCGTACTCGTCCACGATTCTGGGCTAACCAGGTCCGGCACGGGGAAAGGCCGCAGGTGCTCACGGATGAAATCGCGAGCTTCCAGGATCTCCTTGCTGGAAACGCCCAAAGCACGCGCGATTTCGTGGTATTGGCCCTGCCCCAGGCGCTCGAAATGGTTCAGGATGATAGCCTCGGCCAACGGGTGACTGATCCCTGCTTCGGCTAGTCGCTCCAACTGCAACAACAGGCATTCCTTGACGTTGCGCGCAGCGGCGCCTACCGGCCCGGCCTGCTGCAGCGCCCGGATCGCCCTCTCTACCCGCTCGGTCGAGACATTCAGCGTGAACGCGACGAGCTGAGCGTTGCAGTCGAGAAAGCCTCGATCATCGAGATAACCTACCAGGTAGCGGGCGATGGGTAAATCCTCCTCGGGGATCTGCGTGCCGACCTCTTGTAGCAGCTCCTCGCCGAGGTTGACCTGCCCGGCGATCAGTGTCAGCGGGTCGAACTCTTCGTCGACCTCCTGTTGGCGCGTGCGCTCCTCGCGGTCAAGGATTTCGGCATCGCGCCTCAAGCACTCGTAGCAGACGCCATCGACCAGCGGCGCGCCGCAGACGGCGCAAACCTCCGGCTCGGCCATCTCGAGTGCGGGGTTTCCCTGGATCTCTTCCTGGATGGTCTGTTCCAATTCCCACGCAGGGAGCGTCAGCAGGCGGGCAAAGGTGATGAGCCCCGGCGAGGGGCGCATCTCCATTTCATGATTTTGCTGTTGGCCTGCGGTCTGATCCAGTGACAGTTTCACCTACCTCTCCTTACCCCTGTCCGGCCGCTGAAGACAGGGCAGCTAGGCGTTGTGTCTCAAGCTCATGGAACCTGTGTTCCAGGTCTTCGACCGGGAGACCCAACATGCGGGCAGCCTCCTCGCGGTCTCCACGCGCCTGGTTGATGGCGATATCCAGCGCCAGGCGCTCAACTTCCTGGAGAATGGTCGCCAGCGGCGTGTGAGCGCGCACCCGCTGGGTCAGGTTCAGCAGGGTATCGGCCATAAGTGGCGAATCGAACGCCACGTGCTGCGCCGTGATCAGTTTGCCTTGGGCCAATACGACGCCCCGCTCGATCGAGTTCTCCAACTGGCGCACGTTCCCTGGCCAGGTGTATTCCATGAGCAGCTTGAGCGCTTCCTCCGAGATTTTGGTCGGAGGATACCCTGGCCGGTACCGGTGCCGGTCCAGGAAGTGTGCCGTCAGGAGGGGGACGTCCTCACGGCGCTCGCGCAGGGGCGGCATGGTGATGCGGATCACATTCAGCCGATAGTACAGGTCATCGCGGAAACGGCCTTCTTCCACCTCACGCTCGAGATTCTTGTTGGTGGCCGCAATGACTCTCGTATCGGTGTATAGAGTTTCCGAGCCGCCCACGCGTTGGAATTCGCCCTCCTGCAGTACGCGCAGGAGCTTTTTCTGAGTGTTAGGGCTCATCTCCCCGACTTCATCGAGGAAGATGGTGCCGCCGTTGGCCAGCTCAAAGCGCCCTTTGCGCTGAGAGACAGCCCCTGTGAAAGAGCCCTTTTCGTGGCCGAAGAGCTCGCTCTCCAGCAATGTCTCCGGCAGGGCTGCACAGTTGACTTTGACCAGCGCCTGATCGGCGCGGGCCGAGTTTTCATGAATAACTTCGGCCACCAGCTCCTTGCCGGTGCCCGTTTCGCCACACACCAGCACCGTGGCGTCGCTGCCAGCGACACGACCAATCAGCTTGTAGACCTGCTGCATGGCCGGGCTCGAGCCGACGATGCGTTCCTGGATCAAATGTTCGTTGAGCTTGCTCTGCAGGGTTTTGACCTGCTGCGCCAGGGCATGATGCTCCAACAGCCGCCGGATGGTCAGCCCCAGCTGATTCAAATCGATAGGCTTGGTCAGATAGTCATAAGCGCCCAACTGCATGGAGTGGATGGCTGTCGATGACGTACCATGGGCGGTCATGACAATGACCGGAATCTCCAGGCCCTTGTCGGCCATGGCGCGGAGGATCTCGAGCCCTTGGACGTCTGGCAGTCTGACGTCGAGCAATGCCAGGTTGATGTGCTCCGCTGATTCCCGCAGGACCGATAGGGCGCTCGCCCCATCGGCCGCCACGAGGATCTCATAGCCTTCCTCGGACAGGAAGTCAGTCAGCATTTCACGGATCGGGGGGTCATCGTCAACGATGAGAACCGTATGTCGCTCTGGCATACCCTCTCCCGTTCTTAGCACTGTTTAAGCTGCTTGCCGTTATTATACGCGGTCCTGAGGCAAGTTGCAACAGCAAAATGCTCTGAGGGGCATGCCTTCATTATCAAGGATCAAGCGCGACGCCGGGGCAGCACGAAAACGGCGACGACCAGGGCGAAAAGAACCAGCACCAACAACGAAGAGACAGGCACAACGAGGACGTAGGGCCATAGCGAGACGCCGCACAGCGGCCCGACGTGCCCGAAAGAGCGTGGAGAGCTTGTGTACTGCCACTCCGCACCCCACAAGGGGCCCCAGGCTTCGCGCATGAACAGCGGAAGGAACGACACCGCCAGAAAGACGAGCAACCCGACCGCTGCGGTGCCGATAGCCAGGGCTGCGATGTTGAACCTGCGCATTACTTGCCCACCCTGTCGGCAGCATTTCAGGCTGTGGCCAGTTCTGTCTCGGCCTCTACGTGACTGAGCGCCTTTCCGCAGAGCACAGCATCGATCTCGCTGGCACTGAGCGTTTCTTCCTGTAGCAGCGCCTCGACCAGGCGCCGCAACGACTCCTCCTCTGCCTGCAGAATGGCGCGGGCTACCTGGTGACGGCTGTTCAGGAGCGAGTTCACAGCTTGATCGATCTCGGCGGCCATGGCCTCGCTATAGTCGCGCCCCATGGAAAGCTCGTAACCCAAGAACGGCTGATCTTGCCCCGGGGCGCGGTAGGCAGCCAGCCCCAACTCACTCATCCCCCAACGGGTGACCATGCGCCGGCAAAGCTCGGTGGCTTGCAGGAGGTCGTTCTCGGCCCCAATCGTGACGTCGTGGATATAGAGTTCCTCGGCTGCGCGCCCGGCCAGCATCACGGTCACCCGGGCCAACAGGTACGACCGGGCATAGTTGGTGTGGTCCTCATTGGTCAACTGCTCGGTGGCGCCCAGGGCCCGGCCGCGAGGGATGATGCTGACCTTGCGGATTGGATCGGACTCGGGCAGGCACTTGGCCACCAGGGCATGCCCCGCTTCGTGAAAGGCGACGACCCGCCGCTCGCGCTCCGAGAGGAGCATATTGCGGGCGCCGCCCAGAATGAGCTTATCGAGGGCCTCTTCGAAATCTTCCATAGACACCCGCGCCCGGTTGTGTCGCGCTGCATTCAGGGCAGCCTCATTGCAGAGGTTGGCCAGATCGGCGCCGCTAAAGCCGGTAGTGGTGCGGCTCAGCACGGTAAGGTCCACATCATCGGCCATCGGCAAGCGGCGCGAATGAATGTCGAGAATGCCCTGGCGGCCCAGACGATCGGGCAGGCCGACTGTGACGTGCCGATCAAAGCGGCCGGGGCGCAGCAGGGCCGGATCCAGCACATCGGGGCGGTTGGTCGCCGCGATGATAATGACGTTTTGCCGCTCGTCAAAGCCATCCATCTCGACCAGGAGCTGGTTCAGCGTTTGCTCGCGTTCATCGCTGCCGCCGCCGACCCCCACGCCGCGCTGTCGGCCTACGGCGTCGAGCTCATCAACAAAGATGATCGAGGGCGCGGCGCGTTTGGCGCGGTCGAACAGGTCGCGCACGCGGCTGGCGCCCACGCCGACGAACATCTCGACGAACTCGGAGGCGCTGATATTGAAAAAGGGCACATTGGCTTCGCCGGCTACGGCGCGGGCCAGCAGTGTCTTACCCGTACCGGGCGGGCCGATAAGCAGGATGCCGCGCGGAATGCGCGCCCCCAGCTCGTGATATTTGCGCGGGTTCTTCAAAAAGTCCACCACTTCGGTCAGGTCGCGCTTGGCTTCTTCCTCGCCGGCCACATCGGCAAAGAGCATGCGCCGCTGGCTGCTGGGGGTGTAACGGCGGGCGCGGCTGCGCAGAAAGCCCAGGATATCACCCTGATTCTGGGCGCCCTGTTTGCTCATCCAATAAAAGAACCCGATCAGCAGGACGAAGGGCAGGCCGCTGGTCAAGGCTGTCACATACCAGGGGGTGCCTGCCGGGACCGCTTTGATAGTGACCTGTTTTTGCCGCAGGAGCGGGATCAGCGTTTGATCGTCGATGGCTTCCGGGATATTGGTCGTAAAGTCCTCATAGCGGGCCGCCGTCGGGCGCGCCTTTCCGCCGGTCCCGCTGCCAGGGGTATCGCTCTCTGGCGCCAGCGTGAGCGCGTCGCCCTGATAGTCGAGGGGCTCACGAAAGAGGCCGCGGATGCGAGTGCCTTTGATCTCGACACTCTTGATATTCCCTGCCTCGACCTGTTCCAGGAACGTGCTATAGGGGATCTCGGCGCCACCCGAAGCTGTCTGCGGCCCGAGAAATGCCCAGAGATTCCAGCCAATCAGGGCCAGCGCCAAAAGAATCCATAGCCATGAGAGGTTGCGAGCATCACCTCCCGTTGGCGGATCAGGCCGATTATCATCATCATCCCGATAACTGCTCATTTACACATTTCCCTCATAGCTGACCTGGCACACTATCGTCTTATAGTAAGCACAAACCGTGCCACCTTTGCCTGGATCAGATCGGGGCGTTGGGGCACAGGCGTAGCCGTGTCACCCGGTCGTGTGGCTGCAGGCGCCAGCGGCAAAGAGGAATCGGCGTTATCGGCGGCGCAGCCTGCGACGGTGAGCAAGCCAAAGAGGATGACCAAGGCCAGCGTCAGCAAGCGGATGTGGATGCGCCGGTTCATGACCATGTCTCCCTTTCCGTGGAGTGGGCTAGCCCTCATGTAAGGGCCGGCTCTACATACCCCGCGCACCGGCTGCCGGCCTCCTTGACCCGCAGCGAGGGCTGGCATGAGTTCCGGGACACTCAACTGGAGGGCTGTTGGCCGAGAGTGACCCCGATCGTCTGCTGCCGGCCGTCGCGCTCGATGGTCAATTGCACCTGGTCGCCGGGTTTGTGTTGGTTGATAATCCGCCCCAGGTCGGACTCGCTGACCAGCGGCTGGCCGTCGGCGCTCACGATGACGTCACCCTGTTGTATGCCAGCCTGTGAAGCTGGAGAGTTGGGGTCTACCGAGTCGACATACATGCCGCGCTGCGCCGAGGTTTTGAGATGGGCGGCCAGGGCTGGGTTGAGCGCAACATAGGTGATGCCCAGGTAGGGGTGCGTGACATGGCCGGCTGCGACCAGCTGGCCAGCGATCGCTCTGGCGGTGTTGATGGAAATGGCAAAGCCAATGCCTTCTGCGGGGGCGTTCTGCCCGCTGGAGGTGGCAACGAGGGTATTAATGCCCACGACCTGCGCTTGCAGATTCACGAGGGGTCCGCCCGAGTTGCCGGGGTTGATGGGTGCATCGGTCTGGATGAGGTCGTAGAGGAAGGATGTGGCGCGTTCTCCGGGCTGGGGAGTGTTGGAAGGCGCGATGGAACGGCCAAGTGCTGAGACGATGCCCTGGGTCACGGTCGGCCCGCCCGAGAGGCCAAGGGCGTTGCCGATGGCCACCACCCAGTCGCCCACGCTCAGTGTGCTGGAATCGCCCAGTCTGGCCACGGGCAGGTCGGGCGCGCTGATCCTGAGCACTGCCAGGTCCGTCTGAGGGTCGGCGCCTACCACGGTAGCGGAAAAGCTGCGGCCATCAGGCAGGCCCACGACCAGCTGATCGGCCCCTTCGATCACGTGGTTGTTGGTCAGGATCAGGCCACTGGGATCATAGATCACGCCAGAGCCGATGCCGTTGATCTGCGGCACCGGCCGGTTGAATTGATCGGTGCCGACCACGGCCTGGTTGGTCACCTGTACTACAGCTGGGCGTACGCGGTTGGCCACTTCGGTAATCGACGAGCCCGCCGGGACGCCAGAGGCCGCTGTGGCTGATGGCGCTGTGGTGGCCTGGTTCGGCAGCGATTGCCCTGACCAGGGGAATGACGTCGCTATGGGATCGAGGGCTAGCGGGCTGCCCGCAGCACAGCCTGCGATGAGGATCAGCGCGGCGATCAGTGTTAGCGCCAGAGATGACTTGAGTATCATAGAACAACCCTCGCCTATCAATCTCCGCCCCTTCTGCCAAAGCAAAGGTCGTGCCAGGGCCGCCTCGAAGGTCGCGCCGTTCCAAAGACGACCATGATGTGAGCCGGCAAGACTTTTCACCTGGGGGTGGCTTTGGCTGACGTGAGCGAGGTTTTCCGCCTGCAACTGGCTGAACGGGCACCGGGGATGGTCGAGGCGCGCGCCGTGGGCCTGGCCTATGCGACGTCGCCGCTGCCCTTTGCGCTTGATGAGCTGGAAGGGCTGCTGGCTGACGGCGAGTTTATGCGCGTGGGCCAGGCTCTCTATGATGTCCTCTTTCCAGAAGGCGAGGTGCGCGATGCCCTGGCGGAGGCCCTGGTGGCGACACGCGCGCGGCGGCAGCCGCTCCTGGTGCAGCTTCACCTTGACGATTCCTCCCCTATCCTGGCACGCTACCCCTGGGAGCTGATCTACGATGGGCAGACTTTCCCGGTGGCCGACGGTGTGCTGGCCCTGGCACGCTACATTGACGACGCTCAGGGGCTGGTTTCGACGACAGTGGACGCCCCCTTGCGCGTGCTCCTGGCGGTCCCCCGGCCGGTGGACCTGGCGGAAGCGGGCGAAGACGCCGGCAGCCCTGCTCTGGCGGCCCTCGACGCCCTGCGTCGGCAGGGGATGGTGCAGGTCGATCTGTTGACCCCACCGACTTTTGCCGCCCTGCGCCAGACGCTAAGCCGTGGAGATCACCAGGTATTCCATTTCGAAGGCGCCAGCGGTTGGGGCCAGCAAGGGAGTGGGACGGAAGCGGGCTACCTGGTCTTTGAGGACGAATATGGCGCTGCCCAGCCCGTGGATGGGCCTACACTGCGCAATGCACTCTTCCTATCCCCTGTGCGCCTTGTTGTGCTGACGCCGCCCGATACCGGCCCGCGCTGCAATCCGGCGCCTTTGGGTGGCCTGGCGCCGGCCCTCATCCGCAGTGGGGTGCCTGCCGTCGTGGCCATGCAATACGGCCTGCCTGCCGAGCAGAGTGAGCACTTTGTGGCCCAGTTCTACAGCAGTGTGGCTGCCCTGGCGCCGCTGGGTACGGCGGTCGCCCATGCGCGGGGGCAATTGTTGCCGCCTGAGAGCACCCGCTTTGCGCCGGCCCTCTACCTGCAGGACAAGGAGGGGCAGGGGCTCCTCTTCCAGAGAGCGGGTGAGCCGGCAGGAGGGCCCCACAGAGCGCAACCTCTGGGCCACGTGCCTGCAGCCCCCGGGCGCTTTTCTGCGGGCTACCGGCCGGAACCTGTCTTTGTGGACCGGGCGCAGCTGGTGCAAGAGGCCTTGCGCGCCCTGGCCGGGCCAGGGCAGCGGGTTTGCCTGTGGGGCCTGGGAGGGGTGGGCAAGACGGCGGTGGCGCGCGAGGTGGCGCGACGGAGCGCCTGGCGTTTCCCGGCTGGCGTGATCTGGCTCTCGCTGCAGGGTGGGCGGTCGCTCGCGGCCCTGCTGCCCGAGATTGCCGCGTTCTACGAAGCCAAGCTTTCGCCCCGGCTCGAGGAAGCGGCCCCGCAGGCTGTAGCTCTGCTGGCGGAGCAGGTGGCTGCCCGGGGAGGCGAAGCCTTGCTTGTGCTGGATAATCTTGAGGATGCCGCAGCCGACCCGGACCTGGCAGCTTTCCTGGATGCGCTGCCTGCCGGGGCTTCCCAGCAAGCTGCCGGCAGCTCATTGGGGCTCCCGGCCGCCGGCGTGCGCGTGTTGGCGACTTCACGTTGCGAGCCAGATGGCGGTTCCTGGCAGACGTTGGAATTGCGCGCCATGGATGCGCGTGATATTGAGCGCATCCTCCGCCGCAAGGTGGCCCTACAGCGCATTATCGTGCCTGCGGCAGATGAGCCACTCCTGGGAGAGATCAGCGCCCTGCTCGACGGTTACCCCCTGGGCGTAGACCTGGTTGTTTCACTGGCCCGCACTTGCCCCTGGGCACATATCCGCGACCAGCTGCGCGCCGAGCCCCCGCCGCCGCTACAGGCTATCCTCAAGACGACCGTGCATGAAGGGCTGGGGGAGGGCGACCGGCGCTTGGCGGCGCGAATGAGCGTGCTGCGCGGGCGCTTTGACGAAACCGCTATCACGCGGCTGGGGGGTGTGCAACGCTGGCTGCCCCACGTGCAGCGGCTGCGCGAGCTGGCGCTCCTCTCCTTTGACGGCGCCACCTATGGCTTTGATGTGCCGGTGCGCGAGTACCTTTATGCGCAGCTTTCGCCCGATGAGGCGCGAGCCTGTCACGAGCGGGCCTACCGTTACTTTGCTGCTCGCAAGGACCTGGATGGAAAGGTCGAGGCCTACCAACATGCTCTGGCCGCTGGCCGCCATGAGGCGGCGCGCGACCTGCTGCGCGACAAGCTGATGGCCCCCCTCCTTGACGCCGGGCGCTACCGGCAACTCCTTTCCCTGTTGGGGGCCGCGCTCAGCATTCCCGAGGCCTTTGACGAGCGCTTTTTGTTGCAGCGGGCCAGGGTGCAGCGCATCCTGGGCCAATTCCCCGAGGCCCTGAGCACGCTGGAGGAGCTGCTGACGCAGCCCGCGCTTGAGCCGCCGACACGCGCCCTGGCTCTGCACGAGCAGGGGAGGCTCTGTTACGAGCTGGATGATGAGGCTCATGGCGGCTATGAGCGCGCTCTCGAGCTTTATGGCGAGGCCATCGCGCTCTGTGAAGAGCTGGCCGCCGGGCAGCCCGACCGCAGCCGACGGCGCTGGCTCGACGCCGAAATGGCGGCGCTCTACCAGGATGTCGCCCTCGTCTATCAGTATGCCCTGGCGCACCCGCAAGACATGGCCTTTGCCCACCAGCTCTACCGCACGAGCGCCGGCCTGTGGCAGCGCCTGCGTGACCCGGTGAGCCGGGCGATCAGCGAGACGCAGCGGGCTGAAATCCTGCGCCAGGGCTCGACGGACGAAAAGAACGAGGCCAAGCGTATTTACCGCGCGGTGATGCAGACCTTTCGGCGCAAGGGGTTGGAGCGCCATTACAGCGAGGCGTTGCTGCAATTAGGCAAGCTCTACTATCGGGAGCGCTCGCTCAAGCACGCCCTCAATCGCTTTCAGGAGTATGAGGAGATCCAGCGCCGCCTGGGGCTGGGGCGTGAGGAGGCGATGGCCTGGAAGCAGCAGGCGGCGGTCTATCAGGAGGCCGGCTACCGGGGGCGCAGCCTGAAACAGGCCGTGGATCTCTATACGCGCGCCCTGGAGCGCCTCGAGGCCTGCCATGATCGCTGGAGCCGGCGAGCGGTCATCTCGGGCCTGCTGCGGCGCGGCGAGGCCTACCTGGAACTGCGCCAACCTGCCCTGGCCCAGGCAGATTTCCGGCAGGCCATGGACCGCTCATTCGCGCTGGGCGCATGGAGCGGCCGGTTTGACATCGAGCGGCTCTCGGCAAGTGACCGCAGGCGCCTGGTGTGGGCTCAATGTGCTCTGGCTCACATCAACGGTGAAGGAGAGGAAGCTGAGGGAATCTGCGATAACCTCCCGGTGAGCGCCGCCGCCTATCGCAGCCTGGGGTTCGATGCGCCTGGCGTCTCCATCCAGGAGATTGACTGCAGCGCGCTGGGGCCATTGCCCAAGTGGGTCGTGCATCACGACTCGCAAATAAGTAAGGCGTAATCAGTAAGGTTGCCATTGCGATGTGCTCGATGCTTCGGGGAGGCTTTGCCATGACGAGTATGATGAATAGCTCATTCCTGCCGAAATGGCGACATTACTTATTACGCTTTGCTTATTACGCTTCACGCCGATGGAGATCGTAGCGCATGTTGGTCGATGCGCACTGTCACATCGATAATTACCCGCAGCCAGCGCTAACGCTGGAAACGGGGGAGCGAGCCGGAGTGGCGACGTTGGGCGTGACGACCTCGCTCAACTCGTATGTGCGCACGCGCATCCTCTGCCGGCGTTACAAGGGCGTGCAGGTAGCACTGGGCCTGCACCCGCGCCGGCTGGGCAGCGCTTACCATCAATGGGCAGAGTGGAAGCAGGTGTTGCAGGATGTGCGTCTCGTGGGAGAGGCCGGGCTCGACTTTCAGGAGGCCGGAGAGGAGCAGCGTGCAGCGCAACGGCAGACGCTGGAGGCGATTGCTGCCTCGTGCGCCCAGGGGCAGCGTGCCTTGCTTTTGCACGCCGCCTATGCTGAGGCCGAAGCCTGGGAGATCGTGATGGCCCAACGGGTGCAGTGGGTCGTCTGGCACGGCTACCGGCCGGAGGCGCCGCGGGCTATCCTGTTTCGGGCCCTGGCGGCCGGGCATTTCCTCTCCATCGGGCCGGAGGCCCTGCAGCAGGGAGAGCTGGCGGGGCGGCTGCGGGCGATCCCGCGGGAGCAGATACTCACTGAGACTAACGGTCCGTGGGGCAGCCTGGGCACGAGCGACCGCGCGCAGGCGCTGCGCAAGGTGGTGGCCGCGCTGGTCGAGGCCTGGCGCTGCTCCTCTCTGGATGCCGAGGCGCAGGTGGAGAGCAACTATCGACGACTATTGGCAGGAATTGGGCTACCAACAGATTTCTGACACGGACTATACGGATTGCATGATAGAGCCCTTTGCGCACCTGGCTTCCCTGTACACTGAGGGCAATCGCGTGGAGGTCGAGACGCGCGTGCTATCCTCGCCCTATGGCGCGCCCCATCAGCGGGTGCCGGCACCCTACAGCGAGGGGCAGTTGCAGGCGCTGCTCAAGCTCATTGAGCGCCCCGCCCTTACATCTGCCCAATTGCGGGCCGAGTGGCCGGCGTTGCAAGAGCTGGGGTGGGTGCAGGGGGAGCAGCTCGCATTGTCGCGCGCCCGCGCCCTGGAGCAGATCGGGCAGCGGCTTTATGAGACGCTCTTCCCCCGCGGCCGGGTGCGCACGGCGCTGAACGTCAGCTTGAGCCAGGCCCGGAAGGCTCGCCAGCCTTTGCCTTTTCAGCTTCAGTTCGATCGGGAAGCGGGCTACCTGGCGCGGCTGCCCTGGGAGCTGCTGCGCGACGAGCAGGGGTACCTGGTGCGCAATGGGCGCCTTGCCCTGGCGCGCTACATTGCCTTCAAGTCTCCCCTGACGGCGCTTTTGGTGCGCGGCCCGCTGCGAGTGTTGGTGGTGATCTCTCGGCCGCGTGGGCTGGCGGCGCTGGATCGGGATGGCGAGCTGGCGGCGCTGCGCGAGAGCCTGGGCAGCCTTTCAGCGCAGGAGGGGTTGCGCGTGGACGTCCTGGAGCGCGCAACCTGGCGCGGCCTGGTGGAAGCCCTCAGCAGTGGGACCTATCACATCATTCACTTTGACGGCCACGGCGATTTTGGCCGGCGCTGCCCCCAGTGCCGGCGCCTGGCTCCGTTGGATGAGCTCACCTGCACAGGGCGAGGGGAGCGTGGCGCACTCTGCGGCCAGCCGTTGGCTGGGGTGCCTGCGCAGGGGTACCTGGCCTTTGAGCGGCAGGATGGGGAGGTCGACTGGCGAAGCGCCGAGAACCTGGCCGCTGCCCTTTTCCGCAACCCAGAGACGCGCCTGGCCGTGCTCAGCGCCTGCCGTTCGGCCATGGTAGGTGGGGGGGCCGTCTTTGCAGGCACGGCGCCGGCCCTGATCGGCATGGGCGTGCCCGCCGTGGCTGCCATGCAGTTCGAGGTGCCCCTCTACGCCACGGTGGCCTTTACTGAGGTCTTTTATGGCGCTGTGGCCCAGCGCCGGCCCCTGATCGATGCCATGGCCGAGGCGCGCACTGCCCTCGACGATGATTGCTGGTATCG
>DAOTVS010000365.1:0-3526 GCA_034436375.1 Anaerolineae bacterium | reverse complement strand
AGGGCATGACACCCCCGGCCAACGCCTCGGTCAAGTCGGCCCAGTGGCGGGGCTACTTTATTCTCACCTCTCGCTATGTGGAGGGCCGTGAGGCGGAAGAGATCATGGAGGAGCTGGCCATCAGCGAACGTCAGTTCTACCGCGAGCACCGCAAGGCTTTAGAGGCGCTGGTGGGATCTCTCTGGGACAAGTACCAGGGCATCGGCCAAGAGACGATGGAGCGGGCTGGTGAGGGCACGCCCTCACCCACGCTATGGGGCGAGGTGGAGCGTGTGTCCTCACATCGCGAGGCCATCGACCCGGGCGGCCTCATCGCCGGCGCCGTCCAGGCCATCAGCCCGCTGGCAGAAGAAAGAGGGGTCGCTATTTCCTGCCAGGTGAGGGAAGGGCTGCCGTCCATTTTCGCCAGCCGCACTGTCTTGCGCCAGGCCCTCATCCAGGTCCTCAGCCGTTGCATCGTCGAGCCGCGGACTGAGCGGCTGCAGATCAAGGCCCTGCCCAGGCGCAGGCATGTGCTGGTGGAGGTGAGCGCAGGCAACGCGGCCGGCGGCGGGAGCTTTACCGAGCCCATGGAGGCCGAAACCGCTCGCCGCCTGGTGGAAATGGAGGGAGGCGAGTGGATCGGCGCCGGCCTCGATCGGGGGCAGCTCCAGCTACGCTTATTGCTGCCCACGACCGAGCCCCAGGTCCTGCTGGTCGTGGAGGATAACCCCAGCACGATCCAGCTCTTGCAGCGCTACCTTGCCAACCAGAGCTACCGGGTGATTGGCGCCGAGAATGGGGCCAGGGCACTGCAGATTGCCCATGAGCTCAAGCCCGATATCATCACTCTCGACGTTATGCTGCCCGGACAAGACGGCTGGGAGATTCTGCAGCTCCTGAAGACGGACAGCGCGACGCGCGACATCCCCGTGCTGGTGTGCTCGGTCCTCGACGAGAGTGATGTGGCCCTATCTCTCGGGGCCAGTTCGTACCTCAAAAAGCCTTTCTCTCAGGCCCAGTTCCTCGACACGCTGCATGCCCTGCAGAGTTCCCTGATGGAACGCTAGCGACCTCAGACGGTCCCCGGCTGCCTTTCGTGTGCCATTGCCTCGAGAGCGCCTCTGAGTTGGCGCACGACTTGCTCGTTCGAGATCCCGCAGCTGTAGCCGACCACAAATAGCTTGCTGCCCCACTGCTGGGCATCGTCGGCATCGTAGGCCTTGGACGTGATGACGATCACCGGGACCCGGCCAAAGCCCTGCTGCCTCATGGCATCCAGGAAGGCCCGCCCGTCCATATCGGGCATGAGCAGATCGAGCAGGATGGCATCGATGCCGCCATCACGCAGCCGGGCCAGGGCATCGGAGCCATTATAAGCCCGTGCTATGCCATAGGGCCGGTCCGCCGCGCGAACGATGCGCGATACCAGGCGCACAAATCGGGGGTCGTCGTCCACGATCAGGATCCTGCGCACCTGCTCGCCTAGGGAGGCCAGGGTCGCCAGGAATGCCTTGCGCTCGATCGGTTTCACCAGATAAGCGCGCACGCCCAGGGCGCGGGCCAGGTACTCCTCGCCGCCCAGCGGGCAGGCGATGATCGGGATATCGGCGTTGCCGATCTGACCCTGCACCTCGCGCAGCTGTTCCATCTCATGTCCTGGATTGCAACTCAGGAGCAGCGCCTGGGGGCACAGGCGGGCGATCAACTCTGGCAGTTGCGCCATCGCCTCCACACAGACGATCCGGTAGCGGTCAAAGTGACGCTCCAGCAGATGCAGGACGGAGGCATCCTCGGTCACGAGGAGCAGCGTAGGCACCACCTGGCTGAGCGGCCCCGGCCGGCCACGCAGCAGTGTGCGGCCCATATGGGCATCACGTTCCCTGTCACGCAAAGGCAGGGTAAAGTGGAACGTGCTGCCCTTGCCAGGGATGCCTTCGCTCTCCACCCAGATCCGCCCCCCGTGCAGCTCGATGAATTCTTTGCTGATGGCCAGCCCCAGCCCTGCCCCATCGTGCCCGCGGGCCAGGGAACCATCGAGCTGCCGGAATTCCTCAAACAGCTTGGGCTGCTCCGCCAGAGAGATGCCCAGGCCGGTGTCGGTAACGCTGACCAATAGATCATCCGTCTCGCGCCGGGCCTGCACCTTGATCCCGCCATGTTCAGTAAAGCGCCGCGCATTGTTCAGGAGGTTGAGAAGCACCTGCCGCACGCGGCCAGAGTCCATGTACACTGTGGGCAAGGGTGCTTCGATCTCAAGGTCGAGGGTGAGCCCTTTGCCTTCGATGAGGGGGCGCATCGTGTCTACCGCCTCACGGATCGTGTCACCCGGGTCTGCCTCCTGGCGCGCCAGCAGCATCTTGCCCGAAGTGATGCGCGAGAGGTCGAGGACATCGTCGATCAGACTCAGCAGATGCCGGCTGTTCCGGTAGATCTCGCGCACGTCGCCGACATAATCCAGCGGCAGGGGGGTGCTGTAGCTCCCTTGCGAAAGGTACATCATCTCACTGAAACCGGCGATGAGGGCCAAAGGGGTACGAAGCTCATGGCTGACGTTGGCCACGAACTGTTGCTTGAGCCGGCGCAGCTCCTCCGCCTCGTTGCGGGCGCGGGCCAGCTCATAGTTCATCCACTGCAGCCTGCCTGACGCCTCATCCATCGACTTGAGCGCCTGGCGCAACTGGGCGCGCTGCGCGCGCCCGCGCAGCATCTCCTCGAAGGCTTTGGTATAGCTCTCTGTTGCCCACTCCAGGGCCGTGTAGAGAGTGCGCGCCGACAGCCAACAGGCGATGGCCGTCACGGCCAACATGGCAAGCAAATGGGCCAGTTCCGCCGAGATCGGCGCGTACCCCCAGTGGATCACGGCTATGCCCTCGAGCGCCAATCCGAGGAGGGCAGCCACCAGGAACATCAGAGGGGGATCCAGGAGCACGCCGGCGCACACGATGGCTGGGACGGTGAGGTAGGAAGTCAGGTACATGCCCGATGTCCATCCGACGGCCCCGCTCATCACCGCCAGGCAGGCCACGAAAAAGGGTGCGGTCAGGCGCGGATAGCGCTTACCATAGAGGTAGCCGACCGTGGCGCCCAGTCCCAGTACAAAGGGACCCAGCAGCTGCCAGGCGAAGCGCTGGAGAGAGAACAACAGCCAGCACTCCCACACATAGGCGATGGGCACGATGACAGAAGAGAGGGTCTGCAGAGCGTTCCCACGCAGCTCCCAAAGGTCGTACATGGCATCACTCTTCGGCACGGTTGTTTCAGCCATGCAGTCTCCCTACAGATGAAAAGAGTTCACCGCCAAGGCGCAAAGGTATGCCATCATCTTGGCGCCCTTTGCGCCTTGGCGGTGAGGCTCTGTTCTCGAGTCAGAGCTTCTGGCACTCGGCGCAGTAATAGATGACGCCGCCCAAGTAAGGTTCTTTCACGATCGTCGTGCCGCAGGCGGGGCAGGGCTTGCCCAGGGTGTTCCTGCTGAGGATGGTCTGGTAGCCGCCCCAATGGCCGAAGAGGTCGCGCTCGGTGTCGCGGCCGCCCCGGGCGGTCA
>DAOTVS010000364.1:0-7588 GCA_034436375.1 Anaerolineae bacterium | reverse complement strand
GCCGGCGGTGCGCATTGCTGTGGCGCGTGATGAGGCATTCTGTTTCTACTATGAGGACAATCTCGACCTGCTCCGTGCCGCCGGGGCCGAGGTCGTTCCCTTTAGCCCCCTGGCCGATCCGGAGTTGCCGGCGGACTGCGCCGGGCTCTACCTGGGCGGCGGCTACCCGGAGCTCTATGGGCCGCAGCTGGCGGCCAACCGGTCCCTGCGGTTGGCCATACGGTCAGCGCATGAGGCAGGGATGCCCATCTATGCCGAGTGCGGGGGCCTGATGGTCCTGACCGAAAGCATCCGCGACCTGGCCGGGGAAACCTGGCCCATGGTGGGCATCTTGCCGGGGCAGGCGCGCCTGCGCGCCAAGCTGGTGATGGGCTACCGATTGGTGACCGCCCAACGCGATTCTCTGTTGCTGCGCCAGGGTGAGCAAGTGCGCGGCCATGAGTTTCACTATTCCGATTGGGTCGGCTACCCGGCCGATCTGCCCTACGCCTATGAGATCCGGCCGAACGAGGAAGGGCCGGCGTCGTATGCAGGGGTCGCGCACAACGGGCTTTTGGCCTCCTACGTGCACCTGCATTTCGGCGCCTGGCCGGAGCTGGCGCTGAGGCTGGTCGATGCCTGCCGCCGTTGGCAGGAGCAGCGGCGCACCTCAAGCGCCGGGCAGAGCTGACATACCCGTCTCCCTGTTATTGGGGTGCCGCCCCTCACCAGGGCGCATCTCTCTAGGGCCCATGGCACCCCATGTCTTGGTTCCCTCCCCAAAGGGAATTGCATCTGGGCAGGCCCGATCTGGCTTTGCGGGACTATATTACAGATGGTGTATAATGGGTGCAGATCTCACGGAAAGGATACCAACCATGGACTCTCTGTCTCCTCGCGAGCGACTGCTGCGCACCCTGCGCTTTCAGCCGGTGGACCGTGTGCCCGATTACGAGTTTGGCGTCTGGCGGCAGACGGCCGAGCGCTGGCGCAATGAGGGCCTGGATACACCGGTCATCACCGAGTGGGGCCCGCTGGAGCGCTGGTTCAATACTGACGATCAACTCTTCGGGCCAGGGCTGCCGATCAATATTGGCCTGTTGCCGGCCTTTGAGCATAAAATCCTGGAGGACAGGGGCACCCACTGGATCCTGCAGGATGAGGATGGCGCCATCTCGGAGCAGATGAAGCCCGAGTACGGCGCTTCGATCCCCCACTATATCCGTTATGCCATCGAGACCCGGGCCGATTGGGAGCGCATGCGCGACGAGCGTCTGAACCCCGATCACCCCGACCGTCTGCCGCCTTACCTCGATGCTCGCATCCGCCGGCTGCGGAACCGCGATTACCCGTTGAGCCTGTGGCTGGGCTCGCTCTACGGCTGGATTCGCAACTGGATGGGCGTCGAGCGCATCTCGCTCATGGTCTATGACGACCGGCCGCTGGTCGAAGAGATCATGGAGCACCTGACGCAGCTCACCCTGAGTGTGCTCAGCAAGTTGGCGGGCAGGGGTATTGAGGTGGATCAGGGCGACTGGTGGGAGGATATGTGCTTCAACCATGGCTCGCTCCTCAGCCCGCGCCTTTTTGCCGAGCTGATGGTGCCGCGCTACAAGCGCATTACCGATTACCTGCGGCGCGAGTTCGGTACCGAGTTCAACCAGCTCGATTGCGACGGCAATATCCACGAGCTGGTGCCGCTCTGGCTGGAGGGGGGCATCAATGTGATGTTCCCCATCGAGTCGGCCCACACCGATGTCTACCGCATTGCGCACCAGTTCGGCACGCGCGTGGCGCTGCGGGGCGCCTTTGACAAGCGGGCGCTGATCGCCGGGCCGGCCGCGATCGACGCCGAATTTGCGCGCCTGCAGCCCCTTTTGGCACGGGGCGGCTATATCCCCCACACCGATCACCTGGTGCCGCCCGATGTGTCGCTGGAGAATTACACTTACTATCGCCGCCGCAAATGTGAGCTCATCGGCAAGCCCTGGCAAGAACCGGGCATCCGCCACAAGGCAGGGTATCAGCAGACATGGCGGCTGCTGGGGCCGTTCGCTAACGAAGAGGGCCAGGGCCTTGATACCGCATTGCCGCCAGAGCGGGACCTGCAGGCGCCAGGACCTTTTGCCGGTAAGGGTGGCGCCCAGTTGCAGTGGCGCCCCTACCGGGGTGAGGCCGTCTCGGGCTATGTGGACCTCAGCGCGGCCCTCTCTCCCGAGCCCTGGTGCCTGGGCTATGCCGCTTGCGAGCTCTATGCCCCCAGCGAGCGGGAGGGATGGCTGGAGCTGGGCTCTTCCGACGGCTTGCAGGTGTGGCTGAACGGCGAGCGCGTCCTGCGCAGTGATACCCGCCGCGCAGCGGCGCCACGGCAGGATATGGTGCCCGTGCACCTGCGCCAGGGCTGGAACACCGTGCTCCTCAAGGTCGGTCGAGAGGAGGATGAGTGGGGCTTTTACTTCCGCCTGACGGATGATCGCGGCGAGGCATGGGGCGACATATCCGCGCGGATGTAATGTATAGGTAATACTGCTGGCAGACAATATTGCGTGCTCGAGTGGGACCGCCCGGGGCTTCAAGCCGCCGGGCTCAGAACGGCAAAGCCCCTTCAGGGCTTGTGTAGGGGCTAATCTCCCTCCGCAAGCCAGGGTCCCCTATACGAGCCCGAAGGGCTATGCTCTTCTAACACTGCAACCGCACTTGATCCAGCCGGCAAAGGTGCTGTGCGCCTGCCCGGCTCTGACCCGGGAGGGGAGATGTCCATGGCAACTCTGCTGGAGCCGGCGCGCGAGCTGCCGGTGTATGCCGATGTGGATGTGGTGGTCTGTGGTGAGGGGCCGGCCGGGCTGGCTGCCGCCATTGCTGCCGCCCGCCACGGCGCGCGGACGCTCCTGGTCGAGCGCTATGGCTTTCTCGGCGGCCTGGCCACGGCAGGCCTGGTGGCGCCCCCACCTGGTGCCGCAGAGGGTCGAGAACCTCCTGGTCGCTGGCCGCTGCATCTCGGCGACGCACGAGGGCATGGCCGGCGCCCGCGTGATGGGCACCTGTATGGCCATCGGCCAGGCAGCGGGCACGGCAGCCGCGCTCGCCGTGCAGGGCGATTTGCCGCCGCGCCGGGTAGACGTACAGGCGCTGCGCCGTACCCTCAGCGCCGACGGCGCTCTCGTATGAAAAAGGGGGGACGGTATGGAACCGCGGATAAACGCTGATGATGCGCAAGACCTAAGCCTTGGAGACCGCGAAAGTCTGGCCGAGTGACAGATCTGCGTTCATCTGCGGTTCCATACCGTCCCCTCCGCACCTCCGCGTGAGGTCCGTTTCCATGTTGATCGTATGCCAAGGAGAAATGGATGCCTCAATCCGCCATGACCCATCGCGAGCGCCTTGATGCCGTCTTTGCCGGACGCGCGCCCGATCATACCCCTATCCTCGGCGGGTGGATCGCCTGCCCGGATCATATCCGCGCGCTCACCGGCGCCAGCAAGGAGGAATATTGGGAGGACCCCCTCGGCGTCTCGATCCGCGCCTACCGCACCCTGGGCTCCGACGGTCTGATCGATTGCTTTGTGCCCAAAAGCGACGCCGATTTCCGCTGCGTGGACCACAATACCTATCTGCACGCGGCGCCCGATCTGTCGCTGGCGGCTGCGCTGGAGCGGATCGACGAGATGCCCTCGGCAGAGGAGATTGAGGCCGAATTCACTGCCGATTTCGAGGCTGAGTATGCCCGCTTTCGGGCTGACCTGGTCGAGCGGCAGGCCCAGTGCGGCGACCTGGTATGGATGCCAGCGCAGTGGTCGGCCGGGGCCGGCATCAGCTGGTACGGCACGTTTGGCTATGAGAACTTTTTCCAGATCATCGGCGGCTACCCCCGGCATGCGCAGAAACTGCTGGAAATCGGCGGCGCCATCGGCTATACGCGGGGGAGGCTGGTGGCGCGCGCTGTGCAGGAGGGGCTCTACCCGCACGCCATCCTGCTGGGCGAGGATATCTGCACCCAGCGCGGCCCCATGATCTCGCCGGCCTATATGGAGCGCTACTATGCGCCCCAATTGCGCCACGGCCTGCAGCCCCTGCTCGAGGTGGGGTGCCGGCCCGTCTGGCACTCGGATGGCGACGTGCGCCCCCTGCTCGATATGCTGATCGATTGCGGCATCCAGGGCTTTCAGGGGTTCCAGCCCGAGTGCGGCCTGACCATCGAGCTCATGGCCGGCAAGCGCACGCGCGAGGGCAAGCCGCTCTTGATCTTTGGGCCGCTGGCAGTGACCACCGAACTGCCGGTCTGTACAGCGGCAGAGATCCGCCGCAAGGTGCGCCACGCCATCGATGTCTGCCGGGGCAATGCGGACCTGGTGCTCTTTACCTCCAACACCATTAACCCCGACGTGCCGCTGGCCAATATCATCGCCATGCATGAGGAGGCTCGGGCATGAACGGGCGACGCCGACGGCTGGCGGTGGCCCTGGCGGCGCTGACGGCGCTGGGAATGGCCCTTTCGGGGACCCTCCCCCTGTCCACGCCCATCCTGGAGCTGCCCGTGCCAGGCACGCTGACTCTGCTCAACATCGAGCTGACGCCAGCGCGCACCGTCGGGTTTGCGGTCGCCGTCATCGCCTGTGCGCTGCTGGAGGTCCTGCTGCGCTCCGATCCGCGGCTGGCTGGGGCCCCCATCGCACGTACTGCGCCCTTTTGGGTGCTGCCGGCGTGCAGCGTGCTCGCGCTCTATGAGGGCTATGGCCGGCTCAATGCGCCACTGGCGCAGGCGCTACTGTTGATCGTGGGGGGGGTCCTGGTAGGCCTGACGGCCCTGGGGCAATTGCGCACCCTGGACCCGCAAGAGCCGGGGTTCCACGCCGCGCGCTCTGGCCTGAATGCGCTGACCTATGGCCTGGGGTTGGCGCTTTTCCTGGCGGCTCTAAGCCTGCTGCAGCGCGGAATCCTGGCGGTGCCGCTCATCGCCCTCGGCAGCGCCGGCCTGGCCCTGGAAACCCTACGCAGTTTGCGCGGCAGGCTGTGGCCCCTTTGGGGGAAGGCCGCCCTGGTGGGCTTGATGATGGGTGAGTTGGGCTGGGTGCTCACTACGGGAGCACTCTCGCCGTGTGGCGGCGCCTTTCTCCTGCTGGCCGTTTTCTACCTGGTCACCGGCCTGCTGCAGCAGCGCCAATGGGGCCAGCTCACTCGCCGCGCCGCCGTAGAGTACCTGGCGGTGACCGTCGTGTGCATGGGCGTGGTGTTCTGCTTCGGCTGGCAAGGCTAAGTTGTAGTGGGCGTTTGAGGCGTAGCCAGGCCACCTACAACGGGTTGTGTTGCTGGGAGGTGCTACCTCAGGGGCGCCAGCAGGCTGTGGGGGTTGGCGGCATAGGCATCGAGGGGAATGGATCCGCCTGCCATGGCGGTCAGCGTGCGGCAGATGAGGGCATTGGCCGGCACGGGCACGCCCAGCTCCAGCCCCCGCTCCACCACGGCGCCGTTGAGGTAACTCACCTCCGACCGAGTACGGCCTCGCTGCAGATCCATCTGCAGTGAGGGCTGCTTACCTGCCCGGCTGCCGGCCACCAGGCGCGGCAGCAAACGGTGCAAAATGGGCACAGGCAGGCGCTCGATGGCCTGAGCGAGGAGCGGCACCGGGTAGCCCGGCAGGTCCACGGGGCGGATGGCCTGGGCGCGCAGGACGGCCAATGCCTCACGAAAGGCGGCGATCTCCAGCCGGCAGAGGGCCAGGTCGTTGAACACCTCGCGAGATGGGAGATTGGTGATCGCTGGCACGGCGTTGCCGAGCATGTTGAGAAGCAGCTTGGACCAGGTCATGGCCCGGTAATCGGCGCAGAGACGAGCCGGCAGGCCCGCGGCTGCAAACAGCGAGGTCACCTGGGCCGCCAGCTCTGGGGGGGCGGTCACAGGCGCTATCGCCACCCCACCCCGTCGACTCAGGCTGCGCACCACCCCAGGCTGCGGCTGGACGGCGACCAGCGTGATCACGCCCGCCAGCAGGGGGCGCGCCCCCACTTCGGCGCGCGCCAGGTCGACGCCGCCCACGCCGTTCTGGAGCACCAAGAGGGGCACTTCGGGCGGCACATGGCCGCGCAAGCCGGCTGCCGCCTCGGCGGTGTCGTGGACTTTGGTCGTGATGATCACCAGGCCTATGTTGGCGACCTCGGCCGGAGAGAGTTCTTCCCACGCTGTCACAGCCTCGAGATCGTGCAGAATCACCGGGCGGCGCCAATGCCGCTCGAGGATCAGCCCGTGCTCGCGAATTGCACGCATAGGCTCGGCCCGGCCAATCAACGTGACCGGCGCCCGGGCGCTCAGGAGCCGGGCGCCCACCAGTGAACCGATAGCGCCGGCGCCCACAATCGCCACGCCGCGCGGCAAGTCAGAAACCATGGAACATCCCCCGATCCAACTCTGGCATCATCTCCAGGCTGTGCGCAAGGCTGCCGCCAGTTCCTCCGCAGCCTGTTCGGCCCGGGAGGGCGCCCACCCATATGCATCAAGCAAGCGCCGTACCGCCGCCGAAAAACGCTCCAGACCCGGCCCCCGCGGCTGCAGGCGGGGCTTGATTGCGGAGGATTTCAGCGTCGCCAGGGCGGCTTGCACCTCTTCATCCGGCAGCGGCCCCTCGCCATTGCGCACCTGGCTTGGGATTGCATTGGGCGCAGGATGTGCAGTATTGGCGACATAAGCCAGCACCACGCCCCAGGCGATCTCATCCAACACGGTAGGGGTGATCTTGATTCGGCTTTGGGCGGGGATGGGGGCGGTGCGCTGGAGGATGGGTTGCGCTGCCCGATGGTACGACCGCAACTCACGCTCGTCCATGATGGGCTCCTTTGCAGGTAAACGGCTGCCAGGCACGAAAACCCGGCCCATATGCATTCTAACACACAAGCCAGCAGGGGTAAAGCAAGGCATTATTCGCAGAGCCTGCACATCCCCTTCACAGGTTCTTCACAATCCCCGGCTATAATGCTGGCACAAGCGGGCGAGGAAAGTGCCGCTTGATCTCAAGCGAGGAGGAAGAGATGTTTGGACGAGTAGGCAAGTGGGCAGTGGCTGCACTGGCGGGGGTGCTGATCATCGCCGGCGTCGCCGCATTCACGAGTTCCGCCCAGGGGCCTGCGCCGGCGCAGACGCCCCAGGCAACCTGCCCCATGGGTGGCCCGGGCGCCGGCTTTGGCTTCCGCTTTGGCGGCGCCATGCTGGATACACTGGCCAGCGCGCTGAACATGAAGGTGGACGCACTGACCCAGGCCTTGCAGAGCGGCAAGACCGTGGCGGACCTGGCCAAGGCGCAGAATATGACCCTCGAGCAGGTGGTGGATAAGCTCATCGCCGCTCGCAAGGCGACCCTGCAACAGGCCGTGGACGCCGGGCGCATCACGCAGCAGCAGATGGATGCTGCCCTCAACACCATGCGCACGCAGATGCTCGAGAATCTGCAGAATGGCGTCTGCGCCCCGGGCCTCGGCCCGGGCTACGGGCGCCGCGCGGGCGCCGACAATCATGGCGCGGGCTTTGGCTCGCCGATGCGCGGCATGGGCCGGGGCCGCTCGCTCTAGCGCCGAAATCTGCAGCACGTAACAGGAGGGGGGCGGGCCATCCCACTTGGGAT
>DAOTVS010000363.1:0-3473 GCA_034436375.1 Anaerolineae bacterium | reverse complement strand
GCGGCGGAAAAGTGCCTCGACGAGCTGCTGAGCGTGCACGCCGCCTACTTGCCCCAGTTCAAGAAATAAAGGCCCTGGGAGCAAAACAGGGCCTTGGCGTTCAGCAGCGCGCCAAGGCCCTGTTTTGCTCCCAGGGCTTTTACCCGTTTCCCCACTCTGCGAGCGCCTCTGCATGCGCCAGCAAGTTGGCATGCGGGGTGCGGTCAGGGATCTCGCAGCCGGCCATACTGATGCAGCGCGGGCCGCCCTCCCGCAGGTTCTGGGTCACGGCGGCCTTGACCATCTCTGGCGTGCCCTGGAGCATCACGGCCACCGGGTCAAAGTTGCCACAGGGGGCGGCGTGATCCGCAAAGAGCTCGGCGGCACGTCCGAAATCGACCATCCAGTCCACATCGATGATATCGGCCCCGCTTTCCACGACCAGCGGCAGCAGGCGGCTGATGTCACCGCAGATGTGCAGGCGGGCCAGCGCGCCCATCTCGTGCACGGCGGCGAAGATGCGCTGCTCATAAGGGAGAGCGTAGCGGCGGTACATGGCCGGTGAGACCTGCGAGGCGATGGCATCGCCCAGGCCGATGATATCGGCGCCCGCCTCGACCTGCGCGCGCGCAAAGGCGATCTCTACCCCGCAGCAGATCTCCAGCAGCTCCTCCACCCACTCGGGCCGCTCGTAGAGGTCCGTCAGGAGTGTGCTCACGCCGCGGAGGTCCGCCGCCTCGGCCAGGGCGCCCTCCACCCAACCCATGATGGGCACCGTACCGCCCACCTTTTCGCGGAAGAGCGTGCAGGCGGCCAGCCGGTCGCTCATGCGGCGGCCGGTGTGCGGGTCGGGCGGGCGCAGGCGCGAGAGGGACGTGTCTTCGGCCAGCAGCGGGCGCGTACAGAGGGGCAGCCCATCTTCCGGGAATGCGACCTGGGCGCCGAAATCCGCCGCCTCGCGGTAGGGGTCCGAGATGGCCTGTACGATATCCAGCGCAAAGGCCTCGCGCACGGCGAGATTGCATTCCACCAGCACGCGGTAGTCCTGATAGTAGCGGGAGAGCGGCTGCCCGATATAGTGTGGGGCAAAGGTCATAAAGATGTCGAAATTGGGCGGGCGGTCGACCGGCTCGCTGCGCAGGCGGGATTGCAGGCGTTCGTAGGAATTCATATATACCCCCTTAGATGGTGAACAACAGGATGGCGATCAACCCCAGCACCATGCCGATGATCTGTTTGAGGGTGAGCGTCTCTTTGAGCAGCAGGCACACCATGAGCACGGTGAGCACGGGGTAGAGGCCGGTCATTACCACCACGACGGACGCCTTGCCCTTTTGCATGGCCAGAAGGAAAAAGAGCGTGCCGATGCTGCCGGAGGCGCCGGTGAGCAGGGCCAAAGCCACGCCCCGCAGGTGCCACTGAGGTCTGAACCCGAGCATGACCAGAGCCAGCGTCGCCACCAGGAGCGAGCCGAGCACCTGATAGACCAGAAAGCTCCGTGGGTCGATATAGCTGGCGGCCAGCTTGGGGAACAGGCCGAAGAAGCTCCACACGAGCAGTGTGATCAGGGCGTAGAAGAACCAGTCTGGCATGGGAGCCCTTTCGAGCAAGATGGATGAACCACCGCCTCAATTTCCCAACGAGAGTGCAGCCAATCGCGCGGCGCCGTAGAGGCCTGCGTTGGCGCCAAGCTCGGCAGGGGCGATAAGCAGGCCGTCGACGGGCACGATAGTGATGCGCGCGATGGCGGCGCGCGCTGCGGGCTCGAACAGATCATAGTGACACATCATACCGCCGCCAAGCACGATGGCGTCGGGCGCAAAGGCATGCACCAGGTTGTGCACGCCGGCGGCGGTAGCTCTGACGGCGCGCTCGACGATGTGGCAGGCAACAGGGTCTCCGCTGCGCGCGGCCTGGAAGACCAGCCTCGCATCGACCGCCTCCGCCCGGCCTCCGGCCAGGGCCAGGAGCGCCTCGCCGCCGGGCCCCTGCGCCGCTCTTTGCCCAGCCTGGCCGATGGCGGTGCCCGAGGCGAGGGACTCCCAGCAGCCGCTGGCGCCGCAGTAACAGGGTGGGCCGGTCGGGTCGAGGATCTGGTGGCCGATCTCAGGGAAATGGCCGCGCGCCCCATGCTGCAAACGGCCGGCACGGACCACGCCACAGCCAATGCCGGTGCCAAACGTGACGCAGACGGCCAGCTCTCGCCCACGGGCGGCGCCCAGCCAGGCCTCGCCCAGGGCAGCGGCAAATGCATCGTTCTCCAGCAGCACCGGCGCATCAAAAGCCTTGCGCAGAGGGGTGGTGATGTCCGAATCCATGGGCAGAGGTAGGGTATAGGGGTTGCTCACCGTGCCTTGCGCGGGGTCGACGGGCCCCGTGCAGCCGATGCCGATCGCTGCCGGCTTCTCTCCCGGCAGGCCGCCCTCCGCCAGGGCGCGGCGCACCAGGGTGATCAGGGTGTCGTTAAAGGCTGCCAGAGAGCTCTGTTCGCACACGGGCGCCTGGGCGCAGCCCAGGATGCGCCCACTGCTGGTGATGGCCGCGACAGCGATCTTTGTGCCGCCGATATCGATGCCAATGAGGGGCTGCTCGCTCAAGCCTGGCTCCTTATTCAGCGGCCGCCGGTGCTCGCGCGCATCTGCCGCAGGAATGATGCGCTGGTCGCGCTGAGCCAACCCGCGTCGGAGCCCAGGGGGATAAAGTTGATGCCACGCCGGATCCAATCGCTGAATTCTTCGACGGTGCTGCCCACGGCGATACCGACGGGGGTGCCGGCCGCATTGCACTTTTTGATGACAGTGTCGATGGCCAGCTGCACTTCCGGATGGCCCATCTCCAGCGGGTGACCCAGGGAGAAGGAGAGATCGGCTGGCCCGATCAGGATGCTATCGGCGCCGGGGATGGCCAGGATGCGGTCCAGGTCGTTGACGGCGTCAATGTGCTCGACCTGGAGCATGACAATCATGCGCTCGTTGATCGTGTGCCGATAATAGTCCACATCCTTGAAATAGTTCGAGGCATCCCGGGGGTTCCAGCCGCGAATGCCCAGGGGCGGGTAGCGGCAGGCGGCCACGGCGCGCCGAGCTTCTTCTGCCGAATGCAGAAGGGGGATCATGATGCCCTCGGCGCCGAAATCCAGCACTTGTTTGATGAGGGCAGCGTCGTTATCGGCCACGCGCACCAAGGGCACGACGTTGCGCGCGCGGATGAGGGCGATGGTGTTGCGCAGGGTCTCGGGGTTGAACGGGTGGTGCTCGGCGTCGATGAGCACCCAGTCATAGCCAGCGTTGCAGACGATGGCCGCCGCTGCCGGGTCGGCGAGGGTGATCCATGCGCCGTAGCTGGGGCCTCCCTGCCGCCAGAAAGCCTTGAGTTCTTTGCCGTCCATGGGGTTTCTCCTTTATGGATGAAGCAACGTGTATCCTAACACTACAGCCGTACTTACCCATCGGGGCGCGGATCCCATCCGGGCATCGCGCTTCGCACGCGACCGG
>DAOTVS010000362.1:0-5084 GCA_034436375.1 Anaerolineae bacterium | reverse complement strand
TGCAGGGGCCCCTGGCGCTGGCTTTGACCTATGAAGAGATCATCCAGCAGATGCTCGGCTCCAGCGCCGGCCGGCCTCTGATCCGGGGTGGAGAACAGGCTGAGTTGGATAAGCTGACGAGTGTGACGCCTGGAGAAGGATGCCCCGCCTGTCTTGCTCTGGCCCGCTCGGAAGGCATTTATGCCCGAGTCTTTGCTCGTGAGATGAGCAATGATGGTTTTGCAAGATTGTACGCTCATGCGGATGGCCTGTGTGTCTCACACCTCAACCTGGTGCTGGCCAACTCTGCTGCGTCGGCACAAGCCAGCCTGTTGGCCATACACCGCGGCAAACTCGATCAGGCAGCGCGTGAAAGCGATGCGCATGCCCACGCCCCGGGCCCGACTCTGTCAGGCGACGCAGAGACTACGCGCCGCCAACTCTCACTGCTCTATGGGGCCGACCCCACTGAGCCGGCGCCCGGGCATCAGCCTGACCGAGTAGTCCGTTGCTTGCTTTGCGCTGCCGAGCGGCGGGCTGAGGCCCGAGGCGTAGCGGAAATCGCCCAGGGCAAGGTGCGGCTCCAGGGTAGCGACGGGCTCTGCGCGCGGCACGCCTGGCAAGTCTATCATCTTGTGGCCGACTCCCATTCGGATGGAGTACTGGCGCCATGGCTGCGGCAAAGGCTCGAAATGGTGCTGGCCGCCTGTACAGCGGTCGAGACCGCATTGCAGACAGAGGCTGACCAGCCTGGGCGACCTGCGGTCAACCCGGCCGAGCGGCTGGGTCTGTTCACGGGCGATTGCATCGTGTGTTCCGCTATGCAGGCCGCCGCGACCCAGGCGATCGCCGTCCTCGACCACCAGGCGGCTGCGCAGGTCTGTCTGCGCCATCAAGCCTCGTCGCGGGCCATGCCGAGGACGGTTGCTGGCCGCCTGGCTCAAGAGACGGCTGGGATATTGCCGCAACTGCAGCGGGAGCTGGCCGTGCTAATCCACAAGAGCAGCTGGGAAGGCCGGCATGAGCCCAAAGGGGAAGAGCAGGACTCATGGCAGAGAGCCATCAGCCTGTTCATCGGCGATGAGTGATTGGGGCCAAGAGCGCGGCGCGTAGTATACTGGCTGTGTTGCTGCATAGAGGAAGCGATGGGCGAAAAGCTTCTGGCTTCTTACGCCCGCGCATCTCGGCTTGTGAGGGGGGTGAGAGTGTGGACGATACTGATGTGATCCAGCGCCTTGCCCAGGCCATCAGGAAGAGTGTGTCTCAGGTGATTGTGGGCAAAGATGACATCTGTGAATTGCTGCTGGTGGCCTTGCTGAGTGAAGGGCACGTGCTCCTGGAGGACGTGCCCGGCATCGGCAAGACGACGCTGGCCAAGGCCCTGGCTCGCTCCTTGGGCTGCAGCTTCCAGCGTATCCAGTTCACACCAGACCTGCTGCCGTCGGATATTACGGGTGTCAGCATCTATAATCAGAAAACGGTCGAGTTTGAGTACCGGCCAGGGCCCATCATGGCCCAGATCGTGCTGGCCGATGAGATTAACCGCGCCGGCCCGCGCACCCAATCGGCGCTGCTGGAGGCCATGGAGGAGCGCCAGGTCACGGTAGACGGGGTGACCCGCCCGCTGCCCCGCCCCTTCCTGGTGCTCGCGACGCAGAACCCCGTCGAACTGGAGGGAACCTTTCCCCTGCCAGAGGCGCAGGTCGACCGCTTTATGATGCGCCTTGCCCTGGGCTACCCTGACCGTGAAGAGGAGCGGCAGATCCTGCGCCGCTTCCAGTCTGCGGACCCCCTGGCCCACGTTGCGCCCGTCGCCGCGGCAGCCGAGATCGAACAGGCCGGCCGGGTCTGCCGCCAGGTCTATGTCCACCCGGCCATCGAAGATTATGTGTTGGATATGGTGCGTGCTTCGCGCTCGCATCCGGCCATCAGCCTGGGGGTGAGCCCGCGCGGCGCGTTGGCCCTCTGCCGGGCCGGCCAAGCGCTGGCGGCCATGCAGGGGCGTAGTTACGTCTTACCCGATGATATCAAGCGGCTGGCCCAGCCCGTGTTGGCCCACCGGTTGATCCTGAGCGCCGACGCCCGGCTGCACAGGCGCTCGACAGCCGAGGTAGTGACGGACCTGCTCGCCCAGACGCCCATTCCCGTTGAGGAGGTATGGGCGCAGGACTCTACCCGGAAATGAAGAAGCAATGGTGGGGACTCGTCGTGCTGGTCCTGCTGGCCAGCGTTATCCTCCGTCATAGCCTGCTGTTCCTCATGGGGCTGCTCCTGGCGCTGGTGGGCGGGGTCTCTTATTTCTGGACTCGGACCTGCCTGGTCGGCGTGACCTACCGCAGGCGCCTGGGCACGGATCGCCTGTTCCCGGGTGAGGAGACCGAGCTGGCGCTGGAGGTTGTCAACGCCAAGCCTTTGCCGCTGGCCTGGCTGCGGGCAGAAGACGAGATGCCTAGCGCACTGGAGCTTGTGGGGGGGCGCGAGCACTACAGCCATCTGCCGGGGCGCCGGCTGCTCATCAATCTGCTGTCGCTCCGCTGGTATGAGCGGGTCACGCGCCACTACCGGCTGCGCGGGCTGCAGCGTGGCGCCTGGGCGCTGGGCCCCCTGAGGCTCGAGTCGGGCGATATCTTTGGGCTCGGCAGCAAGTGCAGCGAGCAACTGGAGACACAGCTCGTGCTGGTCTATCCCCGGCTTGTGCCCTTGACCGCGCTCGGATTGCCCGCCCGGCACCCCTTTGGCGACTGGCAGACGCCGCGCCGGCTCGTGGAGGATCCACTGCGAATGATGGGGGCGCGCGAGTACCGGCCGGGAGACAGCATCCGCCATATCCACTGGAAAGCCAGCGCACGGCAGCAGGGCCTGCAGACCAAAATCTTCGACCCTTCGGCCAGCCGCCCCCTGGCGCTCTTTCTGAACATCAACACCTTTGCCTTTATCTATGAAGGCCTGGACCGCGACCTGCAAGAGTTTGCCATCACAACGGCAGCCTCCATCGCTCGCTATGCCTGGGAGCAGGGGCAGCCCGTTGGGCTCTATGTGAACGCGATAGCCTGGCCCGGGGGGCAACGCATCCGCATTGCGCCCGGCCAGCACCCCGAGCAACTGCTGCAGATCCTCGAGGCCCTGGCCCGCGTCGTCGAGCATGGCCGCTGGCCGCTGGAAGCGGTATTGGAAGTCGAGAGTGGCCACCTGCCCTATGGCGCTACGATTGTAGCGATCACTCCGCAGATCAGCGCTGGCCTGTGCACTATGCTGGCCGAGTTGCAGCACCGGGAGTATGCGGTGAGCCTCGTGGCCCTGGGGGATGCGCACCTGGACGCCCCTTTGCCCGGGGTGCAGTATTATCATATCGGCGGGCATGAGGTGTGGGATGATCTTAAAGCGTTACGACTGGCGTAACCAGGCCGTCCTGCCCCTGGCCATCTCGTTGCTCAGGTGCTGCGCCCTCTGGCCCTGGCTCGAGCTGGCCCGGCGCTGGCTGGCCCCGGGCCGGACCACGCCGCTCCTCTCGTTCCCGCTGGCCCTCGCCACGATCCTGGCCGCGCAAGCCGTCACTCGCCTGGCGCTGGCGCGGGTGAGAACGCCCCTACCAGCGCGCACCGCTGTCGCGGGCGCCGGTCTGGTTGCGCTGGCCCTGTTGCTCTGGTGCGAGCACTACCGCTCGCTGTACCCCCTCTGGGGCCCCCAGTGGCCCGCCGCCCTGCTGGCGCAGCTCACGCACTGGGGCGCCAATCTGCCCGCCCCGCTCCTCACAGCGGCTGCAGTGGCCTACCTGTGGTGGCGGGGGATCCTCGATGGCCGGCAACCGGCCAATAGCGATGACGCTTGGCGGGCCTTCTTCTCGGGGCTGATCAGCCTGGCGCTGGGGGTCGTCCTTATTGCCGGGGGCGGGCAAGGTGTAGCAGGGGGCCTGGGGCTCGTGATCCTGACCTTCTTCGCCGCTGGCATGACGGCCCTGGCCATCACGGGCCTGCAGCAGGCGCAGGGCATTCGGCTCCGCGGCGGCGAAGGGCGGGTCCACACCAGCCGGCATTGGGTGCTGACCCTGCTTCTCGTCATTGTGACCTTGCTAGCTGGCGGAGTCCTGTTGAGCCTGCTGATTGCCCCCGAGACCGTGGCTGCTGCCCTGCAGTGGACGGGCATCCTCTTGGACATTCTGGGGCGCGCCCTTTATATCCTGTTCTATGCCCTGACCTACCTGATATTTCTGGTGCTGGGCCCCCTTCTCAGCGCGTTGCAGGCCCTCCTCCGTCAAGGGACCGGCCCGCGGATGGAGGCCCAGGCGCCCAATCTGCAGGAGCAGTTGGGGAAAATGTCCAAAGGCAATGCGCCAGCCATCCTGGGGCACACGGAAGCCCTCCGTTGGTTGGGGCTGGGCATCCTCGTGCTGGGCGTTGCGCTGGTCTTTGCCCTGGCGCTGCGGCGCTTTTGGCGCGATGAAGAAGAGGAGGTGTCGGAGACGCGGGAAACCGTCTTCTCGCGCGCCCTCCTAGAGGAGCAGCTTGCAACCCTGTGGCGCGAATGGCTGGGCCGGCGCCGTCGCTCTGCGCATCGTCTCAGCCCCTACCTCTCTCTGCTGGGGGAAACGCCCACCCGGCGGGCCATCCGCGCCGTCTATCAACAACTGCTCGCCTGGGCGGCCCGGCAGGGACACGCCCGGCTGCGCGACCAGACTCCGCTGGAGCTGCAGCAGACGCTCGCCCGTGCCATACCGCAGGCCCGCTCGCGGTTGGAGGTCATCACGGCCGGCTATCTGCAGGCCCGCTATGCGTCCACGGACCCGCCGCCCGAGCAGGCTGAGCAGGTCTGTACTGCCTGGGATGAATTGGCCCGCAGCGCAGAAGATACCTGAGCAGCGCCCGGTTCTGGACGTCCGCATCATGCCGCATGAGGTGTTTGTTAATGGCTTTTCATAGCGTATTATTCGCGCGAACCGAAGATAGTATAACCGAGGACCTTGAAGCCCCCGATTTTTTCGTTGATTTGAATCTTGATCAGATCATCGATGCCATTACAGCGCGCAAGCAGGAATATAACCTGAAGCCGTTCTTTTATGCTCCCCTGCACGATATCGACGCAATCAAGTATCGGCATGAGATCATGCA
>DAOTVS010000361.1:0-4640 GCA_034436375.1 Anaerolineae bacterium | reverse complement strand
CCCATCTCGACGATACTGCCCTGATAGAGGATGCAGATCCGGTCGCCGATCTGGTAGGCGGTGCTCAGATCGTGGGTGATGTACAGGAAGGAGATGTTGTACTCGTCACGCATGCGCAGCATGATATCCAGGATCATGGCGCGCAGCGAGGCATCGACCATCGAAACGGGCTCATCTGCCACGATCAACCCGGGCTTGAGCAGGAAAGCTCGGGCAACCATCATGCGTTGTCGCTGCCCGCCGCTCAACTGATGGGGGTATTTCTCCAGCAATTCCTCGCCCCGCATGCCGACAACATTCAGGGCCTCTTCGATGAGCGCCCGGCCCTGGCTCTGGCTGCCAGCCAGGTGGAAACGGCTGATGACCAGGTCAAAGATGTGCCGGACGCGGTAGAAGGGGTTGTAGACTTCGTAGGGATCCTGGAAGACGGCTTGAACCTGACGGCGATAGTCGAGCCGCTGTTGCCGGTCCAGGCGGGCGATGTCGTGGCCTTTGTAGAGGATCCGGCCGGAGGTGAGGCTGATGAAGCCGAGAATGGCATTGGCCAACGTTGTCTTGCCGCTGCCACTTTCCCCAGCGACGGTCATGATGGTCGCGGGCTTTTCAGCCAGGGTCAGCTCCAGGTCCCGCAGAGCGGCTACCGTCTCGCCAGACTGCATGAGGCCACCGCCGTAGATCTTGGTCGCCCTTTGAATCTCCAGCAGAGGTTGAGACATGGCTGCACCTTTCAGCGAACTGAGCGTTACGCGGCAGGAAAGCGCCGACAGTGTATTGTGGAGCATCGGGAATTATGGGCATCTGGGCAGCGCGACAGCCATTTCTCAGGTTGATGATGGATCTCGGCGTGTGCAGAAGGATGGGGCGTATGGAGCATCCGGCCAGCCAACCGATGGAGAGAACGCCTCTCTCACTATCGATTTTACCATCTGAAATATGCAATGTCAATGATTGCGGATTATGCCATTTCTTGCATAGGATACAAGCTGCTGTCTGTGGTGATGAGGTATTGCTACTGGACGCACCTTCTCCCCTATTACGAGCTGGGGTCAACGGCTCTCGTGGGCAGAACAGGTTGGGGCAACTGGGCGGCGGCCGGGTAGAATCGGACTGGGACCAGGCCTGGCGGGACGCTAGAAGCGGGCGTCCTCCTATGCGTCGGCAACAGCAAGGGGAAAGAACATAGAGGGGAATGTCTGGCAGTGTCCCATGTTCGATTGGGCACAACGTACGATGTAAATGCCCTTCGGCTTCCGGGTACCCATGCTCCGCATGTGGCCGGAACAGGCCTTCTTATACGGTGTGGGTCTGTGGGGCGGCCGCACAGCGGCCGCCCCACAGACCCACACCCTCTGGGATAGAGCCGGGCTTGTGCGGGGCATGGCAGCCGGCAATTGCCCGGGAGGGCGCTGGCGCTATTTTCAGGTCAGGTCAGCAGGCGATATTGGGGCAAGCTGAAACTGGCCGATTCCGTCTGCTCGCGCAGGCATGCCACCAACCAGCGGTTGATGCGCGGCGCTACCTCCAGGATCTGACGTGCACAGTCCAACTCGGAAATGCCCATAGCCCCCCTCTCCGTGCCCTTCGCGTCTCCCAAACGGGCGTAGTTCAATCTTGGCGCAGATCGGAGGCTGTCGCTCAGCCGCGGCGCGATGCCCATCCCCCTAACCCCTTCCCGCGGGGGCGGGCTGGGGTGGGGGCAAGAGGCGCACGACACGACCCGGGTGTACGCATTCGTCCCCAGATTGAACTGCACCCCTCCCAAGCCGAGCCCGGGGTGGAATCTGCAACCCTTTCTGCGTGGAATGGGCCGGTTCCATCCTGGATTCGGTCTAGATCCCTAACAGGAGCCTCAGCTGGCGGGCGGTGCCGACGGCCTGACCTTGCCAGTGGTTATTGGCAAAGACGAAGGTCTTTTCGCTCTCGTGGTCGAGTTGCTGGATCTTGGGCGCCCATTCGCGCAACTCTTCCTCTTTATAGGTATAGTCATAGCGCTCATAGGCGTTCTCGTGCTGCCACCACTTTTTGGCGTTGCGACCGTGAAAGCGCACATAGGCGATGGGCCCGGTGGCGACGGCGATGGGCGGCAAAAGGCCCGGTAGGCGCGGCTCATCGACGCAGCAAAAGCCAAGCCCCAGAGCGCGCAGCAAGGCAAAGGTTTCGTCGCTCAGCCAGGCGCGGTTGCGGAACTCGATCACGGTGGGCAAGGCCAGGCGCTCACGGAATGCGCGCAAATAGTCGCGGTTCTCGGGCGTGGCATGAAAGGAAAACGGGAACTGGGCCAGGATGCAGCCGAGCTTGCCTTCTTCGACCAGAGGCTGCACGCCGGCGCGAAAGGCGACAAAGGCCTCGGCGGGGTCCTCACGGCCATGGGTCAGCTCTTGGCTGGCCTTGACGGTAAAGATGAAGCCCGGGGGCGTCTTTTTCGACATGGCGGCCAGGGTGCGGGCTGAGGGCAGGCGATAGTAAGTATAGTTGATCTCGCAGGCGCCGAACTCGTGGGCGTA
Organism: Anaerolineae bacterium; assembly: GCA_034436375.1. Classification (GTDB taxonomy): domain Bacteria; phylum Chloroflexota; class Anaerolineae; order SpSt-313; family SpSt-313; genus DAOTVS01. The sequence continues at coordinate 2,136 of DAOTVS010000361.1, read as the reverse complement.
GAACGACAGCCATTCGCTCTTGGGTAGGCCTGGTGGATATACGGGGCCAACCCAATCGTCATAGCTGTAGCCGCTGGTGCCGATGTAAATCATATGCGTTCCCCCACGTTACTCCTCATCCATTATGCCTGGGGTTTCTGCGGGCGCCGTCTCAATGTAGATTTTGCGCGGCCGGCCTCCGCCCGGGTCGGGGCCGATAATACCGCGCTCTTCCAATTGCTCCATGATGCGGGCTGCACGGGAGTAACCGACGCGCAGGCGCCGCTGTAGATAGGAGGTCGAAGCCTGCCGCGTTTCCTGGATGATGGCGATGGCCTGGTTGAGCAGGGTGTCTTCGTCGCTCTCCTCTTCCATCCCCTCCCAGGGCACTGCAGTGGAGGCAGTGGTTTCGCCACCAACCATGGCGGCCTGCCGCCAATAGTCGCAGATGGCCCGTAGTTCCTCATCAGAGACCCAGCAGCCCTGCAGGCGCAGCAGGCGGTTGCCCTCGGGTGACATGAAGAGCATATCACCGCGCCCCAGCAGTTGCTCGGCGCCTGGGGCATCGAGGATGACGCGCGAATCGATCTGGGTGGATACGGCAAAGGCGATGCGGGCCGGAAAATTGGCCTTGATCAGGCCGGTCACCACATCGACCGAGGGGCGCTGGGTGGCGATCACCATATGGATGCCGGTGGCGCGGCCCATCTGCGCCAGCCGGCAGATGGAGCGTTCGACCTCGTCGGGCGAGACCATCATCAGGTCAGCCAGCTCATCGATAAAGACGCACAGGTAAGGCAGGCGCGGCTCTTTACGCTTGGCGGCGCCCGTATTATAGCCCTCGATGTTGCGCACGCGGGTGCGGGCAAACTCTTTGTAGCGCCGGTCCATCTCCTGGCAGACCCAGCGTAGGGCCATCACCGTCTGGTCGGCCTCAACGACTACGGGCGCAATCAGGTGCGGCACACCGGCATAGCCCGCCATCTCCACCCGCTTGGGGTCCACCAGCAGAAGCTTGAGGTCCTCGGGCGAGTTCTGAAGCAGGAGGCAGGCAATCAGGGCGTTGACGCACACACTTTTGCCCGAGCCGGTGGCGCCCGCAACCAGCAGGTGGGGCATCTTGGCCAGGTCGGCAGCCGCCGCCTTGCCGGCCACGCTCTGCCCAAGGGCCACGGCCAGGGGGGAACGGAGGCGGCGGAAGGAGTCCGCCTCCATCACCGAGCGCAGGTTGACGAGTGCTCCCTTGCGGTTGGGCACTTCAATGCCGACCAGGGGGCGCCCGGGCACCGGCGCTTCGACGCGGATAGCGGGCACCGACAGGGCCAGCGCCAGGTCATTGCTGAGAGCGACGATGCGGTTCACGCGCACCTTGCGCCGCTCCGCCGGCCCGTTGCCGCGCTTGTGCTCTACGAACCCTGGCTCGACGCCAAACTGGGTGACGGTGGGGCCGCGTTGGACCTCTACCACACGTGCGGGCACGCCGAACTGGGTCAGCGTTTCTTCAATCACCTGCGCCTGATAGCGCGTGCCGGGGTCATCTGCGTCAAAGGTTGAAGCCGGCGCCAGCAGGTCCAGCGGTGGCAGTTTGGCGCTGCGCGGGCGGAGGCGTGGCCTGGGCTCGGGGGTTGCTTTGGCCGGGGGATGGGGCCGGGGCACAGGGCCAGCGGGCCGGTGCACGGTGGGCGGGCCGGCGGGTCGCTCGACTGCTTCGGCGGTGGCTGGGGCCGAAAAGGCCCGGTCCTCTCGCTGCGGCTGTGGCGTCGCGCCTCGACGTTGGCCGGAGCGAGAGGGGAAACGCCGCACCGGGGCCGAGATTCGTCGCCACAGGCTGGGCTGCAACAGACAGGCGCCTGCAGCGACGAGGGCCAGGCAGAAGAGAATCGCACCGCTGCGACCGAGCAGGCGGCTGGTACCATAGAGGATCGCCCAGCCGAAATAGCCCCCACCCAGGCCGGCACGAGCACGGTCGTAGCCCTCGGCCAGGGGGAAAGGGCTGTGCAGCAGGCCCAACCCGCCCCACAGCGCCAACTCGAGCCCGATCACCTGCCGGGCATCGAGGCGGAGGCGGGGCATCTGTTCCCACACCAGGAGCGCAGCGCCCCCGAGCAGGCACAGGCTGGAAATGAAAAGCGCCCCCCAGCCGAACTCTTGGCCCAG
>DAOTVS010000360.1:0-8885 GCA_034436375.1 Anaerolineae bacterium | reverse complement strand
GGATACTGAAATAGAGGTCCTTCGATATGAGCCCTCTCTTGTAGGCATGCAGAGCGGTGATCTCGGTGTAATAGTTGCCGTCCTCGATCGCCAGCCTCTCGTCGGGCCCGTTAAAGTAGCCCCAGATGGTGATATAAGCTCTGCCCTCCCGGAGTATAGGCACTCCGTCCGGCGTGAGAATGCCGGCATGAGAGCGGAACCGGCTCCGGTCGATGATATCCTCTGAGATGTTCGTTTCGTGGCCGGTCATGTAGATCGCCCGGGGATAGGCAGTCGGTATCCCCTTCCGGCTCAGTTCCATGGCGAGAGCGAATTCCTCAAATGGGCTGTTATAGCCATGCCTGAGCATCTTCTCTTCGTTCTCATAGTAGGGATCGCTGTTGGGGGTCACGCCGACGTTGGAATAGGCCCAAACCAGGTTGATGTTGTCCTTCGTCACGGTGTGATACTTGGCCTGGCTTTCCGAAATCTGGGTCTTTGGCGTCTGCCTCCACCTCTCAGGCAAGAAATAGTCGAACAGGGTGGGGTCTCTGCCAACGACCCAGGCCGCCCCGCCCGAGCTTTCGGTCCGGCCATACACGTAATCCACGCCCATGATGGTCACCGGGTAGAGGTTCTTGGGGAAAGCAGGCTGTTCCACTGCGAACCTCGCCGCCTGCCGCACCAGATACTCCTTCCTTCTGCCGCGCACAAATTCCCTTTCGCTCCCCGGCGTATAGTGGAGCAGCTCATAGTCGACCACCCCGTGCAAGACCTCGCCATCCTCATCCCGGACCAGAGAATGATCGTTCAGCACCTTGACGATGATGTGGCTCGGTTTCCTGTCGCTGACCTCGAAACCCACGCACCGCATCTCGTGCTCCACGAGCAGGGTCAGTTCCTCGATGTGCCCGTCGGATAGGAAACCGCTGTCTCTGGCCATCACCGCATCGATCCCCTCGAGCCATTCATAGATGACGGCGTAGCCTCGCTCCATATCGATCTCGATATTGTCGTGAGATCTGATGATGCGATCCATGATCCATCTCGCCCGGCCCCACTCCGAGATGGTCGCCCTTTGGTTGGGCACATAGATAGCCAGGGGCGTCTGGACCCCCAGATTGAAGACAGAGTTCTCGATAGACTCTTTGAGCTCGAGCACGAGCTTGAACTCTTCGAATGGGCTGTTGAACTCCCTTGGCTCGCCAATCAGGCCCGTGGATCCGGGAACATCCTGGGCCATGCGGTTCCACTTCAGGACGATATCCAGATGCCTGCCCTGGGGATCCTCGGTGGGTATATGATAGATACAGCTGGTGCCCTTGAGCCGGCGGCTGTTCTTAGCAAAACGCTTCCCGGTATACTGCTCCGGTACCAGGTTGCCGATACAGCCCTCCCCGAACCGGGTCAGATAGAGGTCATCTTGATCGGGGAAACGGATGTGGACATAGGGAACGCCAAGGATGGTCACGCGTTGGCCCTCGACTATTTCTGCGTTGACGCCATGAGCCCTCAGCAGGGCGACGATACCGTCGTCTACCATATCCAGCCTTCCAGACCACGGTTGGACCCCGATATGGCTCTTGTCCATGACTCACGGTCCTTTCACTGCTGCTCAGCCACTCCTCTATGAGTGCAATGCAGGGGATCGGAGTTATGGTCAGTGGGTCGCAAGCGAGCTCACGCGACAGGGCCTCTCTCACCATTATCGGTTGTGCGAGAAGAAATGTCAAGCGTTAGCGCAAGCATTTGGAGCGCGAAAGCGCAAGGAAAGGAGCCAAACAGACTCTTACCCAGGGCAACGTCCATCAATAACCTTTCTCGAGATACCCTGAGTCGGGAGCGTCAATCCCACGCTCTTCCCTGAACTGCATGCTGTAGAATGAGCTGTAAAGCCCGTTCAGTTTCATGAGCTCAGCATGCGATCCCTTCTCGACGATCTTTCCATGATCGATGACCAGGATCTCGTCGCACAGCTTTATAGTGGAGAGCCTGTGAGCAATGATGATAGCCAATCGGTTCGCAAGGAGCTTCTCCAGCGCCTTTTGCAGCACCAGCTCAGTGTACGGGTCAATGCTCGAGGTGGCCTCGTCGAGAATCAGCAGCTTGGGATTGACCAGCAGAGTTCTGGCAAAACTGATGAGCTGCCTCTGCCCAATGGAGATATTCGACGAGCCTTCCTGGATGATATAGTCATATCCTTCTGGCAGCTTCATGATGAAATCATGCGCTCCCACTGTTTTGGCTGCCTCAATGACCTCTTCATCGGTTGCTTCTGGCCTGCCAAACCTGATATTATCTCTCACACTCATCGGAAAGAGAAAGGAATCCTGAAGCACGGTGCTCATATGGGCCCGGCAATCGGCAATTCTGATGTTCTTGACGTCGTGGCCATTGATCAATATGCGGCCTTGGATCGGATCGTAGAATCGCTCCAACAGGTTTATGGTCGTGCTCTTCCCCGCTCCCGTCGGGCCGACCAGCCCCAATCTCTTTGACCCTTCCAGGGTAAAGCTGATATCGGTTATCACTGGGACTTGCGGGTCATATCCAAAAGCGACGTTCTCAAATCTGACCTCATCTATCGTCTCGATTCTGACAGCCTTGTCAGGCGGCGGATCGAGCACCTCAACCTCGGTGTCCAGGAGGTCGAAGATTCTCTCCAGGGCAGATACGCCCGACTGATATTGATCATAGGCAGCCAGCAGGCTCATGAGAGGCGTGAAATAGGAGAATTGGTACTCCAGGAACGCTGCCAGCACGCCCAGGCTGATCTGCCCGTGGAGATAGAGCACTGAACCGTACCAGAGTATGAGGATTGTCCCCCCCAACCTCATGATCTGCACGATCGGCGAGTAAGCATTGGAAATCAGGATGGTGCGCTTCCACGCTGCAACGGTCTTGTCGTTGACCTCATCGAACCCTTTGGCCGCAGCATCATCTTTCACGAATGCCTTGGTGACTTTCATCCCCGCACAGTTCTCTTGCATCTTGGCGATCAAGCCGGCCAGGTTTGTGAGGGATATCCTGTACTGCTTCCTTGACAGCCCTCCGAGGCCCCATAGCATGATGGCTGCCACGGGCAGGATGCAGGTGGCGAGCAGGGCAAGCTTAAAGTTGAGGAAGAAGATGATCACCAGGCCGCCCAACATCGATGCCGTATTCGTGATCATCGAGGTCAGCCCCATGCGCAGGAAGATTCTGACCTGCTGCGAGTCGGTGGTTGGCCGCGACATGATCCGGCCGATTTCCCCCTCAGAGAAGTATTTGAGAGAGATGTCCTGCAATTTGGCGACGCAATCATTGCGCAAGTCCTGAACAGTGTACTCGCCCAGGATTCTCATTTGATACGTCTGCACGTATTGGAAGAAATAGTTGCCGACAGTGACCAGGACAAACAAGGGGATCCACCAATAGAACCCTGAGAGATAGCGGGTGTCGCCGGTATTCGCCATCGGCGAAATGATGTTATTGATGGCTATCGCATGCAGATAGGGCCCAACGAGGCCTGTCAGTGCACCACCCAGAATCGAGAAACAGCCTATGATCAAGTTCCTGCGATAGGGCCGTAGATACTTGTCGAACCTGGCCCACAAAACCCGATCAGGAAGCGCTTTCCTCCTTGCTTCCTCTGCTTTAGCTGAGAAAGTACTACGCGCGCTTGCCATTCAGCTTCGCCTCTGATGTTTCTTCGCCGGCCTGCTCAAGGAACTGCGTCTCATAGATCTTGCTGTACACCTGTCCCCTGGCCATCAGCTCGTTGTGCGTCCCAAACTCGATGATCTCTCCATTGTCAAGGACCATGATCCGGTCAGCATTCTTGATCGTTGAAAGCCGCTGCGCGATAATAAAGCAGGTCCTGCCCTGCAGGGCTTCGTCGATCGCCTCCTGGATCGCCTGCTCAGTCTTGGCGTCGACAAATGACAGCGAGTCATCCAGGATCAGGATCTTTGGGTCGGTCAGGAGCGCCCTGGCGATGGTCAGCCTCTGCTTCTGACCGCCAGAAAGGGTCACTCCCCTCTCCCCCACTCTCGTATCATACTGCTCCGGAAGCGTCTCGATAAAGTCATCGATCCTCGCCGCGCGCGCCGCGGCCCTGACCTCATCGATCGTTGCATCATCTTTCCCAAAGGCGATATTGCTTCTGATTGTGCCTGAAAACAGGAATACATCTTGCAGGACCAAACCCACCTGTTTCCTCAAGGAACCTATCTTGTAATTTCTCGTGTCCACGCCATCGATCAATATGCTCCCCGAGTCGATATCGTAGAATCGTGGGATGAGATAGATCAGAGAGGTTTTCCCCGTCCCGGTTGCTCCCAGAATAGCGATCTTCTCTCCGGGATTGACCTTGAAAGTAATGTTCTTCAGGATGGGCCTGTCTTTGACATAGCCGAAGGTCACATTGCGGAATTCAACTTCGCCTCTCTCTATCGTGATATCGCGGGCATCAGGTCCATCCTGCACATCTCCAGGCAGATCCATCACCGCGAACATCCTCTCGGCAGCCGATGTGGCGTTGACCATAGAACCCATGAACGCGGCAAAGTCGCTGAGAGGGCCAGCGGTTCTGTTCATGTACCTCGCAAAGAGTAAAATGCCGCCCAATGTCAGTGTGCCAGCCAACACCGAGTTGGCCCCAATAACATAGACCAATGCGATGCCCAGCGTAAGAATGTTCGGCGCAGAAGGCATGTATAAAGCCTGAATCTTGCCTGCCCGGATTGCCAGGGAAGTGAAGCTGGCGCTGATCTCTTGACTGCCCTTGTCCATCTCATCTTCCCGCTGGAAGATGCGCACATTCTTCATGCCAACGATGTTCTGTTGCACGTATGCCCCGATTTTGCCCAGGGTTAGCTGCATCTTTCTAAAGAGGGGCATCGTCATCAGGAAGGCCTTGGCCTGAAGATAGAACACAAGAGGCATGGGCAGGAGCGCAATCACGCTCAGGAGCGGATTGACCGAGAACATCATCCAGAAGTTGAAAACGACTGTCAATAGCGTGTTGAGGGCGATGTTGAGCCATGTGCGGAGGAAGCCATCGACAAACTGCATATCCGTCGTGGCCCGCGAGGTAAGATCGCCCACAGCATTCATATCAAAGAACAGGAAGGATTTTCCCTGCACCGATCTGTAGTAGGCGCTTCTCATGTCGCCTACCACATCCTGCGCCAAAATACCGTTAAGGTACATTACCAGGAAGCTGACTATGGCCCATCCCACTCCCGAGATGAGAATCCTCCATAGCAGGCCCGCCAGCGGCGCAGCATTGCGCGGTGTGATGACCTGATCAATGATCTGTGAGGTGTATAGCGGCTCAAGCAGAAACAGGTAGGATCTCAAAGCGGCTAATAAAGCTATGACAACCATGAGAGGGATGTAGGGCTTGTGATACTTGAGAATGCGCACAAAAGTCCTCAATGTGAGAGCAAGGCCTTTGGGCTTCTCCTCAATGGTATCCAGGTATGCAAGTATCGGCCGCGCTACACTCATAGAATATCCCCAACACTTTCTGCCAGAACAATATCGAGGACTTGGCCTGTGGCTCATCCTCAATCCTGATGCGCGATGTTATGCTGGGTGCGCTCATAAGGTTGGCTGTGCTGCAAGCAGCCACGCCTGGGGTGCAGGGGGAGCATAACTTGAGGGACTATGTGGTCTGAGGTGGTTGTACTCCTCTAGCCGATGCGCAACTAGACGAGGGCAAGGGCACAAGTGATCAAGCCAGCGCCACTGGATGCACTTGAGATACAGTGCTAACGGTACCACGATGTTAGCATGTTGTCAAACAATGTAAAATGGAAAGAGGAGGCAAGCGGGCCGCAAGCCACACCAGTTGACTCTCAGGCTGCGCCGCCATAGAATGTGGCCTTGTAGCTCTTGCCAGATGAAAGGAACGATGCCTCCCATGCTAGAGCCACCCAAGCTCACCGAGGCAGCGATCACAGAGGCGTTGCGCGCGCATTATGGCCTCGCCGTCACGGTGCTGGCATTCCTCCCGATCGGCAATGACTCGGCATCGTTCGTCTATCGCGTTGAGGCAGATGGCGCGGTCTGCTTTCTCAAAGTGCGGGCCGGCGCCGGTTTCAGCGCGCCGAGCCTGGCCGTCCCCCATTACCTGCACGCTCGAGGTGTGCCCCACATCATCGCCCCACTCGCGACGCGGTCCGGGGCCCTGTGGGCGCCCGTAGGCGATTTCGCGTTGAGCCTGTACCCCTTTATCGACGGCCGCGCCGGCGCGGATGTGGGCCTGGCGGATGAGCACTGGCGCGAACTGGGCGCCACACTGAAGCAGATCCACACCAGCCCGCTCACGCCAGACCTGGCGCGCACCGTCCCGCGGGAAACCTTCACGCCCAGCCGGCGCAACCTGATCGCGCCCCTGGAGGCCGCCGTCGCCCGGCACGACCTGGCCGGCCCGGCGGAGCGAGAATTGGCCGCCTTCTGGCGCTCGCACCAGGACCTCATACACACAGTAGTGGGCCGCGCCGATGCGCTGGCGCAGAGGCTGCGCCAAACGCCCGCGCCTCTCGTCCTGTGCCATGCCGACCTGCACACCTGGAATGTGCTGCTGGATGAGGCCCGGCGACTGTGGATCGTGGACTGGGATGAAACGATCCTCGCCCTGAAAGAGCGGGACCTGATGTTCGTCGTGGGCGGCATTGGGAGCAGTCAGGCCAGGCCGCACGAGACGGCCTGCTTCCTGGAGGGCTATGGCGCTACCACGATTGACCCCTGCGCACTGACCTATTACCGCTACGCCTGGGCGCTGCAGGATATCGCCGCCTATGGCGAACTGGTCTTCTTCCTGCCCGATCTCGGCGAGGAAACCCGGCGCAAGGCGGTGCGCGACTTCACGAGCCTCTTTGAACCCGGGCAGATCGTGGATATTGCCCTGGCGTCGGACAGTGCTGCGCTATAGAGACATAGCGACCACCTGCTTGACATAGGATCAGCTGTGGGCCATAATCGCGGGCATTGTAACCGCTTGTGCTAGAAACCGAGTCACGCCAGGGATGCTTCTTCAGATCCGCCGCTCGTTGCTCATCGTGCTCCTCGTCCTCCTGATCGCCTTTCTCTATACCTTCCTGCACGAAGCAGGGCACGCCGTTGCCGGGATCCTCTGCGGCGGGACCCTGCACGAGTTCGAGGGGGGCTTTCCCTCCCCCACCGCCCACACCCTGGTCCTCGGCCGCTTCTCGCCTGTGCAGCGCAGCCTGATCCAGCTGGCCGGGACGGCCTTTCCCCTGCTGTTGTGGGCCGCTTTCCTGCTGGCGGCGCCCCGGCGCGTCAACCCGCTCCTTGCTACCTTCAGGACCCTTACCACCACGGCCGTGCTGGCGACGCTCCTGCCCTGGATCACCACTCCGCTCCAGCATGCGGGCAGCGATGGCCCCGCCACCAGCGACGTCGCCCAGTTCCTGAACGCTTCGGCGAGCAGCCCCTGGCTGCTCGCTGCCTCCAGCGCAGCCGTTCTCGTCGCCGGCGTCGTGCTCTTCCTCCGGCGCATCGAGGGGCTGCCGCAGGAGCTCATGGCGCTCACCGCCTGCGAAGAGTTCTTCAGCGCCGCCTCCCGCCGTCATCAGGCACTGATAGCTTCTCACAAAGAATCCGCACGCCTATGCTCGGCATAGGCGTGCGGATTCTTTGTGAGATAGCGCCAGGAGTCCTCATCCTTCGTCGATCAGATAGTACGCCAGCAGCTTTGCCGTGGCCTCCAGGCTATCGCGGTGCGTGCGCTCATAGGCGTGGCTGGCATCGAGGCCCGGGCCGATAAGCCCCGCGCGCACCTGGCCGCCAGCGCGGAGGTAAGCGCTGGCATCGGAGCCATAGTGGGGGTAGGTATCGATCCGGTAGGGGATGCCGTGGGCCTCACACAGGCCGATCAGCCGCCGGCGCAGGCGCAGGTCGTAGGGGCCTGACGAGTCCTTGGCGCAGATGCCCACGCTGTACTCCGTCGAATTCTGGTGCTCGCCGTTGGTCGCGGCAGCCATATCGACGACCAGCATCTCGACCGCATCGGTCGGCAGCCCGCCCGTGGCGCCGTGCCCCACCTCTTCGTAAATGGACATGAGAACAGTTGTGCACTGCGCAGGCTGCAGCCCGGCTGCGGCGAGCGCCTGCAGCGCCCCCCACACCACCGCCACAGCGGCCTTGTCGTCGAGGTGGCGGCTCTTGACAAAGCCGGTCTCGGTCACCTCCACACGGGGGTCAATAAACACAAAATCGCCCACGTCGATGCCCAGGGCGAGGGTCTCCTCTTTCGAGGCAGTGCGGGCGTCGAGCCGCACCTCCATGGTCTCCTCGTCGCGGGGTCCCTGCTTCGCCTCGTCACTGGTGTGCACGCTGGGATGCACGGTCTGCGCCGTGCCGCGGTAGCGGCGGCCGTCGCGCACGCAGTGCACCGTCACATTCTCTCCCTCCAGCGTCTGCCAGGCATAGCCGCCGATCTGGGTGAGGAGCAGGCGGCCGTTGCCCTTGACCTCGCGCACCATGGCGCCCAGCGTATCCAGGTGAGCCGCCACAATGCGCGGAGCACTGTCGCTGCGCCCGGGCAGGGTGGCAATCAGTGTGCCCTTGACCGTCTCCTCGAGCTCCAGGCCCGGCGCCTGCAGTTCCTCCAACGCCCGCCGCACATAGGGCACGGCCTCCTCATCATAGCCGGTGGGGCTGGGGGTGTTCAGCAGCCCGACGAGCATCTGCACCATGCGGTCGACATCGATCTTGATCTCCATAGAACCTATCCTCCCTGTCCGAGCCTCAATCCCATGTTCCCCTTCGCCTATTCTGCCTACCTAGCCGCATCCTGTCAATTTGCCCTTTGCTGCCGGGCTACATGCTGCGTATCTCCCCGGCAAGAACCTTTTGATAGGAGTTTGGTGTGTGATACCGTGGCGCTGCCGCCC
>DAOTVS010000359.1:0-5976 GCA_034436375.1 Anaerolineae bacterium | reverse complement strand
GAGGGGATTTGGGGATAATCAAGCCCCTCATCCCCGCCGTTCTGTTATTCTGCGCCTGTGTGGTGAGGCGCTCCTGTAGTTACACAGCGGGGTAGTTGTGAGCACACCCGACTATTTGATCATCGGCACCGTCACGCGCGACCTGGTCCCGGGCGGATTTCGTATCGGCGGCACGGGCGCCTATGCGGCCCTGGCGGCGCGGGCGCTTGGCTGCCGGGTGGCTATTCTGACCAGCGCCGGGGACGATCTGCCCCTGGCCACGTACCTCGATGGCATCGAGCTGCGGGTGGTGCCTGCCGCCCAGAGCACAGTATTCGAGAATATCTACACGCCGGCCGGCCGCCGGCAGTACCTTCGCTCCACAGCCGCGCACCTGACGGCCGCGGATGTGCCGCCTGCATGGCGCAAAGCTCGCATCGTTCACCTGGGGCCTTTGGCTCAAGACCTGGACCCCGCCTTGGTCGATCTCTTCCCCTCGGAAACCCTGGTGGGGGTGACGCCCCAGGGCTGGCTGCGCCAGTGGGATGGCGCCGGCCTGGTGAGCCGTCGGGAATGGCTCGAAGCGCCCCGCATCCTGGCCCGGGCCGATGCCATGGTCCTCAGCCTCGAAGATGTGGGAAACGACGAAACAATCCTGCACCGGTACTTGAGCATGGCGCGCCTGGCCGTGGTCACTCGAGGCTGGCGCGGGGCCACGGTGTTCCAGCAGGGGCATGGCGCCAGTTACCCGGCCTTTCAGGCAGCCGAAGTGGACCCAACAGGCGCTGGCGATGTCTTTGCTGCGGCCTTTTTCGTCGGGCTAGCCGAGACGGGCGACTCTGCTCAGGCAGCACGCTTTGCCAATGCAGCGGCATCATTTGCCATCGAAGGTGAGGGGGTAAGCACCATCGCTTGCCGTGCTGCCGTTGAGGAGCGTTTGCTTCATGGCGCCTTGCGTCAGGAAGCATAGCTCCGATTTTGGCCCTAGAAGCAATACCTTTCAAATAAGGGGACCCGAGGCTAAAGCCGTCGGGCTGATAAGAGCAAAGCCCTGCGGGCTCGTGTGGGAGCAGGTTGGCTTGAGCAGCAAGGAGTGCTCTAGCACAAGCCCCGAAGGGGGCTTCGCCGTTCTGAGCCCGATGGCTTCAGCCTCGGGTGGCCCTGCTCGAGCGCGCAACCGGGTTTGCCCGCAGAAGTGCTTCAGTCTCGCTCCCTATTTGAAAGGTATTGGCCCTAGAAAGCTCTCGGCGCGCATAGCAGTAAGGCGGGGTTATCCAGGAAGGACACTGGGCGTTCATGGGCGTAGTATATGCCATTGCGAACCAGAAGGGCGGCGTAGGCAAAACCACCACAGCCGTGAACCTGGGCGCTTATCTGGCGGCAGGCGGCAAAAAGGTGCTGTTGGTCGATGTCGACCCCCAGGGCAATGCCACCAGCAGCCTGGGCATTGACAAGAACGCCCTCCCGCAGTCGGTCTACCACGTGCTCGTGGAGCAGTTGCCTCTGGCCCAGATCATCCTGCTCACCCGGCGCCTGGGGCTCGACTTGGCGCCCTCGACCCCTGAGCTGGCCGGCGCTGAAGTCGAGATGGTGAGCTTTATCTCGCGCGAGTACCGCCTGCAGCGAGCCCTCACCTCCGTGCGCGACAGGTACGACTGGGTGCTGATCGATTGCCCCCCCAGCCTGGGCCTGTTGACCATCAATGCCCTGACGGCGGCCGATCAGGTGCTTATTCCGGTGCAGTGCGAGTTCCTACCGCTGGAGGGACTGACGCAGTTGCAGCACACCATTGACTTGGTGCGCGACAACCTGAACCCGGGGCTGAGCGTCCGCGGCGTGGTGTTGACCATGTACGATACCCGCACCAATCTGGCTCAGCAAGTGGTGGAAGAAGTGCGCAAGTATTACGGCGGCCGCGTGTTCAAGACCATCATCCCGCGCAACGTCCGCCTGAGCGAGGCGCCCAGTTACGGCGAGCCCATCCTGGACTATGCACCCAGCTCGTCAGGGGGGCTGGCATACCGGTCGTTAGCGAATGAGATTCTGGGAGGTTGAGCATGCCCGAGCGAAGAGGTTTGGGCAAAGGATTAGGCGCTCTGATACCGCCCACGCCGGCGCCCGGTGGCTCGCCGTCATCGGCAGCGGGGCTGCTGGAAGTGGCGCTCGATGAGATCGTGCCCAACCCCCGCCAGCCACGCCAGGCGATGGACCGCCAGGCGCTGGAGGAGTTGGCCGAGTCGATCCGGGCCCACGGGCTGATCCAGCCGCTGATCGTGGCACCGGTCGAGCCCGGCGACGGCGACACTCAGGCACACTACCGGATCATTGCCGGCGAGCGGCGCTGGCAGGCGGCCCGGTTGGCCGGGCTCAAGTGCGTGCCGGTGCTCGTCAAGAATGTGACACCCCGTGAGCTGCTGGAGATGGCGCTGGTAGAGAATATCCAGCGCGCCGATCTGAACGCCCTGGAAGAGGCGGCCGCCTTCCAACAGTTGGTGCAAGAGTTCGGGCTCACTCAGGAAGAGGTGGCAACCCGTGTAGGCCGCAGCCGTGTGGCCGTGACCAACGCCATCCGCCTGCTGCGCCTGCCCGATCCGATCAAGGATGCCCTGCGCGAGGATCGCATCACCGAGGGCCATGCGCGAGCGATCCTGGGGCTGACCGATCCTGACGACCAACTGGCCGTATTGCGTGCCATCGAAAAGCGCGCCCTCTCTGTGCGGCAGACAGAGGCCCTGGTGCGCCACCTGGGCTCGCTCGCCGAACAGCCGGCGGAGCCCAAGCGCCCTTCGCCCCATACCAAATCGTTGGAGGACGCCTTCCGCATGGCGTTGGGCACCAAGGTCGCCCTTGCCCGCGGGAAAAAGGGCGGGCGGCTGGTCGTCTATTTCTACTCCGATGAGGAGCTGCAGAATATCTACGAGCGTATTGTCGGCGAGCAGTAGCGTAACCGCATATCCTGGCGCCCGTCTGCGCCAATCACTCTGGGCCACCGACCGGTATCATCCTTCGGTGGCCTGGTATTTGTGCGCGAGCAGCCATTACACAGGCTTTTTGCAGGAGAATCGATCAGCAGAGGGTCCTGCTGACCGGTCGGGAAACGCCGCCGGCAGGCAGGGACGAGGGGTGAAACGGGCTTTCGAGCAGAGCGTAGGCCGGTGTTTCCACACCCGGCATTTCCGTTTCTGCCCCACAATAAGCCCCAGACGGGCCAACTGCCGGGCAGGAAACCTGGACCACATTGGCCTGATTGATTGGTGAGGAGAGATTATGCTTGAGAAAGTGGCGGCGATTGTGAGCCGCTATGAAGAGCTGAACCGCCTTCTGGCCGACCCGGAAGTGATCAGCGACCCGGCCCGGCTGCGCGAGCTGGCGCAGGAGCAATCATCGATCAGTGAGATTGTCGAGGTCTACCACCGCTACGAGGAAATTGTGCGTGACCTGGAGAGCACAGAGCAGTTGCTGGCCGAGCCGCTGGATGAGGAGATGGCCGAGCTCGCCCGCGAAGAGGCGGAGACCCTGCGCAACAAGCGCGATGAGACGCTGGAGCAGATGAAAAAGCTGCTCCTGCCCAAGGACCCACGCGACGAGCGCAACGTCATTGTGGAGATCCGCGCCGGCGCCGGCGGCGAAGAGGCGGCCCTGTGGGCGGCAGACCTTTTCCGCATGTACAGCCGCTACGCAGAAAACCACCGCTGGCATACCCAGGTGCTCAGCTCGAGCCCCACCGGCATCGGCGGCTTTAAGGAAATCATCTTTCAGGTGAACGGCCGGGGCGCTTACTCCCGGCTCAAATACGAGAGCGGCGTGCACCGCGTGCAGCGTGTGCCGGCTACCGAGGCAGCGGGCCGCATCCATACCTCGACCGCCACCGTCGCGGTGTTGCCTGAAGTGGAGGAGGTCGAGGTTGAGATCCGCCCCGAGGATCTCAAGATCGACGTCTACCGCTCCGGCGGCCATGGCGGCCAGAGCGTCAACACGACCGACTCGGCCGTGCGCATCACGCACCTGCCCAGCGGCCTCATCGTCATGTGCCAGGATGAGCGGTCACAGCTCCAGAACAAGGCGCGGGCCATGTCGATCCTGCGCGCCCGCCTGTTCGATATGGAGCAGCGTAAGCAGACAGAGGAGATGGAGGCGGCGCGCCGCTCGCAGGTGGGGATGGGCGAGCGCAGCGAAAAGATCCGCACCTACAACTTTCCCCAGAACCGGGCCACCGATCACCGTATCGGCGTCACCAGCTATCGTCTGGAGGACGTGCTGGCCGGCGGGCTCGATGAGTTCATCGACGAGCTGGCCACCACCGAACAGGCGGAAAAGCTGCGGGCACTGAACGAGAGGTGAGATGGAACGCAACGCAGGGCTCACCTGCGGGCAGGCGCTGGCGCAGGCGATAGCCGATCTGCGCGCGGCGGGCTGCGAGCAGGCCCGGCTTGACGCCGAGGTGCTGCTGGCGCATCTGCTCAAAGGCAAGCGGGCCGACCTCTACGCCCACCCCGAGCGCCCGCTCTCTACAGAGGAGCGGGCAGAGTGGGAGGCCATGCTCGCGCGGCGCCTGGACCGCGAGCCGGTCGCCTATATCCTGGGCTATCGTGAGTTCTACGGTCGCCCGTTCCTGGTGGATCAGCGGGTGCTCGTACCCCGGCCAGAGACGGAGATGATTGTCGAGCGGGTACTGGCCTGGGCCCAGGAGCACCCCATCACCACCCTGTGGGATGTGGGCACGGGCTCAGGGGCCCTGGCGCTCACCCTGGCCCTGGAACTGCCCGGGGCGCACGTGATCGGCAGCGACTGGAGCGCTGACGCCTTGGCGGTGGCGGCGGCCAACCGCTGTCGCCTGGTAGGTGCAGGCCACACAGAGAGGCCGGGCGGCCCGCCCGCCCTGGTGCGTTGCGACCTGCTCATGGCGGCGCGGGGGCCCATCGACGTCCTGGTGGCCAACCTGCCCTACCTGCGCACCGATGAGTATCGGCAGGCCATGCCCGAGGTCTCGCGCCACGAGCCCCGCGCGGCCCTCGACGGTGGCGTCGAGGGGCTCGACCTGATCGCCAAGCTGCTGGCGCAGGCTGCGGCCCTCACGCCCGCCCCGACGCTGATTCTGTTGGAAATCGGCGCCAGCCAGGGCGAGCAGGTGCTGGCGCTCGCGCGACGCCACTTTCCAGAGCGAGAGGTCTCGCTCCATCAAGACTTGGGAGGTTGGGACCGCATGGTCGAGATCTCGACCCCCACTCCCCGCGGCGGGAATGAGAGGGGGGGCGCAGACCTGGCAGGTCTATCCCCCCTCTCCCCCGCCGTGGGAGAGGGGCTGGGGGTGAGGGTACTCCCCGCCGATCCCTCCGCCATCGCCCTGGCCGCTGAGGCCCTGCGGCGGGGGGAGGTTGTCGTTTTTCCCACCGATACCGTCTATGGCATCGGCGCGGCCGTCTTTCACGAGAATGCGGTGCAGGCGCTCTATGAGATCAAGGGGCGCCCGGAGGGCAAAGCCATTCCCTTGCTCCTGGCGAGCGAGGATGAGCTGCCGCAGGTCGTAACGCAGATCCCCGATTCAGCGCGGCGGCTTTACCGGCGCTTCTGGCCGGGGCCGCTGACCATCGTGCTGCCGGCGCGGCCAGAGGTGCCGGCGGTCGTGCGGGCGGGGGGGCCCAACGTAGCCGTGCGCGTGCCCGACGATCCCGTGGCGCGCGCGCTCATCCGCGCCGTGGGCGCGCCCTTGGCCACCACCAGCGCCAACCTTTCGGGCCAGCCCGAAGCACGCTCGGCGGCGGAGGTTGTGGCTCAGTTCGGCAACCGTGTGCACTGGATCATCGACGGGGGCCGGAGCCCGGGTGGCGTGCCTTCCACCGTCGTCGACCTGACCGTAGATCCCCCCGCCATCCGCCGGCATGGCGCCATCTCCGATGAGGAGATTGAGGCAGCCTTGAGTCAACAAGGGTAGGGGTAGAGCAGGGGGGCATTGGCCGGCTGCGCCGTGGCGCAGCCGGCCAATGCCCCCCTGCTCTA
>DAOTVS010000358.1:0-14785 GCA_034436375.1 Anaerolineae bacterium | reverse complement strand
CTGCACGAGACGCCCGACGTGCTGCGCGCGGAGTTGCAGCGGCGGATCGATGCGGTGGACGACGGAAAGTATGACCGGATCGTGCTCGTGTACGGTCTGTGTGGCAATTCGACGCGTGGGCTCGTGGCGCGCAGCAAGCCCCTGATCCTGGTGCGCGCCCATGACTGCATCACCCTCTACCTGGGCTCGCGCGATCGCTACACGGAAGAGTTCGTGGGCCACCCGGGTACCTATTACTATTCCGATGACTATATCGAGCGCAGCGCCCTTTCCGACTCGGGCTTTAGCGCTCTGGGCGCCGATACCAGCTCCGACGCGGAAAAGACCTATCAGGAGTACGTGGAGCGCTATGGCGAGGATAATGCGGCCTATCTGATGGAGGTGATGGGCGCCTGGCAGCAGCACTACAAGCGCGCCGCCTATATCGATATGGGCATCCCCGGCCTCTGCGGCTGTCGGCAACAGGCTGTCGATGAGGCCCTGCGGCGCGGCTGGGAGTTTGTCGATCTGCAGGGCGATCACTCGCTCATCCGCCGCCTGATCCGCGGCGAGTGGAACGATGATTTCCTGGTGGTGCAGCCGGGGCAGCGCGTGGCGGCTACCTATCGTGAGGATATCCTGGCCGCAACAGACTCGGCAGTGGCTGAGTGATAGGAGAAATGGCCTGAGTACTTGGCCAAAGCCGAGCGCCAGCGCGACCGCCCCCCTGGCCAGGTAGCCAACTGCAATCTAGGCCCGACTATTGCTGAGCAGACAGCAGCACCAACATGCGCACGGATTTTCGGTCTGGCACGAGGGAGGCGATGGGGAAACAAGGGGGCCAAAGTGAGCCACTGCTGCGCCATCTGGCCGGGGCGGTAGGCGACCTGCACAATGCCTGTCCATTGCCGGGGCTGTCATGCGAGCGGGTACACATGCTCGATGCCGTTCTTTCTGCGTCACCGCACCTGATCTACGTTTTTGGGCGGGATGGGCGCTTTGCCTATGCCAACCCGGCTGGGGCGCAGGCCCTGGGCCTGGACTCCGTTGCCCTGATCGGCAGAACGCCGCACGAATTGGGTTTGGGTCCACTGGCAGAGCTTATGGAAGCGCAGGGGCAGATCGTGTTCGCTCAGGGGCGTGCAGTCACTGGCGAGGTGCAGTTGGCAGGGCCGGAGGGTCGGCGCGACTATGAATATGAGATGGCCCCATTACCGTCGCCGGAAGGCGTTGTCGATGCGGTAATCGCCAACCTGCGCGACGTTACCGACCGCAAGCGGATGCAGGAAGAGCTGGCCGAAGAGCGGGATTTCAGCGCCGCGATTCTGGATACGGCAGCAGCTCTGGTCGTGGTGCTGGATCGCGAAGGCCGTATCGTGCGCTTTAACCGGGCCTGCGAGCTCCTGAGCGGCTACTCATTCTCCGAAGTGGCGGGCAAGCATGTCTGGGATTTTCTCATCCCTCCAGAGGAAGCCCCGGCGGTGCGGGGCGTGTTCAGCAATCTGAGCGCGGGCCGTTTCCCCCTGGAGCACGAGAACCACTGGGTTTCGCGCGATGGCCGGCAGAGGCTGATCCGCTGGTCCAACACGGCCTTGCTCGACGATGAGGGCCGGGTCGAGTATGTCATCGGCACCGGCATCGATGTGACCGAGCGCCGGCAGGCCGAAGCGGAGCGCGTGCGGCTGTTGGCCGAGGTGGAGAGCGAGCGCGCCCATGCCGAGGCCCTGGCTGCCGAGGCGGAGCGGCGCGCCAGTGAGCTGACAACGGTCTTTGCCGCCCTGGCCGATGCGCTCATCGTCTTTGATGCCAGCGGGCGTGCCGTGCGGGCCAACCCGGCGGCGCAGGCGGTTTTTGGCTTCGATCCGACTGGCATGGACTACCCGGAGCTCATCCGGCGATTGGCGATCCGCCATCGTGATGGGCGCCCCTATACAGCGGAGGAGATGCCCGTTTCGGCGGCCCTCCGGAGCGCGACAGTGCAGGGCTGGCGCTTTCTGATCACCGATGGCCGGGGCCGCACGCTGACGATCCTTGCTGCGGCTTCACCCCTCCTGGACGATGGTCGCGTTGTCGGAGCGGTGGCCATCTGGCACGATGTGACTGAGCGCGAGCGGCTGCTGCGAGAGGTGCGTACCCGGGCGGCGGAGCTCGACACAATCATCAACTCCATCCCCGATGGGGTGATTGTCTATAGTACCACTGGTGAGATTTTGCGCATCAATGCCGCCGCGGAAAAGATCCTTGGCTATTCGCCCGAGCAGCTAAGGCGGCCGATAGCTGAGCGCCTGACCGCCCTGCGCATTGAGACGCCCGAAGGTCGGCCGGTGCCGGTGGATGCCGTGCCGGCGATGCGGGCGGTGCGCGGTGAGCCGGTGCTGGGTGAGGTGTTGGTGCTGCACCCGCCGACAGGAGCTACGGTGTGGATCACCACCAGTGCGGTGCCCATCCGCATGCCCGAGGAGCGCCCGCTGGGGGCAGTGGTCACTTTTACC
Source organism: Anaerolineae bacterium (assembly GCA_034436375.1). Lineage (GTDB taxonomy): Bacteria > Chloroflexota > Anaerolineae > SpSt-313 > SpSt-313 > DAOTVS01. The sequence goes on along the minus strand of DAOTVS010000358.1, from coordinate 12,314 downwards.
GATATTACCGGCCTGCATGAGCTGCAGGAGCAACGCGAGGATATTCTGCGGGCCGTCTCGCACGACTTGCGCAACCCTTTGGCTGTCGTGCAGGGCCAGGCCGAGTTGTTGCTCCGCGCCTTGGAGCAGGGTGCCCCGGCAGCGCAGGAGCGACAGAGTGTCGAGGCCATCCGCACGAGCGCTCGCCGCATGAACGTGATGATCCAAGACCTGGTGGACTCGGCGCGCCTGGAAACGGGCCAACTGCAGCTAAGCCGGCAACCCCTTGATCTGGGGGCTTTTCTGGCCGACCTGAAGGAGCGCCTGCGCAGTGCGCTCGACATGGCGCGTGTGACCATGCAGGTCCCACCTGGCCTGCCCCCAGCCTGGGCCGACCCGGATCGCCTGGAACGCATCATGGTGAACCTGCTCTCCAACGCGCTCAAGTATTCCACTCCCGGCACGCCGGTAACGGTCGGCGTGGCGCGGCGAGATGGCGAGTTGGCGGTCTCTGTAACCGACATCGGCCCGGCGATTGCCCCCGAAGAGTTGCCTCACCTCTTCTCTCGCTACTACCGCGCTCAGGCTGGCCGGGAGCGCCACGATAGCCTGGGCCTGGGGCTCTATATTACGCGCATGCTGGTCGAGGCCCATGGGGGGCGCATTTCCGTGGAGAGCAACCCGGCGGAAACAACCTTCTCTTTCACCCTGCCGGAGGCAACTCAGTTTCTTCCTCCTACCCTTTCATCACGCCAATAGGCCGCGTACGGGCGACCCGGCGGGCCAGGCCTGCCTGGTGTACTATCTCAACGACACGGTCGATATCCTTATAGGCCTCCGGCGCCTCTTCGGCCAGGCCCGACATGCTCTCGGCCTTGATGACGATCCCTTCCTGGCCCAACTCTTGCCGCAGCGCCTGCCCCGTCACGGCGCGCTTGGCCGCGTGCCGGCTGAGGACGCGCCCCGCCCCATGGCAGGTGGAGCCAAAGCTCTGTTCCATCGCCCCCGCGGTGCCCACCAGGATATATGAAGCGCTGCCCATGCTACCCGGGATGAGCACGGGCTGCCCCAGGTCGCGGTAGGCCTCGGGCACGGCCGGGTGCCCCGGGCCAAAGGCGCGGGTGGCGCCTTTGCGGTGCACGCAGAGCTTGATACGTTCGCCGTTGATGGTGTACGTCTCGACCTTGGCAATATTGTGCGCCACATCGTAAAGCAGCGTCAGCTGCCGGTCCTTCACCTTGCCGGCCAACACCTGCTCAAAGGCCTCGCGCGCCAGGTGAGTCATCATCTGTCGATTGGCCCAGGCAAAATTCGCGGCGCAGACCATGGCCTGAAAGTAGCGTTGGCCGTCGGGCGAATCAAAGGGGGCGCAAGCCAGCTCACGGTCGGGCAGTTGGATGCCATAGTTGCGCATGGCCGATTGCAGATCGCGCACGGCGTCGGTGCAGACCTGATGGCCAAGAGCGCGCGAGCCGGAATGAATCCACACGACGATGTTCCCCTCCACCAGCCCAAAGCGGGCAGCGACCTGGGGGTCGTAGATCTGCTCGATGACATCAACCTCGAGGAAATGGTTGCCGGAGCCCAGCGAGCCGAGCTGATCTTTGGCCCGGCTCTTGGCGCGCTCGCTGACAGCCCCGGCATTGGCGCCCTCCATGGTGCCCTGCTCTTCCGTGTGGGCCAGGTCTTCTTTGGTGCCAAAGCCCATCGCCACCGCCCATGAGGCGCCTCGCTCCAGCACCTGATCCAGCTGCTTGGCCCCCAACGCCCCGGCATGGCCACGCCCCACGCCGCACGGCACATGCTGAAAAAGGGCGGTCATCAAAGGGTCGAGATAAGGGCGGACCTCTTCCTCGGCAATGTGCGTTGTGAGCACGCGCACGCCGCAGTTGATATCATAGCCCACACCGCCGGGCGAGATCACCCCCGAGGGCAGGCGCGTGGCTGCGACCCCACCGATAGGGAACCCGTAGCCCTGGTGGATATCGGGCATCGCCAGGGCATAGGCCACGAGGCCGGGCAGCGTGGTGGTATTCACCAATTGCTCGGCCGAGCGATCCTCAAAGGCTGCCTCGAAGAACTCCTCGTCGGCATAGATGCGCGCGGGCACACGCATATCGGCCCGCGCACCCTTGGGGAGCTCCCAGAGAAAAGGCGACAGACGCCGGAAATCAGTCGGCTTGACCATAGCGAGCCTCCGTATGTAATGTGTGACACATGGCCCTCATACGTCAAACACGATCGTGGCGCGGACTCCCTCCGGCCCCTCCTTGATCGTCAGATTGTGAAAGGTGGCCGCTTTCACGACCTTGGTACGAGTGAAATCGGTGGTTGCGCAGGCGCGGGCGCTGAGCTGGCCAACGCCGGGAAGCTCGACTTCAAAGGCGACATAAGCTTCCTCGTTCTCATCGGAGAGGAGGATGAGCTCATTGAGCCAGTCTACGAGGAGGGTCTCCCAATCGGGGGCGGAGAGGTTGATCACCCGGTGGGCGGATATCCTGGGCTCGGGGTCGAAGCGCACGGCCAGGCTGAACAGGCCCTGCGCAGCATGGGTAAAGAGCTCTGGCAGGTCCTTGCCCCAGACCTCCAGTTCGACATCGGCTGTGTGGGGGATCTCACGGTACCCTTGCTCCATACGTTTCCGCTGCCCTCTTTTCCTCAGTAGCGAATAGGTCTCGTGCCCGCGCCACGTCGCGATTGATCTGGCGGATCAGCTCGCAGATGTCCTCAAAGCGCCGCTCTGGGCGCAGTCGCTTGACAAACTCGATGACCAGATCGCGGCCGTACAGGTCGCCACGATAGTCGAGAATATGCACCTCGACCGCATGCTGCCCGGTGTTAAAGCTGGGCCGCTCGCCGATGTTGGCCACGGCGGGCAGGCGGCGCTCACCGATTTGGGCATAGACGGCATAGACGCCGTTCGGCGGCAGGGCTCGCTCCGGGCGGATGGCCAGGTTGGCGGTGGGGAACCCAAGGCAGCGCCCCCGACGGTCGCCGCTCACCACCTCACCGGCCACGCTATAGGGGCGGCCCAGGAGCCGCCGCGCTTCGGCCACCTGGCCTGTTGCCAGCAATTCCCGTACCCACGTGCTCGATACGACCCGGCTGCCGATCTGGACGGGCGCCACCACGCGCAGAGCAAAGCCCCATTGGCGGCCCATCTCGCGCAGGGCAGGCACATCGCCCTCGCGGCCGCGGCCCAGCGCGAAATCGGGCCCGACCCACAGCTCGGCCATGTGCAGGCGCTCCACCAGCAGCCGGATAAAGTCCGGCGCCGGCATGTGCGCTACTTCGGCCGTAAAGTGGAGCAGAACGAAGATATCGAGGCCCCAGCGCGCTGCCAGGGCGGCCTTTTCGCCGGGGGTCGTCAGGACTTTGGGGCTGAGCCAGGGACGGAGCACGGCTCGCGGGTGGGGGTGGAAAGTCACCAGCGCGCTGGCGCGGCCTGTGCGGTGTGCTTCGTCGACAATGTCGCGCACCAGTTTTTGGTGGCCGATGTGCAAGCCATCAAAGGAGCCGATGGTGACAACGGTTTGCTGGTCGACTTGAGATCGAGTCAGATCATCAATCAAGCGCATATCGAGAACACCTTGTGCGGACGCCAGACGCTCGCCTTGTGATCGCCTTGCACCAGCGCCACAAACTCGCCACCCGGCCCATAGACCCGCGCCAGCGCCCCTTCCGCGATTTCGGCCCCGGCCACTGGCTGGCCGTTCTGCAGGCGGGCAACATCCTCAGCTGAGAGGATGAGGGCAGGGTACATGAGCAGTGCTTCATCGAGGGGGTAGAGCAGATCTTGCCAGCGACCCTCCCTCGCCTGCTCTTCGAATGCGGCCAAAGGCACGGCATCCTCGATCGTAAAAGCACCCACGGCGCGCCGTTCGAGCGCGATCAGGTGCGCCGCCGAGCCTAGCGCCTGCCCCAGGTCGTGGGCCAGGGAGCGGATATACGTGCCCTTGCCGCAGACGATATCGAGCACCAGGTCGGGGGGATCCCAGGCCCGCACCTGGAGGTCATAGATCTCGACCGGCCGCGGGGCCTGATCGATCTCTTCGCCCCGGCGTGCGCGTCTGTAGGCTGGCACCCCCTCGATTTTGAGGGCCGAATAGGAAGGAGGGGTCTGCATGATGTGGCCTTGGAAGCGAGGCAGGATCGCTTCGATCGCAGCGATGCCGCTGGGGATCGGCGCATTCTGTATGGTGGGGGCGCCTGTGAGATCATAGGTATCGGTGGCTGTGCCAAAGCGGATGCGGGCGCGGTAGAGCTTGCGCCCTTCCATGAGGTACTCGCTGACGCGCGTGGCCTGGCCTACGCACACCAACAGGACGCCGGTGGCAAAGGGATCCAGGGTACCGGCATGGCCCACGCGGCGCTCGCCGGTGAGCCTGCGCACGCGCGCCACGATATCGTGGGAGGTATATCCTTCTGGCTTGTCGATATTCAAAATGCCGGTGGCTGCGCATGCAGAGGCACAGCCACCGGCGCCGCAATCAGGATGAGGACAGCGGCAGGGATCTGGTGACATGACTATCCCCCATTGACGGTGCAAATGGCTCACGGTAGGCGTGGAGCACACGCTTGAGCTCCAGCGCTACCCGGTCATGCGCCGCATTGAGTGATCCGTGTAGTGTGCAGCCTGCAGCCTGCGGGTGGCCGCCGCCGCCCAGAGCCTTGGCGACAGCAGAGACATCGAGCCCTGGCACGGAGCGCAACCCTACCTCGATGCGGCCGGGCTCACGCTCACAGAGCAGCACGGCTGCGCGAGCCTCGCGAGCGCTGGCCAAAAAGCTGACCAGGCCGCCTGTATCGGATCCGTCCAGGCCGCAGGCAACCAGCGTTTCATGGCTGATCTCGGCCCACACCACACCCTCTTCATAGTGCACCTGGCCCAAGACTCTGCCCCACAGGGCGATGACGCCCAGCGAGAGGCCGTGGTTGAGCTGCTCATTGACCTCCGCCAGCGGCGCCCCGGCCTCGACCAACTCTGCTGCAGTGCGCAGGGCGGCCGCATCCGTATTGCTGGTGCGGAAGGATCGTGTGTCGGTGATCACGCCGGTCAGTAAGCAGGTCGCTGCCCACGGTGTGAGCGGCCAGCCCAGGCGCCGCAGCAGATGATAGACGATTTGGGCCGTTGAGGATGCCTTGGGCTCAACCAACTGCGCGGCACCATAGCCCGTGTTGGTAATATGATGGTCGATGTTGACCAGGCCCACGTGCGCGGCTGTGTTGGCATCATAGAGGCTGCCCATACGCTGCGCATCGGCACAATCGAGGGCTACAATCAGGTCCTCATCTCCGCGGGCACAGGCAACAATGTCGCTCGCACCGGGCAGGAAAGCCAGGTCCGGGGGCACCGGGTCAGCGCAGGCCAGGGTCGGGTGCTTGTCGAGCTCTTTCATAGCCCAGCCCAGGCCCAGCAGTGATCCGATGGCATCACCATCGGGCGTAACATGACAGACCAGCAGCGGCCGTTTTGCCTGCTGCAGCAGAACCTCAAGACTCATTTCCTTTGGACTCTTCCGGATGTTCCTTGGCAGCAATTTCCTCGAGCAACGCATCGATGCGCGCCCCCCGTTCATAAGAGCGGTCGATATGGAAGCGCAACTCGGGCATGTAGCGCAGATTGAGGGAGGGAGCCAGCTCGCGCCGCAAGAATCCTGCAGCCGCATTCAGACCGGCGATCGCTTCCTTCTTTCTCTCTTCGTCGCCCAGTACTGTGACGAGCACATCGGCGTAATGCAGGTCGGCCGAGACATCTACCGCCGTGACCGTGACGCCCTCCACCCGCGGATCATGTACCCTGCGCATGAGCAAAGCACTCAGCTCTTCTTGGATCAGGTCAGCGACCTTGCGCTGACGACGTGTAGACATATTTCCCTCTTGGGCAGCTGCCTGCAAGGCCAAATCGCTCCAGGCCTGGCAGGTTTCGCCAACCTGTCAGGCCTGACCCTGTGAGCCTCCTAGCCGCTCACCCGTTCCTTTCTATAGAATTCAAGGATATCACCGGGCTCTAGCGCATCAAAGCCTTCAATGCCCACACCACACTCGTAACCGGTGGCGACTTCGCGCACATCCTCAGTAAAGCGTTTGAGCGAGGAGACGCGCCCATCGTAGATCTCCTTGCCGCCGCGCATCACTCGCACTCGCGCATTGCGTGCGGCCGTGCCGTCGGTCACGATGGAGCCGGCGATCGTGCCCACCTTGGGAATGTGGAACGTCTGGCGCACTTCGGCATGGCCGATGGTGACATCCTGGTAGACGGGCTCGAGCAGGCCCTTGAGGGCCTTTTCGATGTCTTCGGTCAGACGGTAAATGATATCATAGATGCGGATATCTACTCCGTTGGCCTCGGCAAAGCGAGCGGCTGCGGGATCTACCTGGACGCTGAACCCGATGATAATCGCGTTCGATGCGATGGCCAGCGATACATCGGATTCGGTGATGTTGCCGGTTCCCTTGAGCAATAGCCGCGCCTTGAGGTTCTCGTCGCCCAACCGTGAGAGCGAGTTCTCGATTGGCTCAATGGAGCCCTGCACATCCGCTTTGAGGATCAGGTTCAATTCCTTGACCTTGCCCTCGGCGGCGTGGGCATAGAACTCTTCCAGGGTCACCGGCCGAGCCGGCGCCTGCTCGGTACTGCTCTTGTGAGCCAGGGCATAATCGGCGGCCATGGTGCGCGCGGTGCGATCGTCGGCCACGACCTCGAACGGCATGCCGGCCTCTGGCACGTCGGGAAGGCCCAAGACGGCAGCGGGAGTGGCCGGAGGCGCCGCGTCGATGCGTTGGCCCTTGTCGTCGAACATGGCGCGTACCTTGCCGGCAATGCCGCCGATCACCAGGTTATCGCCCGTCCTGAGCGTGCCGTCGGCGACGAGCAGCGTGGCCATGGGGCCGCGCGCCTTGTCGAGGCGGCCCTCGATCACCGTGCCCTTGGCTGCGCGGTCCGGGTTAGCCCGCAAGTCGGCCATTTCGGCCACCAGCAGCACCATCTCCAGCAGGTTTTCGATGCCGATCCTCTGCTTGGCCGAAACCGGCACGCAGATTACCTGGCCGCCGTAATCCTCCACAACCAGATCGACCTCAGCCAGCTGCTGCTTCACATAGTCGGGGTTGGCGTTTTCCTTGTCGATCTTGTTCAGGGCGATGATGATAGGCACATTGGCCGCCCGGGCATGATCGATTGCCTCCAGCGTCTGCGGCATCACGCCGTCGTCGGCAGCCACCACGAGGATGGCTATGTCGGTCACCTTGGCCCCTCGGGCGCGCATCGCTGTAAAAGCCTCATGGCCCGGGGTGTCGAGAAAAGTGATCAACTTGCCTTGCTTTTCCACTTGATAGGCGCCGATGTGCTGGGTAATGCCGCCAACCTCGCCGGCCACCACATTGGTCTGCCGGATGGCATCGAGCAGCGAAGTCTTGCCGTGGTCGACGTGCCCCAACACGGTGACGACTGGTGGGCGCACCGGCAATCTGGCATACTCCTCTTCGGTGTAGCCGCCTTTGCGGGTTTCAACTGCGACGGCCTTGGCCGGTTCGGGCTCGGGCGCCTTTTCATGCTCCACGACAAAGCCCATATCCTCGGCCACGATGGCTGCGGTCTCATAATCGATCTGCTGGTTAATGTTGGCCATCACCCCGTTCTTCATCAATTCCTTGATGATATCGATGGGAGAGCGGCGCATCATGGTGGCCAGGTCGCGGATTGTCAACATTTCGGGCAGCACCAGCGTGTTACTGACCGGATCGAGCGCGGCAGCGGGCGCCTGAGGGGCGACGGGCTGCGCTTCCGGGGCGGCGGCGCGGGGCGCCCCTGCGGGGCGGCCGCTGCTGGCAGGGCGGGGCGGGTTGGGCCGCGGCCCCTGCGAACGCGGCGGCTGCTGCGGGCCGGGATGGCTGGGGGGGCGGTTCGGCCTCTGTCCAGCGGGACGGTTCGCGCCTTGCCCGGTGGGTCGATTCGAGTTCTGCCCGGCAGGACGGTTGGGGTTCTGCCCAGCAGGTCGATTCGGATTCTGCCCGGCGGGACGGTTCGGGGAGTGCCCGGTGGGCCGATTCGAGTTCTGCCCGGCGGGTCGGCTGGGGGCCTGCCCGGCAGGTCGATTGGCCGGTTGGCCTGTTGCCTGTGGCCGTGGCTGCCCGGCCTGCTCGGCAGCCTGCGGATGCTGCTGGGCGCCGCCGCGATGGCCGCGCCGGCGCCCGCGATGATGCGAGCGGCCTCCGCCGTCGCCAGCGCGATTGGCCTGATCGCCGCCGGCTGTGCCGGAATCTGGCGTGTGATTCATCTCTTTCTTTTCTGGTTCGGCCATGATAGCCCCCCCTCCTTATCAATACCTGACGTGCGCACAGAAACCCTGCCGTCTGCGCGGATGCGCAACCAGGATTCACTGCCGCCATCATGTCATCGAGTCGGACGAACTGCCGCGGGAATCCACAAGAGAGATGAGCTGTAGAGGGGGAACGCTGGCGCCTGTAACAGACGCTGGCGCAGCAACCCGGGGAAATGGAGCGGTCTGGCGCCGCTGAGCGCAGCCGGTCTCGGCCTGCAACAGCCTGGCGCACGGGCCACGTGGGGAAACAACGGACCGGTGAGATGCGGCCGGTATCACATAACCGGTGCGGATAACCTCACATCACCGCCATTTCCTCCCCCTCTTGCCCATCGCGAGGATATCCCACGCTGAGCTATTCAGTTCGTCTGGCAGCCTTACGCACACCTCAGGGTCCTCTGCCTTGCGTGCAAGGCGACGTCTACTCCTTCCCCGGTCATGCATAGAACGGCCGGGTTTCAACCTTCCGGCTGATCCTCGGGAAGTTGTTCACAGTAGACTCGTAACAACTCCCGGTCTTGCTCGCTGAGCGGCGCCCGGAGCGCATGCTCCAGGCGTCCCTCCTTCAAACCAAGGGTCCAGCAGCGGCGACTGCGGCAGAGATAGGCGCCGCGTCCCGCTGCCTTGCCCCTATCGTCGATCATCAGGCCGCCCGCCGGGGGCCTGACCACGCGCACCATATCGCGCTTAGCACGGACTTGCCGGCACGCGATGCACGTCCGCAGCGGCACATGTTTGTGTCCCATATTGCTCTGCAGCGCTGCAAGCGCTACTCCTCAAACTCATCGTAATCGTAATAGTCGCGCTGACGGCTCGGCTTGCGCTTGCGCCTGGCTACCACCGTGTTCAGGTTCTCATCGAACTCGAGAATACGGCGGCGCTGTTTCCCCTTTTTGCTCTTAGCCTTGCGCCTCATGCCGTTGTCGCCATCTTCGTCAGCCTCGAGTTCCTCTTCCGGCACCCACAATGGCGTGATCTCCTCCACAGCGGCCTCGATCACTGTGGGCGCTTCTGCCGGCGCGACAGCCTCGGGCTCAAAAGCCTCCGCTGTGGGGGCTGCTTCCGGCTCTGTGACTTGCACAGCAGGCGGCTGTGTGGCTTCGGGCTGGGCCTCGGCTTGCGCTTCGACCTGCTCGGGCTGCACGGCTTCGGCAGCTGCAGGGACCTCGGCGGCCGGCGTTTCCACCCGCGGCGCCTCGGTTTCAATCAATTCGACCGGCTGCGGCTCGGTTGCCGCAGCCTCTTCCTCAGCCGCGAGCGTAGCCTCGGCCTCGGCCAGCAAGGCCTGGGCAGCCGCCGCCTTGGCGGCGCGCTCAGCGGCGCGCTCAGCCTGCAGCACTTCTTCCTCGGCGCGGCGGGCCGCTTCTTCAGCAGCGACCGTCTCGCTCTTGATATCAATGCGCCAGTTGGTCAGCTTGGCTGCCAGGCGGGCATTCTGCCCCTCCTTGCCGATGGCCAGCGACAATTGGCGGTCGGGCACAACGACGACCGCCGTCTTTTCATCCGGATTGAGGCGCACATACGTGGCCTTGGCCGGGCTCAAACTGTTGGCGATAAATGTCGCCACATCGGGCGACCATTCCACAACATCGATCTTTTCGCCATTCAGCTCGTTGACTACATTCTGAATGCGCTGACCGCGCATACCCACGCAAGAGCCTACCGGGTCCACGCCCTGCTGCACCACGGCGACGGCGACTTTGGAGCGCTGCCCGGCCTCGCGGGCAATCGCCTTGATCTCTACCGTACCGTTGGCGATCTCGGGCACTTCCAATTCGAGCAGGCGCCGCAGAAAGCTGCGGTGCGCGCGCGAGACAGTAATCTCGGGTCCACGGCTGCCCTTGTCAACCTTGACCACATAAGCTCTCATGCGATCGTGCAGCCGGTGGCTCTCGCCCGGAATCTGCTCGTTGTGTGGGAGCACGGCTTCGGCGCGCCCCAGGTTCAGGGTAATGTTGCCCGTGCGCGAGTCAATATTGCGCACCGTGCCGGTCACCATTTCGCCTTCACGCTCCTGGAACTCACCGAACAGGATGTCTCGCTCAGCCTCACGGATACGCTGCAGCACGACCTGCTTGGCTGTCTGTGCGGCAATCCGGCCGAAATTCTGTGGCGTGGTCTCGATGCGCATCGTCCCGCCAAGTTCTGCCATGGCATCCAGACGGCGCGCATCGGCCAGCGAGATCTGTACATGTGGGTTTTCCACATGCTCTACGATCTCTTTCTCAGCAAACACACGCGCCCGGCCCGTCCGCGGGTCGAGTACCACGCTAATGTTCTGCTGCGAGCCAAAGTCGCGCTTGTAGGCAGAAACGAGTGCAGCCTCGATTGCTTCCAGAATGACATTTTCTGGCAGCTTTCGGTCTGCACATATCTGACTCAGAGCGATTGCGAACTCACTTTTCATACCGAACCACGATCCTCCAGGTTTCCTACCGGCCCTATCCTCCAACCAGCCCCCATTAAGCAGAAAAGTGGGGCGGAACCCACTTTTCGACGGAGGATAAGCTGCTTATAGTATACCACTGTCAGGAGATTCACGCAAGTGTGTTGTGACCCTGACAGCCGTACACCGGGAAGGCCTTGACACCACGCGCAAATGCATGGCCAAGGCCTCCTGCTCAGTATTATAGCTCACTTGCCGGTAGAATACAAGGGAAATAGCCGGATGCATGTGCCTCAAAAGCGGGCAATCCTGGCGGCAGCCGGGCTTCCTGCATTGCCAAGAACTGGCCCTGGCCCCAGGAGCGGTGTTGGCATCGATGTGAAGCACGAAAGCCGGCGGCCGCCGCCACTTACCTGGTCGTGGGTTTGGGCATGGCCTGTAGGGCGCTATACGCCGGGCGCGGCGACTTGTCGGGGTTGAGGATCGAATACCAGCACATAGGGTCCGCCGGGTTGTTCCAGCTCACCGTGTCGAAATCGAGGTTGAAGACGCACATTACGGCCATCCACGGCCAGTTGGCGTGGGCATACTGGAAGGCGCGCACCAGATAGTCGGCCTGCGTCTGGGGCGAGACCTTTTGCCACTGTCGCCCATTCCAGAGGGGGCTGCTCAGATACTCCGGGTGCCCATAGGCGCTGGGGTCGAGCAGCCAGCCAAACTCGGTGGCCCACACTTTCTTGCCGCCGTCGCCCTGGCTCACCATGACGGCATACTGGTCTGCAGCACGTTGGAAGTGGAGGACGTCCCCGGGGTTGCGCGTATCGGGCGGCGAGGCAAAGCCGTAAGGGTGCGAGCCCAACCCGTCAAAGTAATCCTTGGCGCCGGCCGCGTACATGCGCTGGATGAACTGCAGGTCATCGAGCGCAGTGACGCCGCCGTCGCCGCCGGTGGTGGCCAGGCCCGCCGTGAGCACCAGGGCGTGCGGGTCGGCGGCCTTGATCTTGGGGTAGGCCGCTTTGAGCAGATCGACATAGCGCTCAGGGCTGGGCGCACTGTTGCCCCATTCACAGCTGAGGTTGGGCTCGTTCCAGAGCTCATAGGCAGCCACGCGCCCGTGCAGATAGCCGGCCAGCGCCCCCATAAAGTCGCCGAAATCGGCCGGGTTGCGCGGCGGGCGGTTCCCCGAGCCGTCAGCCGCCCACGCCGGGGGCGTATCCACGCGGATGATGATGCGCATCCCGGCGGCGCGCGCCTTGTTGACGGCGTTGGTGAGGGACCTTCCCTCCGCGGCGTCATTCCAGAAGTAGTGGCCCTTGCTGGGCTCGTAGGTCGCCCAACTGACATACCACTTGACATAGCCGAAGCCCAGCCCCGCGGCCTGGGTATTCACATCATTGAAGGCGGTGTTGATGCCATAGCCGAACTCGCCCTGATAATAGGGGCTGCTGGGATCGGGCGTAGGAGTTGCGCCGCCCTGCACGACGGGCAGGTATAAAGTGCTCCCGGCAGCTTGCACAGACGGCACGGCGGTGAGGCAGAGGGTGAGCAGCGCGGTCACGAGGAGGCCGGCAACGGAGGGCCGCAAATGAGTGCGAGCAGACGCCATTTTGCTCGGGGCTCCTTCT
>DAOTVS010000357.1:0-2436 GCA_034436375.1 Anaerolineae bacterium | reverse complement strand
GCCGGCTGGCCACCTGCTGCGTGGCACAGGCCGCGATGTGTAGCACAGGTGCCGCGCCCGCACTGTGGGCAGCGCACCAGGCTGCGCAGGCAGACGGGGCGACCGCACACGGCACAGGCGCCCATCTGCTCACCGCAGAGGCGACAGTACTCCCGCTTGCACTCGACACACTGCTGCTCCAAAAGGCATTCGCCGTGCGCCAGGTGGCCACCGCTGCAGAGATGCAGCGTGACTCCGGGCCGGCCACAGACGTCACAGCGCAGAGGCTCCATGCGGTGCAACAGCGGGTCCCATACCACTCGTCGCCGGATGGCCGTGCCGCGGGTCTCGATCTTGACTTCCAGGGCCAGCTTGGGCTGCACGATCACCTCTGCCGTAACGAGTTCCAGATCGATGCGCAGCCGGTAGCGGGTCTCGGCATCAGCCAGTTTTGCCTGCCGCTCAGTCTGGATGGCAGCCCGCTTTTCCTGCAGCGTGGCCCGGCGATCGGATTCGGCGCGTTGCAGGCGCCGCTCCAGGTCATGCGCCAGCTCGTCATAGTACTGCTCGAGGCGGGCGCGGTCCAGCTCCAGGTAGCGCGCCGCCCGCCTTTGCACCGCCTCGATCACCGGGGCCAATTCCTCAATCACGGCACAGCGCGCCCGCTCCAGCAGCCCCTGCAGCGCCGGCAGTGACAGGGGATCCTGCTCAGCAATCCAAATGGGGGATGCGGGCAACAGATGCGCAAAGGCAGGGGCATCCTCGAGAGTCGCCTCGGCCTCGATGGCCGCCCAATCCACCCGCCAGCCGTTCTGCGCATCCAGGGTCACGGATACAAGCTGCTCGCGCTTTTCATCTGTCGTCAGGGTTACTTTGAAAGTAAAACGCACATAGTGAAACAGGGCAGCCGCCTCTACCTGACGCTCCGCCTCGACCAGGCGCGCGTTGGAGAGGGTCAGGGCGCGCCGGGCCAATGCCAGCAAGCCGCGCTTATCCAGGCGCACGTTGTTGATGTACACCTGCGTCGGCGCCGGGGATTGGCGAACCAACTCTACCAACCGGTCGATCAGAGGGTGGCCCCGCGTGAGGTAAAGCTTGCCATCCTCCTCCGGCGGCCCCGGCTCGTCAAAGACGATGCGCTGCAGTGCAGGGATATCTAGGCGCGCCGCCAGGTCGTCGGGCAGCAGCGCCTCGTAGATGCCATAGCGGGGCGCCTCTACAATGGCGCCCTGGGATTCGTACAGGCTGAGCACAAACTCGCTTAGCTCACTCAAAGTCCTCTCCAAAGAGCGCCTGATCATAGTCACGCGCCTGGCGATAGAGTTGCCGTGCCTTCACCAGCTCATCGCCCAGACGGTCGAAACCACGGGCAGCTTCCTCGGCCGTGCTCGCACTGGCCCACACATCCAGGACAATATCCTCAAAGTCGCGCTCGTCGCCCAGTTGGCCCAGGATCATGTCCATCTCGCCGATGACCAGCTCGAACATGTTGAGCTTGCGATCGAGCACATCAAGGACATAGTCTTCCACACTGCCTTCCGCCGAAAGGTTGAAAATCTCTACCGGGCGCACCTGCCCAATGCGGTGGATGCGGCCTACGCGCTGCTCGATGCGCTGTGGGTTCCAGGGCAGATCAAAATTCACCATGTTGCGGCAGAACTGCAAGTTGCGGCCCTCGCCGGCGGCCTCAGTGGAAAGGAGGATGCGCGCACCGCCCTCAAAGCGGCGGATAGCCTCATCCTTCTCGGCCATCGTCAATTGCCCATGATAGACCGAGACGTCAACGCCCATGCCCCGCAGCCGCTCAGCCAATAGATCGAGGGTGGCGCGAAAGTGGGTAAAGATGATGGCCTTCTCGCTCGGATCGGCCAGAAAGCCGGAGCGGAGCAGCTTATCCAGCGCGGCTGCCTTAGACCAGGCCTGCAGCCCGGCAGCGCGCTCCGCGAGGCTCGCCAGCGCCTGCCGCTGCCCTGCGGAACCCTCCCGCTGAGCCAGGCTGCGCAGGGTAGAAACGGCGGCCGCGGATGAGCTGCCAATCTCCCGTTGCAGAAGCTGCAAGGTGAAACGCCGCTCCGAAGGCTGCCCATCGGCAAGCTGCTCACGCACGAACGTGCTCACATCATCGTAAAGAGACCGCTCCTCAGGCGCAAGGCTCAGGCGTACGGTGTGGGCACGCCGCGGCGGCAGCGGGACGCTGATCCGGCTACGGCTATGCCGCACCATCACATCGGCCAACAACTCACGCAGGCGGCCCCGGTTCTTGGGCAAGCGGGGATCGCCCTGCACCACAAACTGGCGCCGAAACTCGCGCGGCGTAGCGAGTTGCCCCGGCTTGAGAATGGTGATCAGGTTGTAGAGCTCATCCAGGTTATTCTGCACGGGCGTGGCGGTCAACATGAGGATGTATTTCTTCTTCAGGCCATTGACCAGCTGCCACGAAGCACTGGCCCGATTCTT
>DAOTVS010000356.1:0-3882 GCA_034436375.1 Anaerolineae bacterium | reverse complement strand
TGATTATCCCCAAATCCCCTCATCCCCGCCGCGGGCCGTTCCTTCGGCATTGCCCGGTCGATAATGATCGGCCCTTAGGGCTTGGGCATGATAACGACTTTGCGCGCCTCGCCCTCGCCGGTCGACTCGGTCATGACGTAAGGGCTGTCGCGCAGGGTCAGGTGGATAATACGCCGCTCATTGGGCGGCATGGGCTCCAAAGGCATTGGCTGCCGGGTGAGGCGAACCTTATCGGCCATACGCTTGGCCAGCTGTGTCAGCGCCTCTTCCCGGTGTTGGCGATACTGCTCGACGTCCACCACCAGGTTTGGCCAGTGACCGACCTTGCGGCTCACGATCAGGCGCGTGATGAACTGCAGATCGCGCAGGGTCTCACCACGACGACCGATCAGGATGCCCAGATCATCGCCCCGAATATCGAGCACGGTCGTCGGCTCGGTCTCAGGCTCTGCCGGAGGGGCCTCGACAATAGCGACCTCGGCCTGAATCCCCATCTTGCGCAGGAGGGTGGCTACCACGTGGCGGCCGATCTCCGCCTCTGATGCGTTGGCCGGGAGCTCCGGCTCCTCGGGCGGGCGCGGGCGTTCCGCCACGGCTGCGGGCGCCGGAGCGCCAGCGGCCGCCCGGGCGGGTTTGGGCGGGGCCGCGGGTTTGGGGGGGGCTGCGGGCTTGCCCTTGAGCGCCGCCCGCACGCGCGCATCTTCCGCGCCAATGCCCCAAACCCCACGGGAGCCTTCGCTCAGGACCTCAATATCGACCGCCTCCCGGCTCGCCCCCAGTTTGGTCAGAGCGTCAAGGATAGCATCATCGACCGTCTTGCCACGACCCTCAACGCTTCTTCTTCCTGCTTCCACTCTTCGTCCCCTTTTGCACAGGAGCAGCCGTTTCTACCGCTACTGCGACGGGTGCGGCACGCTTTGGCAGGAGGCTGCCCCAGCCGGTCATGAAGTATTGCACGGCGATACCCACCAGGTTAGAGATGACAAAGTACAGCGCCAGACCTGAGGCCAGGTTGATGGTGATAAAAGCGAACATGAGCGGCATCGTCACAGCCATCGACTGGCTCATCTGCGCCTGGGTCGAATTGGCCTGCTCGCCAGTCGAGGGCGGTGTCATCATCTTTTGCTGCACCCACATCGTGATCCCGGTGAGGATCGGCAGCACGTAATATGGATCAGGGAGGGCCAGGTTCAGCCACAGGAATTTGCTGGCCAGCGGGACAAGCAACGGCAGCCCGGCGAAAATCCCCAGGCTGTAGATGTGCTTCGACAACGCCAGAAACTGCAGCGGGCTGCGGCCCAGCGTCTGAATGATGGATTGGTAAAGTGCAATCCAGATCGGAAACTGCAGCAAGGTCGGCAGGCAGCCCGCCATGGGGTTGATGCCATTTTCCTTGTACAGCTTCATCTGCTCCTGGGCCATGCGCTCTTTATCGTTGCCGTACTTTTTCTCCAGCTCTTTGAGCTGGGGCTGCAGATCGTTCATTCTCTTGGTCGAGTTGAGCTGTTTCGCCATCAAGGGTTGCGTGATCAAGCGCAGGATGATGGTGAGCACCGCAATCGCCAGGAAATAGTTATGGCCCAGGAATTGGTACAGAATCAGCAGCGCGTTCAAGAACGGCTGCAGCAGGATGGTGTTAAAGATCTGCCCGATCACCCGGTACTCCTTATTACTTGTTTGCGGGCTGTGGGTAAACCCACCGCTGGTTGCCCGTCTTGGCGTCCAGAGCAAACGCCTTGCCGTTGGACGTGCTGCCGTAGAGCGTGCCGTTTACGATGATCGGCGTCGACAGGATCGGCCCGCCGGCATCATAGGTCCAGCGGGGCGCTCCAGTTGTCGCATCCAGGGCATAGAGCTTCTGATCCTCGGAGCCAACATACAGGGTGCCATCGGCGTACACCACATCGGCGCGCAGTGCGCCTTGGGCGGTAAATGTTCCCTGGTTGGCAAAGCTGGTGACCTTGGCGCCGGTTTTGGCGTCGAGGGCATACAGCCTGTTATCCAGTGACGGCGCATAGACTATGCCATTGACAACAGCGGGCTGCCCCCAGAACCAGTTGCTGGCCTTGAACTGCCAGACTTGTTGCCCGGTTTGCTCATTCAGCGCATAGAGTGTGCTCGACAGGTCACCAGCGTAAACCATGCCACCCGCCACAGCGGGTGTGCCGGGCACTGCGCCCTGAGTCTGGAAGCGCCAGACCTGCTGGCCACCGGTGGTCAGGGCATAAATGCTCTTGTCCATTCCGCCAAAGAACAAGCGGTCGCCATCGCGCACCACACCGCTCCAGACCCAGTTCTCGGTCGTGAATGTCCAACGGGGCTGGCCGTTCTGCGTATCAAGGGCATAGACATTGTGGTCCGCCGAGGTGACATAAACGGTGCCGTTGTCCAGCAATGGATTGCCGACGACGGTATCCTTCACCCCATCAAATTCCCAGCGCTGCTGCCCCGTAGCCGGGTCAAGGCCATAGACCTTGTTGATACGGCCGGTGGAATCTGACGCGCCGAAAATCAGCAGGTTCTGCGACAGGGCCGGTGCGTTATAAAAGTTGGCGAGACGGTCATTCCCCGCGGGGAACGTCCAACGGACCTGGGCATTGTCGGCAGCGAGCGCCGTCATCTTGCCTGTGTTCAAGCCGACGTATACTGACGATGAATCTGCGTTGAGCGCCGACCAACCGCCGTCGGCTAGTTGCGGCCCACAGCCGGTCACGGCGACGGCCACAAGCAAAAGAAGAAGGGCCATAGCGCCCTTCCACGCATACTTGCCCAAAGACTAGTCCTCCCTACACGGCCGACTTGCCAAACGCCGCACGCCCATCCCCTCAGGGAACGGGGTCGTACCCGCCCGGATGGAATGGGTGGCAGCGCAGTACCCGCTTCACTGCCAGCCAGCTACCGTGCAGCGGCCCGTAACGGTCAATGGCCTGCCAGGCATATTCCGAACAAGAGGGCACAAAACGGCAACTCGGCGGCAAAGCAGGCGAAATGACGCGCTGGTAGCCTCTGATCGCCCACAAAAGCAAGCGTTTCAAACCAGATTCTCCCAAAAGGTTACTCTTGGACAGCCGCTCCACGCTCCCGCGCGCAAGCCCATGAGCGTGCCCGTGCGAGCATCCGCATTACCGCGTTCTCGATCTCTGCGAACCGGGCCTCGGCAATCGGTGCCCGTGCGATGATGACCACATCCCACCCCCGGGGGAATTCCTCCAGATGATGGCGGATCGCCTCGCGCAGTTGCCTTTTGACCCGGTTCCGCACCACCGCTTTGCCGATACGACGACTGACGATGAACCCGAAACGCGACCACTCCAAATCGTTGCGATCCATCGAAAGGATCAAGAGTGGGTGCGCCCAAGACTGGCCCTGCTTACGCAAGCGCGCGAAATCCGCACTATGCGTCAGGCGATAGAGTCGCTTCATCCCATCGTCACAGGGCCTCTGGCTGGCCGTTACACGGTCAGCCGCTTGCGGCCCTTCAAGCGCCGGGCTTTGAGCACATTGCGCCCACCGCGGGTGCTCATCCGCTGCAAAAAGCCATGGACGCGTACCCGACGACGCTTCCTCGGCTGCCACGTTCGCTTGGTCTTTGGCATCGTTTACACTCCATCCATAAGCTAGGTCTATCCGGTGCAGGGTTTTCCCTCGAAAAGGGACAAGCAACGGGCCAGCGGCCACGACCGAGCTGTGGTCGGCCTGTCAAGACCGATATTATACCTGTTAGGGGGATGCCATGTCAAGTTTATGGGCGGCCCGGGTGCATCCTGGATGCGTATCCGCCGCCCGGGTTGCAGCCGGCCATTCTGCCACGCTGCCGCCCGGCCTCAACCCGGGAAAGGGGTCAGGCATGTCCGGCCGCCCCGCGGGGCGGCCGGACATGCC
>DAOTVS010000355.1:0-10373 GCA_034436375.1 Anaerolineae bacterium | reverse complement strand
CGACCTCGGTGCAGTGCGCGGCGAGGTCGGCCAGCTCGTCCTCACTGTAGGGCAAGGACGCTCCGGCCAGGGCGGCCTTGAGCAGTCGCTGGGTGATGATGTCGCTATAGCGGCGGTTGGGGGCCGTGGAATGGGTATAGTCTTTGACGGCCAGGCCAAAGTGCCCCAGGGGAGCATCTTCCGGCGCCTGGGCGACATACTCACCGCTGCCGAGGAGCTTGATCACCGCCAGCGATAGGTCGGGAAACCGCAGCGGGTCGGCCACCTTCTGCTCCGTCAAAAAGTCGTTCAGGGCCCGCGAGTCGGGGCGGGTAGGAAGCCGGGCGCCATACTCCGCGGCGATCTCAACGATCCGTTCCCAACGCCTGGGGACACGTACCACGCGGCGGATGGAGGGCCACTGTTTGCTCTCCAGGTAGCGGGCGGTCACACGGTTGGCCGCGATCATGAAATCCTCGATGAGCTGGGTGGCCCGGTTCGTGGTACGCGCGACTAGCGCCCGGACGGTATCCCCCTCAAAGATCGGCTGCGCCTCGATGGTCTCCAGGTACAGAGCGCCGTGTTCGTGGCGGAGCATTCTCATGCTCTGGGCGACGCGGTCTTGCAGGCGCAGGTTCTCACTCAGCCCTTTGACGGCCTTTACGGCCTGCGGCGGCTCGGCCCGCCCCTCTAGCCAGGCCCCCAGACTGTTGTAAGCCAGCTTGGCGTGGTTGTGGACAATGGCCTGGTAGACGTCCGAGTCCTGCAGGGAGCCATCCGCCCCAATGACCATCTCCATCACGATGGCCAGGCGATCCACGCCGGCGTTGAGGGAGGTGAGGTTGGTGGAGAGCTTATCCGGAAGCATGGGGAAGGTGCCGCCGGCGGCGTAGACCGAAACGGTGTTGTGCCCTGCCTGCTCGTCGAGCGCGGACCCGGCCGGAACGAGGGCATCGACATCGGCCACGGCGACACGGATGCGCGCCTGGCCACCCGGCAGGCCCTCGGCGACCGTGATCTGATCGAGGTCGAGCGAATCGTCATTGTCAATCGAGCACCAGGGGAGGCCCCGGAGGTCACGGACGGATTTGCCCTTGAGCGAGGCGGGGGCGTTGATCCCGGCGAGCTCGGCGAGGGCGGCGCTGGTAAAGTCGGGGCGCAACCCCCGCTCGAGCATAACGCGGCGCGCAATGCGCTGCAGAATGGCGCGATCGGACTGGTCGTTGGGAGACATGGCGGCTCCTCATGGGTGGGCAGCGGAAGAACGGCAGGCCGCTATTCTACCGGAAAGTCAGAAGGGCGTCAATTGGAGATGCCGGCGCGCCCAGCGCGCGCTTGACCGCGGGCCCTTTTCCGCATATACTGGTATTCGTACGGGGCGTAGCGCAGACCGGTAGCGCGCAGCGTTTGGGACGCTGATGTCGGAGGTTCAAGTCCTCTCGCCCCGACTCACGCGGGAGTAGCTCAGCGGAAGAGCTCCTGCCTTCCAAGCAGGCTGTCGCGGGTTCAAATCCCGTCTCCCGCTCTCCTACTACAGGTAGTGGTGCTCAATCGAGTGGCTACTACCTGTAGTTTTTTGTTGCCGAAATGGGGCGTAACAAGGCAGGTTGTCGCGGTTGGTCGGCATTTGTGCGAGATCCAAGCGTTGCTGAAGGGAGGGTCCATCGCAACGACAAAATGGACCTGGCTGACTCGCCTGCAGATGGCAGTTCGGTTATAATGAGCGTAGGGAGGGATAAACACTATGCAAAAGCAGCTTACTGCTATTATCGAACGTGAGGATACAGGTTACGTATCACTTTGTCCGGAGCTTGATATTGCCAGCCAGGGAGATACCATCGAGCAGGCTCGTGAGAACCTGCGCGAAGCACTGACGTTGTTTTTCGAGTGCGCTTCGCCGGAAGAGATCCGGGAACGCTTGCACGAAGAAGTGTACGTAACACGCGTAGAGGTTGCGGTTGGGTAAGCTTCGCATCCTCTCCGGAAAACAGGTCTGTGCTATTCCTGCGCGTCACGGCTTTGTGCAAGTACATCAGCGTGGCAGCCATATTGCGATGCAGAAACGCCTCTCTGATACCACCATCACCGTACCGGTTCCGGACCATGCCGAGTTGCGTGTTGGCACACTGCAATCAATCATCCGCCAATCCGGCATATCCAGGAGCGAGTTCGAATCCTGATTGATGGCACCTACGCGGTCGGGTTTGCTCTCAACATGTAGATGGGCAGAAGAGGCGCTTCTGGGGTATGACCTGAACCGAAGGACGACGAGAGCGCCATGAAGTTCAGCAAATACGTGTGGTCCTTTTCCAGAGCTATGCTTCTCCGCCATCCGCGACGATCCTGTCCTTGGGAAGAATCCCAGCGTCAGGGCGTCACTTGTAGGTGCGAGTGGCAAACCCCTCACCGCCGATGAGTATGACGCTCTCTTGCACCTGTTGTCGGCGAGAGGATGTGATGTCTCCAGCTTGCCACGTCCACGCCGCCCCGATTTGCCGAGCGACGTGTCACTTACCACCGAGCGCGATGTCGAAGCGCTTCTTCTCGAGCCTCTCCTGAGGGCGCTCGGGTACAAAGATTCTGACTGGCTTCGTGGAATGCCGGTCCGGATGGGCCGAGGCGAGCGCGTCTTCCCGGACTATGCGCTGCTGCCTCACACCGGGCGCGGTGAAGAGTCCGCTGCCTTCATCATCGAGGCTAAGCTTCGCATCGCGACCGAGCAGCAGTTGACGGACGCCTACCGCCAGTGTAAGTCGTACGCACTGCAGTCGCGTGGTATGGCGCTGGCTGCGACAGAAGGACTTTGGATCTTCCGCCGTGGAAAGAATGGCTTCAGCATGAAGGACGCCGTTTTCAAATCGTGGCGCGAGATTAGGGCGCCAGATGGCTTCCGGGAAGCGGCTTTAGCGATGTCCCGGGATGCGATGATGCGAAGGAAGAGTTCGGCCTAACATGCAGATCAGTCCTTCACAATCAGCTCATGGTCAAACCCGGTGAGGGTGCGCACGCCCGAGCCGGTCACGACGACGATGTCTTCGATCCGCACGCCGAATTGGCCCACAAAATAGGCGCCGGGCTCGATGCTGAAGGCCATCCCTTCCTCCAGGGCGAGCGGGCTAGCGGCCATGATGTAGGGCGCCTCGTGCACTTCCAGGCCGATGCCGTGGCCGGTGCGGTGCACAAAGTTGGGCCCGTAACCGGCCGCTTCCAGCGCCCTGCGCGCAGCGCGGTCCACCTCGCCGGCGCTCGCACCCGGGCGCACTGCCGCCGTCGCGCGCCGATTGGCCTCGAGCACCGCCGCATAGACGCGCCGGAACTCGGCCGAGGGCTGCCCCAGGTGCACTGTGCGCGTGATATCGGACTTGTAGCCGCCGAGGGTGGCGCCGATGTCCATGATGACGGCATCGCCCCTCTGCAAGTGGCGGTCGCCGGAATGGTGGTGGGGGTAGGCGCTGTTGGGCCCGGAGCAAACCATAGAAAAGTCAACGCTCTCCGCGCCGTCCTGCCGAAAGGCGGCTTCGACCGCCCAGGCCACCTCGGCCTCGGTGGCGCCCGGCCGGGCCGCCTCGACGGCGGCCTGCATGGCCCGGTCGGCCTGTGCGGCAGCGCGCGCCAGGGCCTCGATCTCCGCAGGCGATTTGCGCTGGCGCAGGGGGACGAGCAGGGTGTCAGCCGGCAGCATCTGCTCGGCCGTGACCGCCTGTTGCAGGTGCAGCAAGAAATCCGCCCGCATGGCCCCGTCAACCGCCACGGAGCGAGGCGCAGGCATGCCGGCCAGCGCGCGGCGCACGGCCTCCTCGGGGCCGTCAGCGTCGGCCCAGCCGGCAAGCTCGACATCGGTCTGGGCGGCGATACTGTCCTGGTTCAGGCGAGGCACGACCATGCGTGTGGCCTGCCGGCTGACCAGGAGCAGGCACAGCCGCTCATCGGCGTGGGGCGCGAATTCCAGCAGATACCGCATGTTGGCCGTAGGGCCGATCGCGACCAGGTCTACATTCGCCTCCTGCATGCGCCCCTGCAGGGCGAGCAGCCGCTTGGAAGCACGAGTCACTTTATCATTCCTCCATGTGTGCTGACAACAGCATTTGCCTCATCATGTTGTGGGGCATTATACTCCGTATCGCCATATCGCGCTTTTTCGGAGAAGGAACAGACTCATACTGTGACAATGCAAAATCAAGTAATCCTCGCCGTCCTGGCCCACCCGGATGACGAGTCTTTCGGCATGGGCGGCACATTGGCCCTCTATGCCCGGCGCGGCGTGGCCGTGCATCTCGTCTGCGCCACGCGGGGCGAGGTGGGCGAAGCGCCCGCTGAGCTGCTCCAGAGGTATCACTCCATGGCGGAGCTGCGGGAAGCCGAATTGGCCTGCGCCGCCAGGCAGCTCGGCCTCGCGGGTGTGCATTTCCTGGGCTACCGCGATTCGGGAATGCCCGGCTCGCCCGATAACCATCACCCCAACGCCCTGGCGGCGCAATCGCTTGAGCGCGTCGCTGCGCAGGTGGCGCACCACATCCGCGCGCTGCGCCCGCAGGTCGTGTTGACCTTTGACCCCATCGGCGGCTATCGCCATCCAGATCACATCGCCATCCACAGGGCCACGGTCGAGGCGTTTCATCTCGCAGGGGATCCGAGCCATAACGACGGGCTACCGCCATACCAGCCCCAGAAGCTGTATTTCCACACCATGCCCAGGGGCTTTATGCGCTTTACCGTGCGCGTCATGTCGCTCTTGGGCCGGGACCCGCACCGCCTCGGCCGCAACCACGATATCGATTTCGCCGCCCTGCTGGCCGAGGGGGATTTCCCCACCCATGCCCGCATCAGCTACCGCCGGGTGGCGGCCCGCAAGGAGGCCGCGGCCCGCTGCCATGCCAGCCAGTTGGGGGGCGCCTCGCTGAGGCAGGGGCTGCTGCGCTGGGTGCAGCGCCTGTTGGGGGGAACCGATCATTTCATGCGCGCCTACCCGCCGCCGGAGCCGGGGCTGCGTGAGAACGACCTGTTCACCGGCATCGAGTAGCCGGGTTCGCAGCCTCCAGGCACGCGGCATCGTCTCAGGTATGGGACGCAGGGGGCCCAGCAAAGGTTCCTTCTCTGCGGGTGTGGGGTGGATGCTGATGCGCTTTGCCCTCCGCAGAGGGCAAAGCGCATCAGCATCCACCCCACACCCCTAAAAGTTTGTCTCTACCTTGCATTACAAGGTAATTGGTGGTACAATACTCATATGGCAGACAATCAGGGGCTCATCACCCAAATGCGCAAAGGTGCGGTCGAGTACTGCATCCTGGCGCTCTTGGCCGGGCGCGAGCGGTACGGCTATGAGCTGGTGCAGGTCCTTTCGAGTGTGCACGGCATGCTCGTCAGCGAGGGGACAGTGTACCCGATCCTGAGCCGCTTCCGGCGCGAGGGGTTGGTGGCGACCGAGTGGCGCGAGTCGACCTCCGGGCCGCCGCGCAAATACTACCGCCTCACACCGGCTGGCGAAGCGGCCCTGGCCGAGTTCCGCGAGCAGTGGCGAGTCTTTGTCCGCGCTGTGGATACGTTTCTGGAGCAAGGAGGCATGTTGTGAACGAGCGAGACAGGCAGCGGTTGGTCGACGGCTACCTGCGGCGGCTGGCCCGGGAGCTGGACGATGCACCGCGGGAGGCCCGGCAGGAGCTGCTGGAGGATGTGCGCAGCCATATCGAGGAGGCCTGGGCTGCCTCCGGCCAGACGCAGGCCGACCTGCAGGCGATCCTGCAGCGGCTGGGCGAGCCGGCGGCGCTGGCCGCGGAGGAGCGCGAGAAGCTGGGCCTGCCGGCCCCGGCGCGGAGCCCGGACCTGCTGGCGGTGGCGGCGATTATCTTCACCGTCCTCTTCTGGCCCTTGGGGCTCCTGCTGGCCTGGCTCTCGGCCCGCTGGCGCACACGCGATAAGGTGATCGCGACGCTGATCCCGCCCCTGGGCTTGGCGCTGGTGCTGAGCGTGGGCCTGGCCGCCTACCGCTCCGGGCCGGTGGTATCGGGGCCTGCGGGAGCGACCGGAGGGACATCACCCTGGCTGCAGGTGCTGGGCTGGACCCTGGCCCTTCTAGGCCTGTTCGCGCCCTTGGCGGCGGCGGTCTTCCTGGCCTGGCGCCTGCGTCCGCGCCCTGGGTGGTCCTGGCTGCTGGCCATTGCCGGCACCGGAGCCGTGGTGTGCCTGCTCATCCTGGTCTTTTTCCTGCAGGCCCTGCCCAATGGCGGCAGGCCCGCGACCGGCCCAGCGCCGGTGCGCACGGCGGAGGTCATCACGAATCCTTGAGCGCCCGGATGGCCTCTATCGCCAGGATGGCGCCGCCGCAGGCCAACGCGGCGGCCGTGCCCGCCGCGTTGGCCATGACGTCCTCAAGGGTGCAGATGTGCGAGATGGCCGGCAGCAGCTGCAGTGCCTCGATGGTCGCCGAGAGCAGTACGCCTGCCACGAGCGGGCCCAACAGGCGGCGCGAAGCTGGGCTCAGCCCGGCTGCGCCTGGGCCAGCAGGTTCGCGCTCGGCTCATGGGCCGGCTGTTCGGGGCGCAGGGGCAGGGTAAACCAGAACGTGCTGCCCTGCCCCACCCGGCTTTGCACGCCGATGCGGCCGCCGTGGGCCTCGACGATGCGCCGGGCCAGGTAGAGCCCCAGCCCGAGCCCGCCGGCTCGCTGGGCGGCGGTGGCCCCAGCCTGGCGGAAGCGCTCGAACAGGTGCGGTATCTGGTCGGGGGGAATGCCGGGTCCCTGATCGCTGACCGAAACATCGACCTGCCCATCCTCCTGGATCAGGCGGATGGCGACTGTGCCGTCTGGAGCATACTTGATGGCATTGCCGACCAGGTTGTTGAGCACCTGGCGCAGGCGGCTGGGGTCCCAATCACCTACAATCTGGTCGGGATGGGCCTCCAGCGTGAGTTCGTGAGCGGTCGTGGTCGTTTGCAGGGCGTCACGCACCTCGCGCGCCAGGGCCACGATGTCGGTCGGTTGGCGCACCAGCTCAAAGCGGCCTACGTCGAAGCGGCTGACCTCCAGCAGGCGGCCGATCATCTCGTTGAGGCTGTCGGCCAGGCCCTTGATAGTGTTCAGCCGGCGGCGGGTTTCATTGCTGAACCCTTCTCGGTCCGCCTCGCGGAGCAGTAGCTCGGTGTAGCCCCTGAGCCCGGCCAGAGGGTTGCGCAGCTCGTGGGCGGCGATGGAGATAAACTCGTCCTTGGCCCGGTCCAGGTCTTTCAGAGGCGTGATATCGGCGACGACGACCACAATCTCTTCGATGTTGCCGTCGGCATCGCGCAGGGGGCGCGCATTGATCAGGATATCGCGCCGGCTGCCGTCGGGGCGCTGGATGGTCAATTGGGCCCCGCGGACGGTCTCTCCCCGTTGTGCTCGCTCCGAAGGCAGTTGATCCCAAGGCACAGGCCTGTTATCCTTGAACCAGGTCACGCGACCCTCGAGTTGTTCGCGATAGCTGGCGCCGCTGTGGATCTGAAGGCCCAGCAGGTCCCCCAGGGCCTGGTTGGCGACCAGCACCCGCCCCCGGGACGAGGCAGCGAACACGCCCTCGGGCATCTGGTCGATGATGCCTTGCACCCGGCGCTGCTCGGTCTCGACCAGGTCGGCCAGTTGCTTGCTGCGCCAGGCCATGATGCCGCCCACGACCATCGCCCCGCCAAGCAGAGCCAGCTCGGTGGTGGTGGTCGCTGTGATGGGGCCGTAGACCGAGTCCAGGGGTAGCGCCACAACAGCCTTCCAATCCGTGCCCGGCACGGTCTGAAAGCCGGCCAGCCGTTGCCTACCCTCCAGGCCCAGGCCTGTAAAGGAGCCCTCGCTGCTCGAGTTGATTTTGGCCCAATCCTCGGTGTGGCTGATGTTCACGCCTTCCCAGCGCGCAGGGTCCACTGACCGCTCGATGATGGTGCCCTCCCCATCGATGACGTCAAAGACGCTATCTGCGGGCAGGCCAATAAAGCTCGCCGAGGAGCGCAGGCTGGTCAGCGTAAAGGCGATCTGTACGGCGCCGTTGACTGCGCCCGCCTGCACCACAGGCACCGCCACGATGGCTGCAAAAGTCTCCGAACTGCCCGGGATGTTCCGCCCAGTCGTCACGACGGATTTGCCCGTCGCCAGCACACTCTGGAAATAGGGCTCGGCGGCAATACTGGGCGGTGGGCCGGCAGGCAGGGGCAGCGCCGAGGCATAGACCTGCCCATCCGCCGCCGCGGCCCAGACGTTGACAAAGGTGGGGTGCTGCGAGAGCACGGTCTGCAGGGCGCGAGTGGCGTCAGCGGCGTCCTGCGTCTTGAGGGACGTCGCATCGCTGAGCACCAGCGCGGTGGACTGGGCCGCATCGATGATCGATGCCGTTGTGAGTGCTGTGCCGTCAGCCAGGTTGGTGACGTTGGCGACAGCTTGCGCATCCTGTATCGCGCGCACCTGCACAATAAAGTAGGCAACGAGAGCGAACAGGGGCAGGAAGGCGGCCAGCGCGAACAGGAGGATGCGCGTGCCTGCGCTCAGGCGGCGCCAGGTGCCCGGCAAATCCGGGAAGGAGAGTCTGGACCGCTCTGTTGCGGGTGGCTGGCTCACAAAGCGCCTCTCCATAAAAACAGTTGTGTCCCAACCGGCAAGAGTCATGCCATTGCGCCGCCAGCCCAGTTGACAGGCATGACATAATCATGTATCATCTTGGTTAACACAGCCCGCACAGGAGACACACCTGCTGCGGGCAGTCTTTTTTTTGTGTGACCCGGTCCCAAGGTGAACCCCGCCTGGCTTTCGAGCATGGACATTGTGGATTGTGCCCTGGGATCACTAGAATACATGCCCGCCAGGCGGGCTTTGGGTAATGGTGATTTGGTAATGAATCATAGGAAATCGAACTGGCGCAGGGCTGTGCTGGCAGTGGTGGCCAGTGTGCTGATTGTGGCCCTCTCGCTGCTGGGGGTCCTGCGCGCGCGGTCGCCTGCGGAAGCTGATGTAAGCTCCACGGCGCCTGCCCCGGTGAGTGTGCAGAGGGATACCCTGCGGGCAGGGCCCGGCGCCATTGGCCAGGGGGGCGGCCCCGGCGATCCTGCGACGGCGCAACCGGCGGCTACCAATACAACGCAGCCGGCGACCGCGACAGCGCAGCCGGCGCCGAATAACGATGCATCGCAGCCCATCAAAGAGACGCGCGGCCTGTGGGTGACCCGCTTTGACGGGCTCAAGACGCCGGCCGACGTGCAGACTCTCGTCGACAATGCGGCCTATGCGCACATCAATGTGATCTACTTCCAGGTGCGCGGGCAGGCTGATGCGATGTATACGCCTGGCCTGGAGCCCTGGTCGGCCAGCCTCTCGAGCACGCTGGGGCAGGACCCCGGTTGGGACCCGCTGGCGGTCCTGATTCAGGATGCCCATGCCAAGGGCATTGAGGTGCATGCCTGGATCAACACCTACACGGTGTGGCAGGGCTCTACGCCTCCGCCGGCCTCGGCCAACCCCAAACCGATGTACGTTGACTTTAACGAGCAGTATGGCCAGAACTGGGTGATGTGGGACCAGAACGGCCCCATGCAGTTGGGCGGCCCGGATGGCTATCTGTGGGCCAACCCGGCTTTCCCGGCAGTGCAGGACCACATCGTGGCTGTCTGCAAGGACCTGCTGACCCGCTATCAACTGGATGGGCTGCATATGGATTACATCCGCTACGCCGGTGCGCAATACTCGCAGGATCCGGTGAGCAACCAGGAGTATGCTGCGGCGCATGCGGCCAATCCCAACCTGACGCGTGCCGACTGGCAGCGCGACCAGGTGACGACGCTGGTGCAGCGCATCCGCGACGAGGCGCTCCCGGCACGGCCCGGGGCCGTGCTGACGACAACGGCCTGGCCGGTCTACAAGGACCAGTGGGGCTGGTACAATGGTAAGGACGGCTATAACGCCCTTTACCAGGATTCCGAGGGTTGGACCAATCAAAATCTCGTTTCGGCCATCAACCCGATGCTCTATGGCCCGACGGTGCACGATCACATGGACCGCTTCCAGACGCTGGTGCAGGACTATGTGAGCGGCTCGCGGCCGGGGAGCGTGGTGGTGGGCATTGGCGGCGACTATAGCTCGTTCTCCGATATCTCTGCCCGCATCGATGTGGCCCGCCAGGCCGGGGCCAGTGGAGAGGCCTTCTTCTCCTACCAGGCCCTCAACCAGAACAACTACTGGTCGGACCTGCGCAACGGGCCCTACCAGCAGCCCGCAGTGCCGAGCTGGCGCTAATGCAAAACACCGGGGGCAGCAACCGCTGCCCCCGGTGTTTTGGTGCGCCAGGCATGTCATGTAACCAGGAGGTGAGAGTCCTCTGCGGGCCGTGATGACCGGAACCGTTAGCCAAGGCAAGGGTGTCCGTCGCGAGGCGGAATCTGAAGGAA
>DAOTVS010000354.1:0-38910 GCA_034436375.1 Anaerolineae bacterium | reverse complement strand
ATGGGAATCCAGATCGGCGGCACGTGGTAGGTTTGCGCATCATCCTTCAACGAGGAGGAGAGCATCCAGATGAAGGGGAGGGCAAACAGGAAGCTCAGGGTCACAACGACGAGATAGTGAATAGCCCGTCCCACCCGTCGCGCCAGCTTTCGTGGCCCCGTCCCGGCATAACCGCGCGCGGGAACCATCCCCGGCCTCATCCGAGCCATACCCTCATGGGACATAGAGTCCATTCTCCTTCTGGCCTGAGATCAAATAAGGGCGGGAGCTATCTACAGACATCACCATGGCTACCTCGCTTCGCCACCGTAGTATACCCAGCGAGCAGTAGTGCGGAAGATGACGACAGTAAAGGCAACGATGATCAGGAACAACAGCCAGGCCAACGCGGAAGCATAGCCCATCTTGAAGAACAGGAAAGCATTGCGGTAGAGGTAGATGCCATAGAACTCGGTGGCCTGGTTGGGCCCCCCAGAGGTCAGAAGCCACGGCAGGGTGAAAGACTGGAAGGTAGCGATCAGCCCCATCAGCAGGTTGAAGAGGATGGCCGGCGTGCACATGGGGACTGTCACATGCCAGAATTGCTGGTAGCGGTTCGCTCCGTCCACCGTCGCCGCATCGTAGAGAGAACGGGGCACATCCTGCAGCGCCGCCAGGAAGATCACGATGGCGCTGCCCTGCGCCCAGGCTTGAACGATGATCAGCGAGGGCTTGGCCAGGGTGGTGCTCGACAACCACGGGATGGCCTGCAGACCAACGGAAGCAAGGAACGAGTTGAGCAGGCCGTAGCGTGGATTGTAGAGCCATAGCCAGATCATGGCCGAAGCAACGACCGGGACGATGGAAGGGATGAAGAAGATCGTGCGGAAGAGTGATCTGAAGCGCATCTTGACGTTGAGCAGCACTGCGAGGACAAAGGCCACTGCCAGGCTGATTGGGACGCCAAGGATCACCATGTAGAGCGTGTTGCCCAGCACGATCTTGAACACGTTATCGGTGAAAAGAATCTCATTATAGTTCGCCATGCCGATGAATTTGGCGGGGCGGACGATATCGTAGCGGGTGAGGCTGTAGTAGGCTGAGGCGAGTATGGGATACACCGTGAACAGCAGAAAACCAATGAGCCATGGCGCGATGAACAACATGCCCTTGATGATGTTCTGCCGCTCCTGGGATACCAGGCGCCCATGCCTTGGGCTAGCCACCGTGCGCATCTACCATTCTCCTGTCTCTACCTCACATTGAACGCCTGGACTCGTACCTTGGGGGTGAGAGGCTGCATCGCCTCTCACCCCCCCTCTGCTCAAATCGATATCAGGAGGCTGATAGCATGTCTTGCAGAGCCTTGGTAAGGGCATCCTGCATTTGCTTGCCCGCCTGCTCAGGTTTGATCGTGCCATAGATCACAGCGTCGTGCGCTTTGACCCATTCATTGCCCATCTGGCTCCCGACGGGGTTAGGCCGGTCGTACCGCAACTCTCCGGCCTGGGTCGCCGCCTTGACGAAAAAGTCGAACCCCTCGTACCGGCTGGCATCGACTTTCTGCCACCATGATATCCGCGCCGGCTGGAAGCCGACGTTCTGCCAGAGGATGTCGGACGCCTCATCATCGAAGGTCAGATACTCGGCAAAGCGGTAGGCTTGTGCTGTCCCCTTGGCATCTTTGAAGATGATCGGGCTGTGTCCACCCGTCATCTCCACAGTCTTACCTTTGCGCGATGCAGGCACAGGCATCCAGGTATAGGCAAAGTGCTTATCCGGCGCTGACTGGGCAAGCCAGCCCGGCGACCAGCCGCCGGTGATGCACATCGCCTGCGCACCGGCCGGGACACCGGCTGTAGGGCTGGAGGTCCACGTCCCGTAACCCTTGCGGAACGCCGCCATCTTGTCGGCCCCCACATAGTCGTAGAACATCTTGATCGTAGTAAAGATCTCTGTGACCTCAGGGCGATCGAGGTCGAACTTCATATTCTGCTCGTCAAAGTAGTCAAAGCCCCACGAGCCGGACCACATCCAGGGGTCACCCCAGCCGTACGATCCGCCCATGTCATCCAGAACATCAATGCCAATCACGACGGCATTCCCAGCACTGTCGAACTGGGTCAGGGCTTTGTGCCAGGTAAAGACCTCGTCCCACGTCTGTGGCGGGGCCTTGGGGTCCAGCCCAGCCTTCTCGACGAGACCGACGTTATAGCACAAGGATTCCCTGGGGGCAGACTCGACGCCCGGGATGCCATAGATATCATTCTTCCACGTGAACAAGCTCCAGGATTCCTGTCGAATGTCGTCTTTCTTGACCACTTTGCTCGCGTTGATCAACTCGGTCTGCGGCATACACACCCCGCGGGCAACGAGAGATATGTAATCGATGTTGCTGGCCATCTCGGGCGCGGTACCCCCTGCGATAGCCGTCAGGATCTTGTCGTTGGACGTGTCCCCAATGACGTTAATATTGACATCGGGGTTCTTGGCGGTGAACTTGTCTCCACAAGCCTTGAGGCCGTCAACCGTCGTGCCTCCCCAGCCCACCCAATACTGGATCGTCACAGCCTGTGCTGATGCAGGGGTGACCGGCGCCACCGTCGGCTGGGCCTGCCCAGTGGTCGCCTCGGCAGCTGGTTGCTGGGCCGTTGGAGCTGGCTGCTGCGCGGGCGCGCATGCCGCCAGCATGATCCCTGCAGCCGACGCCGCACTCATGTGAAGGAAAGCCCTTCGACTCAAGCCTTTCTCGCCGTTCATGGTTTACCCTCCTGACTGAGCAATGGAAACGAACACTACCAACTTCGCTTGGTGACGACCAAGTGCTGAACCCCGACGACATGTCGCCAGGAGCCAACGCAAAGGATGCAGACAAGCCGGAGGCTTTTTGCATGCGCCCAACCTTCCAACTGGCCTGCGCCGCAGTCTGAGACAGGTTGCCCCAACAAGAGATCAAGCCAGAATGACACTGACTCCCAATTCGCGCAACTTGGTGACAGTGTCATCGGCTACACCCCTGTCGGTGACAATGCACTGGGCCACAGTAATGGGCCCCAGCACCGCTGTGGCCACTTGCCCGAATTTGCTGTGATCAGCTACCAGGATCACTTCGTCGGCAATCCGAAGGCAGTCGCGGAAGACTGTGACTTCCGGCACTCTGTCGAGCATCAACCCTGTAGCAAAGCTGATCGCGCGGGCACCCAAGATAACCTTGTTGGCATGGAGTTCCCCCAGGCAAAGCTGAATCATGTGCCCCTCCGTCGAGAGTTCGCTATGCCGGACGATACCCCCGAGCATAATGGGAGTGATCTCTGGGTATTTGGCCGCCCGCTCAGCAACCAAAAGGGAGTTCGTAATCAGCGTGATATCCTTTTTGTTGACAATATGAGGCAAGACCTCCATAGTCGTGCTTCCCCCAAGGAGAATCAGGGTATCGCCGTCCTCGACCAGGCCAGCCGCTGCCCGGCCGATACGTTCCTTCTCCTCGGCGTAGAGGCCACGGCGCTGTAGCACAGGGGGCTCATAGCCCACAGCGTTCTCCAGAACCGCGCCGCCGTACACTCGCCTGACCATGTTGCGAGCAGCCATCTGGCGTAGATCACGGCGGATAGTCGGTTCGGAGACGGCAAGAACCTGGCTGAGCTCGGTGATGGAGGCTTTGCCATGGTCTCGCAGGTATGCTAGGACCCGCTCTTCTCGAGATATCGAGAGCATCTGATCACCAATCCTGCACTTTTCGCATTGGATGCGTGACTGAGTTTGACCTACTTTGATCAACTATGTCCATTGTAGCACAGGTTTGCACAATTGTAAAGTGGCCAAGGTTACGATATGGTTACAACGCGGGAGAGCCAAGAGTAAGCTGGCGTCGACAGAGGAGAGTCAACCGACCTGGGAATCAAAAGACGGCCAGTTGGCACGTAATCAACTGACCGTCTTTGTGGTCTTTGGCTGGGGGACAGGGATTCGAACCCCGGTCGGCTGATCCAGAGTCAGCTGTCCTACCGCTGGACGATCCCCCAGCGACACGCACATTATACTCACGTACGCCCGATTGTCAAATAGGCAAATCATCTTCAGGCCATTGCTTCCAGAGCGCAGGGTGTGGTATACTGGTATGGAAATTGTGTTCTGACGGCTTCTGCCCGCTGATGATGTCTGCGGCGGGTGTTTATGCTCTGGCGCTGGATCGGAGGGCAACATGCAGGACAATGCACAGGCGGCACGGATGGATGCGGGCGGGCGCCTTCCCGCCTACCTGGATACCTCGCTGCCGGTCGAGGCGCGCGTCGATGATCTGGTGGCGCGCCTGACGCTGGAGGAAAAGATCCGACAGATGGTCTATACGGCGCCGGCCATCGAGCGGCTGGGCATTCCTGAGTATGATTGGTGGAACGAATGCCTCCACGGGGTAGGGCGCGCGGGCATCGCGACCGTTTTCCCGCAGGCCATTGGGCTGGCGGCGACCTGGAGTGTGGGGCTGATACACAAGGTGGCGACGGCCATTGCCGACGAGGCGCGCGCCAAGCACCACGAGGCGGTGCGGCGGGGCGTGCGTACGCGTTACCGAGGGCTCACGTTCTGGTCGCCCAACATCAATATCTTCCGCGACCCACGCTGGGGGCGGGGGCAGGAAACCTATGGCGAGGACCCTTACCTGACAGCACGTCTGGGAGTCGCCTTTGTGCGCGGGCTGCAGGGCGATGACCCCCGCTATCTCAAGGTGGTGGCCACGCCCAAGCATTACGCCGTGCACTCGGGCCCCGAGGCCGACCGGCACCATTTCGATGCCCGTGTCAGCGAGCGCGACCTGCGCGGCACTTACCTGCCCGCGTTCCAGGCGGTGGTGCAAGAGGCGCACGCCTGTTCCATTATGGGCGCTTATAACCGTACCAACGGTGAGCCCTGCTGCGCGAGCAAGACGCTGCTCCAGGATATCCTGCGCGATGAGTGGGGCTTTGACGGTTATGTCGTTTCGGATTGCGGCGCCATCGCCGATATCTACAAGGGGCACAAGGTTGTCGAAACGGCAGCCGAGGCGGCGGCGCTGGCCGTGCGCAACGGCTGCGAGCTGAATTGCGGCGACACTTACCTGGCGCTGGGTGAGGCGGTGGAAAAGGGGCTCATCACCGAGGCGGAGATTGACCGGGCCGTGAAACGCCTCTTTACGGCGCGCATGCGCCTGGGGATGTTCGACCCGCCGGAGATGGTGCCCTATGCGGCCATCCCCTATGCAGTGAACGACTGCCCAGAGCACCGCGAACTGGCGCTGCGGGCAGCGCGGGAGTCGCTGGTGCTGCTCCGGAACGAGGGCGGCGCGCTGCCGCTCAAGAAAAGCCTGCGCAGAGTGGCGGTCATCGGGCCCAATGCCCACGATGAGGAGGTGCTGGAGGGCAACTATCAGGGGACCCCTTCCCGGGCCATTACGCCGTTCGCGGGCATCCGCAGGCTGCTGGGCTCTTTCGCAACAGTCCGCTATGCCCGCGGCTGCGATGTGAGCGGGAGCGACCGCTCGGGCTTTGCCGAGGCGGTGGAGCTGGCGCGCCAGAGCGAGGTGGCGATTGTGGTTCTGGGGCTAAACCAGGGCCTGGAGGGCGAGGAAGGGCAGCAGGAGGGCGTGCGCGCCGGCGGGACCAGCGAGGGCGACCGGAAAGGGCTGGACCTGCCCCGGGTGCAGCAGGAACTGCTGGAAGCCGTCTATGGCACCGGCACGCCGGTGGTGCTCGTGCTCCTCAACGGCAGCCCGCTGGCGATCAACTGGGCGGCAGAGCATGTGCCGGCCATCTTGGAAGCCTGGTACCCCGGCGAAGAGGGCGGCACAGCCATTGCCGAGGCGCTCTTTGGCGATTATAACCCCGGTGGCCGCCTGCCCATCACCTTTTACGCCTCGGTAGATCAATTGCCGCCCTTTGCCGATTATGCGATGGCCGGCCGCACCTACCGTTTTTTCACGGGCCGGCCGCTTTACCCCTTTGGCTACGGTCTCAGCTATACCCGCTTTGCCTACAGTGGCCTGGTGGTGGCGCCCCGGCAGGTGGAGCCAGGTACCGAGGTCATGGTCACAGTCGATGTGGAGAATGTGGGCCAGCGCGCAGGCGATGAGGTGGTGCAGGTTTACCTGCGCGACATGGCCGCCAGCCTGCCGGTGCCTGTGCATGAGCTGGCAGGCTTCCGCCGCATTCACCTGGCCCCGGGCGAACGGCAGACGGTCAGCCTGACCATCGAGCCACGCCAGATGGCCATGATCAATGAGCACGGCCAGCCGGTGATCGAGCCGGGCGAGTTCGAGGTCATGGTGGGCGGCGGCCAACCGGGCTACGCCACGACGCTGACGGGCCACTTTCACGTCATGGGCTGATGGCTGTTTGACAGGCATCAACTGAAGCTTATAATCTTTCTACTCATTGTCACCCTCCCATGGAACACTCCCAGCGTCCGCAGCGTCTATTCCATACACAGGACGCACAAAGGAGGTCTCGCGACCAGAGCACTATGCGCAATTCAAGTCCCAATTTGCAGTCAGAGTCGCGGCCCGGGGAAGCGCTCTCTGCCACCCAAGCCAGTGCCATGGCCCTATTCTGGCGCGGTTTCGTCATCTCGATCCTCAGCATCCTGGGGATCGGGGCCGTCGGCACAGCCATCGCGCTGGCAGGTTATGTCTATATCGCTCTGAAGCTGCCCTCGCCCGACGAGCTGCAATCTCGTGCGGCCTCTTTCAAGAGCACTCGTATCTATGACCGCAACGGCAAGCTGCTCTATGAGATCAACGATCCCATGGGTGGCCGGCGCACTGTCGTCTCGCTGGACCAGATCCCCGAGACGTTGCGCGATGCGACCATCGCCACCGAGGATCCCACTTTTTACTCAAACCCCGGCTTTAACGTGCTGTCGATTGGGCGCGCCTTTTTCGATCTCGCGACTCAAGGGCACATCGTCTCGGGCGCGAGCACCATCACCCAGCAGCTCGTCAAGCTCCTCTTTGTCGGCAACGACATTACGATGCAGCGTAAGATCAAAGAGGTCGTGCTGGCATCAGAGATCACACGCACCTACTCCAAGGACAAGATCCTTGAGACATACCTCAACGAGATCTACTATGGCAATATGGCCTATGGGGTAGACGCCGCCGCCGAGACCTATTTCAACAAGCCGGTCAGCCAGCTGACCCTGGCAGAATCGGCGCTGCTGGTAGGCATTGTGCCTGCGCCAGCACTGCGCGACCCCTTTACCAACCCAGACGAGGCCGAGGCGGCGCGAAACGTCGTGCTCGACCGCATGGTCACGCACGGCTATATCACTGCCCAGGAAGCCGAGGCAGCGAAGGCCGAGCCTCTGGGCGTCGTCAGCAGCCCGCCAACGACGGCGATCCAGGCGCCGCACTTTGTGTTCTATGTGCGGCAGTTACTTGAGGACAAATACGGCGCCCAGACCATCTATCGCGACGGCCTGCAGGTGCAGACAACGCTCGACCTGGACATGCAACAACAAGCCGAGCAAGCCGTCAAGACGCAGATCGCCAATCTGGCCAGCCAACATGCCACGAACGGCGCCCTGGTCGCCATCGACCCGCAGACGGGTGAAATCCTCTCGATGGTCGGGAGCGTGGACTTTAACAATGCCAGCATCGGCGGGCAGGTCAACGTCACACTGCGCCCGCGCCAACCGGGGTCCTCTATCAAGCCGCTGACCTATGCCGCGGCCTTTGAAAAGGGCTGGAACCCGGCAACGATGATCATGGATACCAAGCTGGTATTGCCCGATCCCGTACAGGGCACCTGGGAGCCCACGAATTACGATCTCAAGGAGCACGGCCCCGTGTCGGTGCGCACCGCGCTGGCCTGCTCCTACAACGTCCCAGCCGTCAAGACGTTACAATTCATCGGCATCCCGGCGTTGCTGGAAATGGCACGGCGGCTGGGCATCACCTCCCTCAACCGCACCGACTATGGTCTCTCGCTGACCCTGGGTGCGGGCGAAGTAAGCCCGTTGGAGATGGCGGGCGCCTACAGCGCCTTTGCGACAGGCGGTATTTATCGCGCGCCCCAGGCCATCCTGAGCATCAAGGACTCCGATGGCCACGTCCTCTACCAATACGACCCGGGCGCCGGGCGCCAGGTGCTGGATCCGCGGATCGCGTACCAGATCACCGATATTCTCTCCGATAACAATGCCCGCACACCGATGTTCGGGGCCCACAGCCAACTCGTGCTGCCCGGCTATCAGGCTGCCGTCAAAACGGGCACGACCAACGACAACCGCGATGCCTGGACGATTGGCTACACCACTTCGCTGGTGACGGCAGTGTGGGTGGGCAACAACGATAACAGCAAGATGCTGCAAACGGCAGGCGCCAGCGGCGCCGCACCCATCTGGCACAACTTTATGCTGGCGGGGATGAAGATCCAGGAGAAGAACGAGGGCGAAAAGGCCGCGCCCTTCACGCAGCCTCCCGGCATGGTGGAGGTCGAGGTTTGCTCCGTCTCAGGGGAGCTGCCGACGGCCGATTGCCCCTCACGGCGCAAAGAGCTCTTTATCCAGGGGAAACAGCCCACTCAGACGTGCAGCGTCCACCGGCGCATCGCTATCTGCACGGTGAGCGGCAAGCTGGCGGGCCCGTACTGCCCGCCGAATACCGTGGTGCAAAAGCTCTTTGAGGTCTACCCCCCCGACGGGCAGGCCTGGGCCATGGCGCACGGTATCGAGCAGCCACCGACCGACACCTGCGATGTGCACACAGGGCAGACCAACGTAAGCTTCAGCCAACCCCAAGAGGGACAGCAGATCCAGGGCGTGGTCGCGATAAACGGAAGCGTCCAAATAAATGACATGAGCCATTACCGGCTCGAATACGGCGTGGGCAATAACCCCCAGGGTTGGGCGCTGATCGAAGAGCACGACTCGGGCGGAATGGTCAACGCTCACCTGGGCAACTGGGATACCAATCACGTGGCGAACGGCGATTATACTCTGCGCATCATCGCCATCGACAGCCACAACAACCAGTTCGAGGCGCGGGTGCACGTGCACGTCCAGAACGACAACCCGAGCCTTTGGCCGACACCGTCGCCTTTGCCAACGGAGACGGCGTCGCCCACTATGGAAGCTTCGCCGACGCCGCTGCCCACCGACACGGCTGAACCCACGCGCACGCCGCGGCATCAACCCACGCCAACAGCTGAGCTGCCGACCGAAACGGCGCCGGCGCCCACCGAGACGGCAACGCCTGTGCACGCGACGCCCACAACTGAGGTGCAGCAAGTAACCGCAACATAGGGGAGCGCAACACCAACACCCTGAGATAAGGTAAGAGGCCGGAGGGGAGAACTTGTTTCTCCCCTCCGGCCTCTTACCTTATCTCAGGGCAAGTAGGGCAATGGGTTGGTGATGGCCCCGTTCTTGTAGATCTCAAAATGCAGGTGCGGGCCGGTGGAGTGGCCGGTGCTGCCGACCAGGCCGATCTGCTGGCCCTTGGCCACCTTTTGGCC
Source organism: Anaerolineae bacterium (assembly GCA_034436375.1). Taxonomy (GTDB): domain Bacteria; phylum Chloroflexota; class Anaerolineae; order SpSt-313; family SpSt-313; genus DAOTVS01. The sequence goes on along the minus strand of DAOTVS010000354.1, from coordinate 29,446 downwards.
GCGCGTGACCAGGATCTTGCTCATGTGCCCATAGAGGGTGCGAAAGCCATTGCCGTGGGAAATGATGACGTAATTGCCATAGCCCACATTGGTCCAGCCGGCCTCGAGCACGACGCCGGCATCAGCAGCCACAATGGGGCGGCCCAGCGGCGCACCGATATCCACGGCCACATGCTGCGCCCACGGATATTGGGTAATGACACCCCGGACAGGCCACATGAAACTGCCGGTTGCCTGGGCCGAGACACTGCTCTGGGCGCCGCCGGCGCCCAGGCCCGCATTCGCGGGAGCCAAATACGCCCCGCCCGGCACCACCAGGGTATCCCCAGGGTGCAAGACGTAGGGTGCGCTGAGGTTATTCGCCGCGTAATTGATGATCGCTTGCGGATCGACCTGGTAGCGCTTGGCGACCGAATTCAGCGTATCGCCCGCCGCAACCGTATGAAGCACCCCCGATACAGGCAGAATCTTGATCTCTTGCCCCAGTTGAAGCAGGTCGGGGTTACCGGAGAGCGCGGGGTTGGCGGAGAGGATGGTTTCCGGCGTGATGCCAAAGCGCTGGGCTACGGCCAGAACGGTATCGCCGGGCTGCACCGTGTAGGTCCTGATCTGAGGCGCCGCCTGAGTGGCAGCCGGGGCAGCCGTGGAGGCCGTCGCAACGCTGAGCCCGGCAGCGGCCACGGACGCTTCGGGGGCGCTGTTTCCATCGCTCCTATGGGTGACGGGCACCGCCTCCCGCACCAGAAACCCACTGCTGCCACGGGCGCTCACTTGCCGCGCGATACCAGTGCCCGGCGCCGCAGGAGCCGTGCCCTGACCCGCCAGGCGGCCCGGCCCGGAAGTGCGCATCACCAGGATAGCGATCACCCCCAGGCCCGCCAGTGTTGCATGCGTGCCCCACCGGCTCAGTAACCGGGGATCAATCCGGGCTTCCAGGACCCTACCCCTGGTAGCCTGGACGAACGTGCCGACCGGCAAGCTTCGCTTCGGCCCCGGCTTGCCGCCTTGCGCTCCATCCAGCGTCGAGTCCATTTCCGGTTGTGTCCTCGCCTCTAGGGTCGGTATGTGTCTCCATGAGCCACGCAAAGGTGAGGCGCGGCCACGGCCGGCAGCGGCGGTGCTCCCGAACGCGTCAGCCATTGACGCACGGCGAATGGCAATTGTTCAGTTGACAATGAAACGCCCGGCCGCCGCTCGCGGATGAGCCTACATCTCTTTGCTCAGCGTGTTGAGGAACTCTTCATTGTTGCGTGTGCGTGACATACGCTCGAGCACGGGGGCCAACGCTTCGTTGCCGCCGATCGCCTCGATCATGCGGCGCAACGTCCACACCTTGGAGAGGGTTTCGGGATCGAGCAGCAGCTCCTCACGGCGGGTGCCGGAGCGCTCGACATCGAAGGAGGGGAAAATGCGGCGCTCGGCGAGCTTGCGGTTCAGGTGCAGCTCCATGTTGCCGGTGCCCTTGAACTCCTCATAGATGACATCATCCATGCGGCTGCCGGTATCAATGAGGCAGGTGGCGATGATCGTGAGGCTACCGCCCTCCTCGATATTGCGCGCTGCGCCAAAGAAACGCTTGGGCGGGAAGAGCGCAGCCGGGTCGAGGCCGCCGGATAGAGTGCGCCCGCTGGGCGGCACGATCAGGTTGTAGGCCCGCGACAGACGCGTGATGCTATCCAGCAGGATCACCACATCACGCCCCGCCTCCACCAGCCGCTTCGCCCGCTCGATGGCCATCTCCGCCACGCGCACGTGATCGGTCACCGGGTCATCAAAGGTCGAACTGACAACTTCCGCCTCCACCGAGCGGTCCATATCGGTCACTTCCTCGGGCCGTTCGCCGATCAGCGCCACCATCAGGTGCACGTCACGATAGTTGCTGGTGATGCCATTGGCGATCTGCTTGAGGACAGTCGTCTTGCCGGCTTTGGGCGGCGAGACGATCAGGCCGCGCTGGCCGCGGCCAATGGGCGCCAGCATATCGAGCAGGCGGGTCGAAAGAATATTGGGCTTGCTCTCGAGCTTGAACTGGCGGAGGGGGAAGATTGGGGTGAGATCTACGAAATTGGGCCGTTTTTTGGCGACTTCGGGGTCCTGGCCGTTTACCGCTTCCACCCGCAATAGCCCAAAGTACTTTTCGGTATCCTTGGGTGGCCGCACCTGGCCAATAACCATGTCGCCTGTACGCAGGCCGAAACGACGGATCTGCGACTGTGACACATAGACGTCATCGTGGCCGGGCAGCAGATGGTCAGAGCGCAGGAAACCAATGCCATCCTGCACAATCTCCAACACACCGCCGCCGAATATCAGGCCTTGCCCTTCCGCCTGCGCGCGCAGCAGCCGCAGGATGAGATCGGGCTTTTTGAGACGGCTGTAGCCGGATATATCTCGTTCCCTTGCGATGTCGCGCAGCTCGCTAAGGTTTTTCTCTTCCAATTCTGCAATGTTCACTGCTTACTCCCGCTCACACTACCTGAGCCTGTTGGAAATCTCGGCTGATATCAAGCCGATAGGTAACTTGTAACGGGTACTACAGACCGGGACAATACGCTCGCGGTGTCTAGGCGAATACAACCATTTTGAGGCTAGAAACCCATAGGAAGACCCTGATGGACAATGAGGGGATCATGTGATTGGGGGCCGCACCAGAGGTGTATAGCCCAGCCCCCCCAGATAGTGTGAAGAAAACAACTTTGGTTACGGTAAATTATACCACCGTTCGCGTCGTTCGTCAAATGCGCTTTTGCAGCGCCTCCTCCTTTCGGCCTATATCTCCTTGCACCTGAGGGCGCCGCGAACCTCCCTGCGGTCTCAGCGTCTCTGGCTATGGAGGGCTCGCCGCAGGGCGCGAAACCGCGCGCGGATGAAGTCGCGCTGGTGGGCCCCCGCACTGGTTTTGATGAGTACCCGCTGTCTGCAGAAGAGCAATTCCGCCGCATCAAAACCAGTGCGGGAAGCCACTAGACCCCCAGAGGATAAGAGAAAAAGACAGTGATATCCTGGCTCGTGTAGAGCTGATCGTTATAGCCGCAAAAGGTACAGCCGAGGCGCTGGCAAAAAGCGAGCCCGGGGTAATTCTTGGTCGAGCTTTCGAGCATCAACTGCCGCTGCCCGCCCCGGCGCGTCCACTCAGCGGCGGTCTGCACCAGGCGCCTGCCTAAGCCTCTGCGCCGATATCGGCGCCCCACAACCAGATGGTGAACCCAGGCCAGTCCATCCCATGGCTGCAGCCGCACATCGATGAAACCCAAGATCAGCGCACCCTCAATCGCCACCAGGAAACACTCATCGCGCTCCCAGTCCTCAGGCAGCCGACGCAGATCGCGCGGATAGGCCACGCGCATGGGGCGCGGCAGCTTGGCTGGGCGGAACACCAGGTGCAGCTCGCTGCCCAAACTCCGCTCGTCCATCTGCCACACATGGTCAGTCTCTACGCTGGCATCGAGCTGGGCGCAGGCAGTCACATCCTCAGCAAAGGCACGGCGCACAATCACGTCATTTCTCCTGCAGTCGTTGGTGGCTCGGTGGCGACGGGTGGCTCGGGGGGAGGCCCGGCGCCGCCAGTATCAGCACTTACGTTGGCCGCATCCTCCTCCCACACCTTGCTCCGGAAATACCTGACGATGATCTTCAGGGCCGCTGCGGCCGGCACAGCGACGACCATGCCGGTAAAGCCGGCCAGGCTGCCCCCGGCAAAGAGGGCAAACAACACAAGAAGTGGGTGCAGATCCACAATCGGCCCGACCAGGTTCGGCACCACGACCTGATCCTCAATCTGCCGCAGCACAACATAGGCCAGCGCAACAACCAACGCCAGATTGAGGTTCGACCAGCCAAACGCCGTCGCCGGCTGGAACAGCGCGACAGAAACGGCTATTCCTCCGGCCATGATCGGCCCAAAGAGCGGGATAACCTCCAGCACGCCGCTGATCACGGCAATCACCAGCGAATAGCGTACCTGCAGGATAGAGAGCGCGATAAAAGTGGCCGCTGCCATGATACCGATCAGAAGGAGCTGCCCACGGATATAGGCGCCCAGCACCCGGTCAATCTCGCCCAGCAGATCACTGGCCTCATCACGGTAAGGGCTCGGCAACAGGCGCCCAAGCCCGGCGCGCAGGCTGCGCCAGCCGCGCAGCAGATAGAACGTGGCGATGAGGTAGAGAGCGACTTGCCCTACCCCCTCCAGCACGTTGAAAACGGCTGGAATAGCGCCGCGGGTCATATAACCGACCAGGTTCTGCAGATTGCGCACGACCTCGTTGGCCACTACCTGCGGATCGATGGTAAAGCCATAGATCCGTATCTGCTGCGCCAGCAAGTATTGGTCCAGGAATGCCAGCCGGTCGAGCAAGCCTGTCAAGATCTTAGGCGCATCAACGACGAGGCCTTGTAGCTGCTCAATCAGCAGAGGGATGAGCACTGTCGCCGCCCAGGAGACCGTCGCCAGCGCGAGCAGATAGAGAATAGCCACCAGCAAGCCACGGCGCAGGTGAGTACGATCTTCGAGCCAGTCGATCAGCGGGCTGAAAACGTAAGCTGTAATGGCGCCCCACAGGAAAGGCCCCAGGACATGGCTGACGTGCGCCAACAGCCAGACGGCCAGCGCCACGCCAACCAGCACAGTGATGATTTTAGCTTCTTTGGAGAAGCGCACGCACTCACGATCCTCGCGGCTCTCCATTGCACCTACCTCACGATCCAGGCGCCGGCAGGGGGCCTGCAAGCGCAGCCACCAGCGAGTCGCCCTGCCGCACACGATATCCTGGAATGCCGCTTTCTGCCAGGGCTTGCATGATGCCGCCGGCCTCACGCGAGGATCCGAAACCTTGGGGATCGATGACAACAGCGATACCGTGTACGCCCCGCTGGCCCAAATCGCGCAGCACCCTCACCCAGGGGTCATCGGTCGAAGGGGTAATCACAACCACCACACTGTTGCGGCCAAACGATGAGGCCTCGGCGGCCAAAAGCTGGGCCATGTTGACCTGCCCCTGAGCCCGAACAACGGCGAGCGATTCGTAGAGCTTAACCATCTGTCGCTCGCCCCGGTCGGGCAGCACCAATTCGCGCTCCCGCCCCTGCATGAGCAATCCCACCGCCCGATTGCGGCCCAAATAGTACCTGGCCAGCGATGCCGCCACAGCCACCACATACTCTTCGGTCGAAGGGTGGAGCGAAGCCAGAGGGTGGGCCGGCAAAATGGGCAAGTCACCATAGGCTGCCGCCGGAGATAAACCGGGCGGCAGCACGGCCTGCACGGCTGCCTCCATATCGGCAAAGAGCCAGACCTCCGCCATCGGATCGAGCTCAAATTCCTTAACGACCAATCTGCCCGTCCGGGCGGTCGAAGGCCAGTGGATGCGATTGAACGTGTCGCCAGGGTAATAGTCGCGCACGCTGGCGACATTGCTGGTCACATAGTGAGTCCGCCGGTAGAGCCTTCCCCCTCCGGTCACCTGGCCGCTCTCCGAGCCGAAATGAGGCAGATCGACAGCCAGGGGGTAGACCAGAATGCTTCCGGTGAGCGGCACCTGGCGCCGGTGGGTAAAAAGCCCAAACGGGTCGCCGCTGGCCACAGTCAAAGGCCCCAGCCGGAAACGGCCCCGCTGCTGGCAAATCGTGCGCACAGACCAACCGCGGTCACGCCCGGCAGGCAGGCTATTGACGACCATGCTGGCGTGATGCCCGGGCAGCTCCGAATGATCGAGCACCTCGAGCCACTGCTTGCCGAATGGGCCCACATTGCGCACCACAAAGCGCTCCTCCGCCGCCTTGCCCACCTGGGTGCGCTCCGAGATCGTGTGCCGCTCGAGCGCTATCCAGCAGACGTTGTACCAGGCCCAAAGGTAGGCCAGCACGACGATAGCCAGGAGCGAACTGGCCAGGTTGTAGAAAATCGGCCGCCCCGTCGCGACCGCCTCGATCATGGCCAGCACTAACAACGCCAGGACGGGGATGCTGCGTTTCACAGCTATGCCTCCGCACTCGACATCAATCGCTCACGCGGTGCGGCGCCCCAGCCAACGACGCGCTTCGCCCTTGATAAAGTACCAGGCGGCCCGGGGAATATTCAGCTTCAGAAAGCTCACGGGCAGCTCAAGCTCGCGCTTATCACAGACCGTGGACATGTTAGCCTGGTCCACCAATGGCTTGAGCGCTCGCAGCCGTGCCTGGCGCTCGGCCCCTTCCGGCAGGGTCATCACGGCATCGATCTGCGCACTCAGAGCGATAGCCATCTTGATGCGCGCTTCGGTTGCCTCGGCCTGGGCGGCCGTGATCAGGCCATGCCGGGCCTTGAGCCTGTTCAGGCGCAGACCCGCCTCATAGGTCGATGCGACAATCTCATCGCGCGTCATCCATTGGGTTTCATAATTGAGCACATACTTCCAGCTCGGCTGTACCAGGGCGCGGCGGTGCTCCTCCAGTGTACGCGCAAAGAAACGATAGCCATAGCGCTCCGGCTGCTCGAACACGGCGCTGCCCGGATCGACAAAGGGCGCCAGAGGCGAGATAAACGGGAAGAGCCGCCCCTGGGCCCATGGCTCCAGGCGATCCAGCAGGTCTCCACAATAGTCCACCGTGGCCAGGACCGACTCAAAAGTCTGCTGCGGCAGCCCGATCATAAAGAACACATCGAGGCGCTGGCAGCCGGCCTCCAGCGCAGCACGCAGCGTCTCCTCGATCGCCTCATTGCCATAGCTCTTGCCAAAAGCGCGCCGCACTGCCGGGTCATGCGACTCCAGGGAGACCTCCAGGGTAAAATTGGGCAGTGCCTGCTTGACCTGGCGGAGATACTCCGCCGAAGCCGGGCCGAAGAGTTCCACGATCACCGGGCCCGCATAGCCACGTACCGCATCCAGGAAGCGCCGCGCATAATCATCGCCCGCCTGGCGCAGGTCGCCGAGGATAAAGATGGGCCCGTTGATAAAGCGGGCGATGTGCCGCACATCCTCCGCCAGCTTTTCCGGGCTGCGGAACGCCGGACACTGCCGCCCATAGACATGCCGGAAAGTATAGGCCGAGCCGCCACAGGTCACGCAACTCCGCGTGCAGCCACGCACGCTCAAGGCCGCCGTGATCGGATAGTCCAGCCAGTTGTGGAAGGGAACCGTGCTCAGCAGGTCACGATAAGTTGCCACAGAGCGGACGACATAGCCATAGTCCAGCGCCACCTCATCGATGCCGGCAGGCACATAGGTCATGGGGTTAGCCTGAACCGCGCCATCGCGTGTGCGCCACGCCACATTGGGCACATCCACCGGCTCACAGCCGGCTCGAATGCACTCCATCAACTGGCGCATGGGCTCCTCGGACGAGTCGCCGCGCACCACATAATCCACATAAGGCAGGTGCAGCAACTCCTCGTAGTAATAAGTCGAGGAGAAGCCGCCCAGAATGACCGGCGTATCGGGATGAAGCCGCTTGACCAGTTCAGCCACGGCCAGGGCACCATGGGCATGCGGCAGCCAATGCAGGTCAATGCCAAAAGCCCGCGGGTGCAGCCGGCGCAAGACGGCCTCGACGTCAAAGTGCGCATCGCGCAGCATACGGAGCGCCAGGTTGATGATCCGTACCCGCCAGCCTTGACGCTCCAGGTACTCCGCAATGGTTGTAAACCCGATGGGGTACATCTCGAACACCGGCGTCGACGGCACCAGGTCGCTCACCGGGCCGTAGAGGATCGACTGCCCACGGAAATCATAGACGCTCGGCGCATGCAACAGAACAAGGTCCGGAGACAGGTGTATTCTCTCCCTAGCTGCGCCCGACACGGGGCCGTGTGCCCGGGACCGGCGTCGAGCGCAATATCTCGTCAACAATAGCCCGTGCATCCACATTCTTGATGCGCGCTGACGGGCTGATGATCACCCTGTGGGCCAAGACGGGCTGCGCCAGCGCTTTGATATCGTCGGGCAACACATAGTCTCGCCCCGCGAGAGCAGCCCAGGCCCGCCCAGCTTTGAAGAGGCCAAGGGCGCCGCGTGGACTGGCCCCCAGATAGACATCGGGATGCTTGCGGGAAGCCGTTACCAGGTCCACAATGTACTGCTTGATGAGGTCATCGACATGGATCTCTTTGATGTCCTCCTGCAGAGAGAGCAACTCCTCGACAGTGATCACCTGGTCCGTGTGTTCGATGGGATGCTCATACTTTTGCGAGTTGAGGATCGCAATCTCGTCTTCCTCAGAGGGGTAGCCCAGGCTGATACGCATCAAGAAGCGGTCGAGCTGCGCCTCTGGCAGCGGGAAGGTGCCTTCATATTCGATGGGGTTCTGCGTAGCCAGCACCAGGAAAGGCCGAGGCAGCGTATAGGTGACGCCATCCACCGTCACCTGGCGCTCCTCCATACACTCGAGGAGGGCCGACTGGGTCTTGGGCGTGGCGCGGTTGATCTCGTCGGTCAGGACAATCTGCGCCATGACCGGGCCAGGCCGAAACTCGAACTCACGTGTTTTCTGGTTAAAGACCGAGACACCCGTCACATCACTTGGCAGCAGATCGGGCGTAAATTGGATACGCCGGAACGAGCCGCCGATGGAGCGGGCAATCGCTTTGGCAAGCACTGTCTTGCCGACGCCAGGCACATCCTCGATCAGGATATGGCCCTGGCAAAGGAGAGCCGTAAAGGCCAGGCGTACTTCGTGGCTCTTACCCAGGATGACCTTCTCGACATTGGCAATCACGCGTTCGGCGACGGGTTTGAGCTCCATGACCCTGACTCCTTGCATCGAGACAGGCAGCTGCTCGGCGATGGTCTGCCGGGCCAAGGCCTCGCCGGCAGTACCGCTGCATAAGATACAATACATCGAGGCAAATGTCAAGGAATTGGGAGGGGGTATGGACCCAGGGGGAATTGGGGTCTGAAATGGGTTGTGTGTGGGGCGCGCTGCAACCCATCTCAGCCCCCAATTCCCCTCAAGGAAATGCTCAGGAGATCACGAACATGGTCTGCAACTCGCGCGGCAGCTGGCTGACCACATCCTCCCACTCGCCCTCGCTCACCGCCTCCTTGAGCACCGAGAAGACGGCTTGCGTCACCTCGCTGGCCTGCTCTTCATTTGCCAGGTCCAGGTCACTCTGGATGCGATGGATAAAGGTCTCCGCATCCATCTTTTGCACCGGGCCACCGCGGCCCCTGACCAGGTCCCCCAGCTCCTTCGGCAGCTGGCTAGCCAGATCTTTGGCCTCGGGCTGGGTGATGCGGTCGGCCGTAGCCGCCAACACCGACTTGGAGGCAGCCATTGCCTCGGCTTCGGTGGCCATGCCCAGGCGCTCCTGCACTTTGCGGACGAATTCGTCGGTTGTCATCTAATCCTCCTTACCCCTCTTGACGATTACCCATCTGTCATCATGATCACGGGTCCGGCCGGCTGCCAACCCGCGCTTCCGGTTGATCGATCGTACACACCAAACCTGTGCCGCCTATGGGCGCAGATACTCCGCCAGGCGCTGCAGGTCCTCTCGGAACTCCACGCGCCAGCGCTCGTTGCGCAGAGCCGCTGCCGGGTGGTAGCACAAGTAGACCGGCAGGGTCTGCGGCGTCAGGTCATAGTCCTGGCGCCAGGTGCCGTGCTCACGGGTTATCTTGACCTCACCGGCCAACAGCGCCCCGGCTGCCACGGAGCCCAGGGCCACCAGGGCCCTGGGCTGCTGCAACGCAATCTGCCGGGCCAGGTAGAGGCTGGTACAGGTGCTGACCTCATCGATACGGGGCTGCCGATTTCCCGGGGGTCGGCACTTGACGACACTGGTGATAAAGATCGCTTTGGGATCCAGGCCAACTGCTGCCAGCTCGCGGCGCAGCAAGCGGCCCGAAGCGCCCACAAACGGCAGGCCGCTGGCATCCTCGCTGGCCCCAGGCGCCTCGCCGACGATAAACAATTGCGCCCCCGGCGGCCCCTCGCCTGGCACTGCATTGCGCCGGGAAAAGCCCAACGGGCATTGGGTGCAGACGACAATCTCGGCGACCAGTGCCTGCAGATGCACTTCCACCTCCGCCGGGTGCGCCCACTCCATCGCCATCAGCTCACGCCAGTAACGGCAGGTGCGCCCACCACCAGCCAGTGGAATTGCTCCGGATCGTGGACAAAGGCGCTATAGAGAGGGACGTCCTCCACCAGCCCTAACGCGGGCGCCGAGGTAGGCGTGGAGTGGTAGATCGCCGGCCGTGGGCCACGATAGCGCTCATCGGCCTGCACCCGCGGCCGCCCCTGGTGCTCGCAGACCTGGTAAGCATCCTCGCTCCCCTCATAGGGCTGGGCCACCGGCAGGGCCGCGCTGGCTGCCAGGTTCGAGAGCACGAGCGGCTGCTCCCCCGTGTTGACGATAGCCAGGCCATCCGTTTCGGGGGGCACCAGGATCTTGTCACCGGTTTGGGCCGCCAGCCAACGCACAACGCTTGCTGCAGGCCCCACCGGCACTGGGCCCGGGCCGAGGGGCTGCTGCTGCAAGAGGAAAATCACCTGGCCATATACCACACCATAGGCCTCGCCACAACGGGCGCCGTCGGGCAGGGCCAGGGCATGGGCGTCGACCCGCGTATACTCCCCACCCGGCTCGCGCGGCGGGATCAGTAGCAAGTTATGGCGCACTCCATATTCGGCAAAGACGCCCACATCGGTAGGCAACGCCACATCGGGAAAGAGCCAGTAGTTGGCTCCTGCACTGGCCTGCATGCCGGGCAGCCAGTTGCCGGCCTCGAGCTGCTGGGCAGGCTGCATCAACACCAGCCGATCATGCTCCAGGTCGAGCCAGAGCGGTAAGCCGCTCTCGGCAGAGAGATCGACCATCCCCCGCGCACAGATCTCGGGCTGGATGGGAGCTGGCTTCTCAGCCTCAGAAAGCTGCCCCGCGCCCAGGCGAGCCTCCCACCCAGACCAACCCTCGGCCAGCGCCGTGCTCGGATAGGGAGCCGCCTGGGGCGGCAGGCTAGTGATAGTCGGGTAATTGCTCCACGGCGCCAGCGTCGACCGCCAACGTGATACCGGTATCCTCATCGCTCCTCACTATCCATTGCACCGGGATAGCCTTGTCGTGCCTGGTGCCGCGCACGCCACGCACGACAATGGCCTCCACCCGATGAGTCTGAGCATCTTCCACCAACTCATCCACCCTGCCGACGAGCTCACGATCGGCGGCCCACACCGGTAAGCCTTCACGCAGCACCAGGTCCTCGGGGGGCACCTCGCGCCACTCCTCCTCCACCACGGGAGGCGCATTCCAGGCGGGGTTAAGCATCGGCGACATGGGTACCGCGGGGTATGGGGTCCACACATGCGGGGTCGCTTCGCCGTCAGGCGCCAGAGGCACGTAAGCACGCTCATTCAGAAGGGGCTGGTCATCGACCTCAGCGCCCGAAATGGTGAGCGTGACACGGTGATCCTGGATGCCAGCGACCATCTCAATGGGTACAACCCGATCGACATTGAAAAGGTCACCTTGTCGCACCACCAGGCCGATCACCGCCTTACGGTCCGGGTCCATGATCACGCCCGAGACCGTGCCCACATCCTGCCCATCTGACGACGAAACCCTGGCCCCGATGTCAATGTCCACATCCATGAATCGGTCACTCCTTGCGCACCGCGCGCCCCAGCCTGCAGCGCCGGCCCGTCACTCGCAACAGGTGCCAGCAACTAGCATGCCACAGGCCTGCCTGGCTTGGCGGTTACCCGGCCCCATGCCGGTGCAGTCAGTTCACTCACATCAGCGCATAGCCCGCTCGGGGTAGAGCCACCCCAGCCCAATCAGCTGATCGGGCGAAGCCAAGGACTGCTCCAGGTCGGCGAGCAGGGCATCATAGCCGTAGCGGTCGCTCCACACCTGGCCCAGGAGATCGGGCATCGCCGCGCTGCCAAAGCGATCGGCCAGCTCCTGCACATTGGGCGCAAACTCTTGCGGCTGCATTTGCACGCGGTGCAGGTCAACAAAGCGATCGAAAGACAGGGGTATCTCACCCTCACGCAGGCTTGGGAAGTGATTGAGCATCCAGCCGCTCACTTCGACTGCCTCATCCAGATTCGGCAGGCGGAAATCGTCGGGGTTGGGGTCGCCATAGCACTCGCCGAAAGCCAGCTCCCACTTGGCAGCCAGGGTCTGCGACACGCAATCGACCATCTGCCACAGGTTGATCGCATCCTGGCGACGCGCCTCAAAGTAGGCCGGATCACTCAGCCGCGGGTAATCCAGCGCCGAGGTCTGCCCATAATCCACCAGGATATTCTTGATGGTATCCCAATGGTAGGCCGCAGGGTCCTGCAACCACGGCAGGATGTCGTTCAAGGCATCGATCGCCGCCGGCGCCAGGAAGCGGAAATGCCGCTGATAGGCGTCAAAGGTCCAGCCCTCTTTGTCAACCACGTCCGTCTCTCGAAGGATGCGAGCCGTCACATCCTCGAGCGTCCGCTCGTGCTCTTTGGGCAGTGTCTTGAGGGCAAAGGTGCCACTCGGGTAGTTGGGAGGGGTCGAAGGCATACGGGGGGCCCCGCCCTCCATAAAAGCGTCCCACGTATCCCAGGGAATATAGGTCTTTTGTAGCTTGAAAGACCAAAGATTGGTCGGCAGGGCGACCGTCGCTTCAAACTGCGCCACATAGTCCACCAGGCGCCCTTCGCTGCTCTGGTAACGAGGGGGCGGTACTCTCCTTATCATGTCATACCTCTGTTGTGAATGCACCGGGAGGGCAAGGCGGAGCGTTGTGCTGTGACAGGCGACTCCCAGTTGCGCTGCGGGGTCCTCACGCGGGCCCTGCTGGGGCCGCATGAGAGTCCGCTACGCGGCGGGCGAGCAATATACGTGCCAGAAGGCGCCCGCTGAGTCGCCCCCCATCCTCCAGCAGCTTGAGCAGTTGCACGTTTTTTTAAGGTAAACTGTGGCGCAGCAGTCCCCCCAGGCACGACCGTGGCACGAATCTTGCTGAATGACAATAGAAAACGGTCCTGGGGCAATGTGGCTAATGTACCATTGATGTGTAGATGTGGCTGCGCGCCGGACCTGGCCGGTAGCGAGCATGGGGTGTATGGATAAGCCAGGCCAGGTATTGATGAGGCAGGCAAGTAGGCCAGAGCGAGTCGATACGATGCCCCTGCCCCAGGACCGTCTTCAAACCGCCGTTATTCCCACGCCTGTTCTGAATCGCCGGTGACCGGCTCCACCTCCGTCGGCTCTGTCTGCGCTGCACGGGCTGCCAAGACAGGGCGAAACAAAAAGTGGCGCGCCAGTATCGACACTGCCCCTACCAGCGGGAGCGCGCAGAGCGCGCCCACGAACCCACCCAGGATAATGCCCGCCGTCAGGGCGACGACGGTCAGGAGCGGGCTGAGGCCCATCTGTTTCTCCAGCACCCGTGGCGCCACAAAGCTGTTCTCGACCTGGTGGATCACCACCACGATGAGCACCGTGAGCAGGCCCTTGACCGGAGAGATCGCAACTGCCACTACGACGGCGGGCACCACGCCGAGTACAGCGCCCACCAGCGGCAACATGTGCAACAGGCCCGAGATCAGGGCCAACACCTCGGGATGCGGCAACCCCAACGCTACGAAGGCCAGCAGAGAAGCCCCCGCAATGATCAGCGAGAGGATGATTTGCCCCCCCATGTAGGCCCCCAACACCTGCTCGACCTCATCAAAGGCCATCAAGAAACGGGCCCGCTGCTCACCATGAAACAGGCGAGCGCCAAAGCCCAGCAGGTCGTCGCGCGCCTCGATCCAATAGTAGGCCATCAGCATACCCAGCAAGACCTGCCCCAGGAGTGTGGCCGCTCTCATAACCAGGCCGGGGGCAGCGCGCCCGGCAGCGGCGATGACCCCGGCGAGCCAGGCGTCAGCCTGAGGCTGGGGCGGAGGCATGGGCAGGGTGATGTTCAGTCGTTGATTGGCGTCGCCCCGCAGGGAAACGGCCAGCTCGTACCAGCGCCCATACACATCGTGCGAGCGGCTGACAAGATCTGTCACACTGCCGGCAAAGGAAGGCACGAGCAACGCCACCCCAAACACCACACCAACGATGGCAACGCCATAGAGCGCTAACACCGCCACCCCGCGCGAGAGATGCCACTGCCGCTGAATGCGGATGGCAAGAGGGCGGAGCGCTGAGGCAAAAACAATCGCCAGGAACAGGGTCAGTACCAGGTGGCGCAGCAGGAACAGCAGGTAGAGAGACAACAGCGTTCCTACCACCAGGGCCGTCCTGAGCACGATCTGCAGGGCTTGCTTGATAGACAGGTTATCCCTCCTTCGCAGTGCATCTCGACCTATGAGCAAGGCATGTGCCACATTCCCCCTTCTCCCCTTGCTCCTCCTCTCCACTTGTGGTAAACTGTCCGCCACATTCCTGTCAACATCGAGGGGAGGAGCCTTTATCTTGAGCAAGGGAAGAGTCTTTTCGGGCGCCCGGCCCACCGGCCGCCAGCATATTGGGAACTATCTGGGCGCCATCCGCAATTATGTCGCGCTGCAGGCGGATTATGACTGCGTCTACTGCGTGGTGGACCTGCACGCGCTTACGACGCTGCGCGATACAGAGCTGATCCGTAGCAATACGTACGAGATGGTGCTCGACTGGCTGGCCGCGGGCATGGATCCCGAGAAGAGCATCATTTTCGCCCAATCGCACGTGCCACAGGTCACTATGCTGCACACGATCCTTTCGATGGTGACGCCGCTTGGCTGGCTGATGCGCCTGCCCACTTTTAAAGAAAAGGTGCGCCAGCAGCCCGACAATGTGAACTATGGCCTGTTGGGGTACCCGGTGCTGATGGCTTCAGATATTGCCCTCTACAAGGCCGATACGGTGCCCGTGGGCGAGGATCAGTTGCCTCATCTGGAGTTCTCACGTGAGGTGGTGCGCCGTTTCAACGCCCAGTTTGGGCCGGTGCTGGTGGAGCCGCAGGCCAAGCTGACGGCCACGCCGCGCATTATGGGGCTTGACGGCGTGAACAAGATGAGCAAGTCGCTCAACAATCACATCGAGCTGGCGGCCAGCGCCGAGGAGATCCAAAAACGGGTGATGACGATGGTTACAGACCCAGCGCGCCGCTACAAGACCGATGTGGGCAACCCGGATATCTGCAACGTGCAGGCGCTGCACAAGATCTTCTGCAGCAGTGAGGAGCGCATTCAGGAGATCGATCACGAGTGTCGGCATGCGGGCATCGGCTGCGTGGCGCACAAGCGTGAGTTTGCACGTGACCTGGCCAATGCCCTTGCCCCCTTCCGCGAAAAGCGGGCGGAGCTGGAGAAAGACCCCGATCACATCTGGGATATCCTGGCCGATGGCGCCAAGCGCGCGACCGTGATCGCAGAGCAGACGATCAACGAGGTCAAGGCGGCAGTCGGTTTGCCCTGAGGCCGGAAACGATTTCGCCCAAGATAGAGGACACCAAGGCAAAAGACCTTTGGTGTCCTCTGTGTCTTGGGCGAAATCTACTATGCGCCGGCCCCGAAACGGGCGAGGAGCAAGCGCACCATCGAGCCCACGTAGGCCAGGCGCTTTTCGTGATCGGCGGGGTCGCGTTCGGCGGCGGCCCTGGCCTGCTCGGGGTCGAGGCCGTGAATAAAGGGGTCCTCCCAGGCCAGCCAGTCGACGTCGCGGGTCACAATGGTGCCGGCGAGGGCCACGACGATCTCGGCCAGGAGGGAAAGGTCGCGCAGGCCCGCCAGGCGCGGCAAGATGGGCGCCAGATCTCCGGCGCGCAGGGCCAGGTGGCACCAGGCGAAATCGAGGCTGCGCCCAAAGAGCACCTCGCCGGCGCGGGTGGCCATGGCCTCGATCGCCCGGTAGGTGCGGGGGTGGGTATCCCAGGCATAGGCGGAGCGTTGGAAGAGGATAGGGCGCCGCTCGCCGCCAGCAGCCGCGATATCGCGCCGGAAAGCTTCCCGGTGCTCCGTGGAAAGGGCAAAGATCAGCCGGTCCTCGAAGCAGAGGTGCAGCTGTGCCCCGGGCCAAGAGCCCTCAACCGCGCGCCGGTAGCCGGCGAAAATGTGGTCGCCCACTTGCGAGCCGGGCGGGTTGTGGATGAGATCGAAAAAGCCATCGCGGGCCAGCGAGCCCACCGCCGCCCCCTGGGCCAGGTCAGTGGGCGGCGAGACGGTCACATAGGCCCGGCAGAAGAGTTCCTTGAGGTCCGGGGTGATCCGTTGCAAGTGCGCCAGGAGCACACCGGAAGGGTCGTGGAGAGGAAAGACGGCGATAGGGAGGTCGGCTGGCATAGAAAAGGCAATCCCTTCCTCGCAGGAACTCACGGCCGCACGAGCACCTTGAGCGCCCCCGGCTGGGCCGCCCGCGCAAAAGCGGTGACGCCCTCCTCGATGGGATACTCGCACTCGATCATCGACTCCACATCCACCATGCCGCGCTCCAGGAGCCTGAGCGCAGGCGGGAAGGGCCCGCAGCGGGAGCCCACGAGAGTGACCTCGTCGACGACGAGCGAGGTCAGGCTGACGGTGTTGTCGCCGTGAAAGGTGCTCTTGAGGACGAGCCTGCCCCGCGGGCGCACGAGCCGGCGGGCGGTGGCAAAACCGGCGGCGTTGCCGGTGCAATCGACGACCACATCGGCAGGCTCGGGCAGGGGAGCATCGACAGACTGGACAGGGATACCCCGCCGGGCGAGGATAGAGAGCTTTTCAGGGTGACGGCCGAGGGCAAGAAGATCGCAGCCCACCAGGCCCAGCACCTGCGCAGCCAGCAGGCCCAATTTGCCGTCGCCCAGAACGAGCACGCGCTCGGTCGGGCGGATGTGCAGCTGCTCCAGAATCTCAAGGGCGGCCGCAAGGGGCTCGGCAAAGACGGCCTGCCGATCGGGCACACTGGGCGGCACGGCGTGCAGGTTGGCGAGGGGCACGAGGACATATTCGGCCAGGGCGCCATCACGCCCGCCGATGCCAATGGTAGTGCGCTCCGGGCAGTGGCTGGGCCGGCCGGCGCGGCAGGTAGGGCACTCGCCGCAGGCACAGTTGATCTCGCCCACTACTCGCCGGCCTACCCAGGCCGGGTCGGAGCCCGCTTCCACAACACCGACAAACTCGTGGCCCAACACACCCTGAAAGCCCATGTAGCCGTGCAAGATCTCCAGGTCGGTATTGCAGATACCGGCAAGCCGTACTTTGACCAGGGCTTCCCGCGGGCGCGGGGTGGGCTGGGGGTAATCTTGCCGCAAGCGCAGTGCATCGGTGAATTCGAGCGCTTTCATAGCAGCGCCTCCCGGGCCGCCGCTTCCGTCGACGGCTCCTCCAACTCGCTGAGGAGCTTTTGCAGGCCCGGCAGCCCAGCGCGCGTGAGGGGGTGGCGCGGCACATATTCGCAAGCCCTCGCCTCACGGATCGAGATATCATAGGTGCCGATGCGGCGAGCCAGGCCCATGATCTCGACTTTGTCCAGGCCGATCAGCGGGCGCAGCACGGGCAGGCGCTGGCCATAGGAGATAGCGGCCAGGTTCTCCAGAGTCTGGCTGGCCACCTGGCCCAGACTCTCACCAGTCACAACCGCCAGGGCATGATGCTGCTCAGCCACTGCAGTGGCCCGGGTGACGAGAGTGCGCTTGCACATCAGGCAGGTCCAGCGCTCCTCATGCAGATCCTGCAGGCGCCGATAGACGGGGTCGAACACGGCGACCTGCTCCATAACGATAGGGCGTATCTTCCAGCCGTAGGACCAGGAGGCCAACACCCGGCACAGGTCGAGGAATTTGGCCATCTCGACATCATTGTGCCGGAAGTGCAGGGGAATAATGGTGCACCCGCGCTTCATGAGCATCCAGGCAGCCACAGGCGAATCGATGCCTCCCGATGTGAGGGCGACCACCCGCCCGGCCGTGCCGATAGGAAGCCCCCCCGGACCCGGGTATACCTGCCCGTAGAGGAGTACCCGGTTACCTGACACCTCCACACCGATAGTCACGTCCGCAGCATCAGAGAGGTCAACGGGGGCGCCGGTAGCGTCAACGACTGCCGCACCCAGCTCACGATCGATTTCGGGGGAGGTGAGGGGGAAGGATTTGTCGCCCCGGCGCGCCTGGATGCGGAAGCTCCTGCCGCTGCCGACCCCGGCGGCACGCGCGATGCGCACCGCCTGAGCCGCCATGGTGTTCATATCGCGCGGCGCCTCGAGCACCGGGCTGAGCGAAACCACGCCGAACACCCGCTGCAGGGCGGGGATGGCCCGCTCCACTTCATCAGTTGTAACAAACAGCCGGCTCCCCACCACATCCACCTGCCCGGGGATCTCGTTCTCGCGCAGGCAGGCACGCACATTGTGCCGCAGCCGGCGCGTGAACACCGGCCGGTTCTGCCCCTTGAGGGCCAGCTCACCGTAGCGCAGCAGGATCAGGCCCATGCGCCACCTCCTCTTGACCAATAAGCGCGACGAGGGCCAGGTTACCCCGGCCCTCGCGTATAGTCAAACCCAACGGGGGATAATGCGTAATCCGTGAGGCTGCCACGGCGCGTATTGCACTGCTCAACTCCGCCTGCGAGGGCCGGGCCGATTGGGCAGCGAGCCCGCCAGCATGGCGACCTTACGGATTACGCATTACGGACTACGTTACGCCTGAGCCGCAGGCTGGCGGCGCAGGCTCCGGAAGAACTGGCCGATCTCGCCATTTTGCCAGACGACCAGGAGCGGCACTGCATTGCAGATGGACGAGTAACTGCCGCTCAGCATGCCCACCAGCAGCACAGCCGCGAACTGCTTCATGGTCGCGCCGCCAAAGAACAGGATGGCGGTCAGCACAAAGACCGCAGTCAGTTCCACCGCCAGAGAGCGGTGCAGAGTTTCCGTGAGGCTGCGGTTGACGATCAACTCGTAGGGCTCACCGCGGTGCTTGGGCACGTTCTCGCGGATACGGTCGAACACGACAATGGTATCCTGCACGGAAAAGCCGATCATGGTCAACAGGGCAGTGAGGAAGAGCGAATCGGCTTCCCAGCCGAACAGGAGCCCCATGATCGCGAAAAAGCCCAGCGCCACCAGGATATCGTGCACAGTAGCCGCCGTGGCGCAGACGCCAAAGCGCAAAGCATTGGGCACCCTGCGGAAAGAGAACGCGATGAACAACAGGATAGCCACGGAGGCAATGACGACGGCTGTCACAGCGGCCCGGGTCACCTCATCGCCCACAGCCGGGCCTACCGTATCAAAACGCTGCTCCTGCAGCGGACCAAATTGCTTGCTCAGCGCAGCCTCGAATGCCACCTTGGCGGCGGTATCGAGCGGCTTGCTGCGGATGATGACTGTCTTCCCATCACTGCCCGCCGACTGTACCTGGGGATCCTGCACTCCCTGAGCGAGCGCGACCGCGCGCACCTGCTCAGGCGGCACAGCCTTTTGGAACTGGGCCTCCAGCAGCGAGCCGCTGGTAAAGTCGATGCTCAGCCGCACTGGCGTTCCGTAGCGGGCCCAGGTGATGCCCATGGCGATCAAACCTGGGATGATGATCAGCGCAGACAGCAGGAAAAACCACTTGCGCTTGCCGACGATGTCTAACATTCCTTACCCTCCACCCCGCAGCGTTCCATGCTACTTGAGGCCCAGGAGCCACTGCTTCTCACGCAGTTTCTCTCCAGTGTAGGCAAAGGTCGCGCGCAGGAACGTGCGAGAGATGACGACGGCGGTGAACAGGCTGATCAGGATGCCCAGGAAGAGTGTAATGGCAAAGCCCTTCACGGTGCTGGCGCCAAAGGTCGAGCCGAACCAGAACAAGATGATACAGGTGATGATCGTCGAGAGGTTCGAGTCGCGGATCGACGTCCAGGCGCGGCTAAAGCCTGCCTCAATCGAAGCCGACATGCTCTTACCGTGGCGCAACTCTTCCTTCATGCGCTCAAAGATCAGGATGTTGGCATCAACGGCCATAGCCACCGATAGGAGGAAGCCCGTGATACCCGGCAATGTCAGAGTCACTGGGATCAGCTTGAACAGCGCAAAGGTGATCATGGCATAGATCAAGAGCGCCGCGCTGGCCAACACGCCCAGCAGCCGGTAGTAGATCAGCATGAACAAGAGCACGATAATGAGCCCGATAACGCCGGCCTGCAGGCTGCGCGTCACGGAATCTTGCCCCAACGTCGGGCCAACCGACTCGCGCTCAATGACTTTGAGGGGCACGGGCAGCGCGCCGTACTTGAGCTGCACGACGATGCTCTGCGCCTCGGCCAGCGGGAACTGGCCGGTGATGCGGCCCGAGCCATCGGGGATGGGGCCGTTCACGCGCGGGCAAGAGATGACCTTCTTGTCCATGACGATAGCCAGGTACTTGCCCACATTGTTGGTCGTATAGTCGCTAAAGATCTTGGCGCCATCGGGATTGAGCTCAAACTGGATCTCTGGCGCGCCCACTTCGTCGGTACCCACCGAGGCCGACTTGAGGTCCTTGCCGGTCAGCACAGTGTGGAAGACCTGATTGGTGGGGGTGGTCACCGGAGCAGTGCCGGTCACAGGGTTGGTGCTGGTGAGGGGGTTGGTACCCGTCACCGGGCTGGTCGTGGTCACCGCGCCCGAGGCCCCGGTTGTCGGGGCCGTCGTCGGCGTGGCGGCGTTGCCACTGCTGGCCGCCACCGACTGGCCGAAATCGGTCTTGACGACAGTGCCGGGCTGCAGATAGGTGCTGCCCGCATCAATCCACTCCAGGAGGCCAGTGTTCTTAAAGGTATCGACGGCCTGGTCTGGGTCGGAGATGCCGGGCAGCTCGACCAGGATACGCCGCTGGCCCACCAGCTGCACGCTGGGCTCCGTCACGCCCAGGCCATTGACGCGGTTTTCGACAATGGCGCGGGCTGCATTCATCATGTCTGGAGTCACTTGTTGATCGGCCGGCACATCGGCTTCCAGCAGCACACGCGTACCGCCGCGAAGATCCAAACCTTCGCGCACACTGATGTTACGGTGGATATGAATAGGTCCCAGGTCGATGTTGATGCCCGAGTTTGAGGGCCACACCACCCAGGCCGCAAGCACGACCACAACGATAATGCCGATCAGCAGTCGCACATCACGCTGCCGCATAACGGATACACTCCTCCCTGCGACCTATCCCCATGTCGCAAAACCAGGAAGGCCGCCGCGCCGGGGGGCGGCGCAGCCGCATTCATCGATCAGCCCAGCTAGCCTACGCGTGGGCTTGCCCTGGAGCCGGGCGCCATAGCCCCTGTGGGCGGCCATGGCCAGTGCTCACTCAACCCGAACCACCAGGCGGATGCACAATACACTCGCCAGCTTTCCAGTCTGGCGAGCAGGTGTGGATTATACTTTAAGGAAAAGCACCCGTCAAATATGTCACGTTATCGCTCGTCGCGCAGCGGGGCATTGCGCTGCATCAGGTCCCGCGCCAGGCTGAGGGCCTGTTCGCGGGTGCTCACCTCGCCCGCGGCCTGCGCTTCGCGGATGCTATCGAGCAGCGCACCCACCCTGGGCCCCGGCGCCAGGTTGAGCTCCGTCATAAGGCTATGGCCATCGATAACCAGATGTGGGTCGATGATCTCATGGCGCTCTTCATAGTAGGCGTGCAGCAGGGCCCGGCTCACACTCAGATGGCGCCGCCAGTGATCGGGATCCAGCGCCGGCCCGCGGGTCGCCAGGTGGTCGGCCAACGAGAGCAAGATCGTATCGGGGCCGGCGGGCTCAGTATCGCGGAAGAAGCGATAGATGGCGCGGCGCGAGGGCGCTTCGCCCTCTTGCACCAGCTGGCCGGGGCGCATGTGGTTGCGCACACTGAGCCGCACGCGCACCGTTTCGGCGCTGGAGAAGCAGAGGCGCCGCATGATCGTGGCAGCGATAGAGGCGCCAAGGACTTCGTGGTTGAGCAGTCTGCCCTCCGAGCTCCCCTCGATCGCCGCGCCCTTGCCCACATCGTGCAACAGGGCCGCCAGGATGTAGAGCTGGGCAGCGCTGCGCCCGCCGGGGAGCACCCCCTGCATGTGCGAGTTCAGGTGCTCACGGTAGGGCCCCAGCGCCTCTTCCAGGCGCTGCCCGGGCCAGTTCAACTCGCCAGCCCTGCCGCTGCCGAGCCAGGCGAGCACCTTTTCGGCCAGGTCAACAGTGGTCACCGAGTGCTCGAGCACATTGGCGCCACCGCGCCCCGCCAAAGGCAGCGCACCCAGGCGATCGACTTCGGGCATCACCTGCCCCAGCAGACGCAGCTCTTCGAGCTGGCGCAGCGAATGCGCTACCCCGGGCAGGCCAAGCAACTGAGCGAGCTCGTCGCGCACCCGCTCGCGCGACACGGCGTCGAGCAGCTCGGCGTCGCGGTAGATCCAGGCGGCCGTCTGGCTCTCAATCTCAAAGCCCAGCCCTGCGCCGAGACGCACGGCACGCAGCATGCGCAGCGGATCCTCGCGAAACGCTTCGGGCGTCACCGCGCGCAGCAACCCCTCACGCAAGTCCGCGCGGCCCCCCGTCGGATCGATGATCGCATGCTCCGGGGCCTGCCAATCTTCGGCGGGCACGGCCATCGCGTTGACCGTGAAATCGCGCGCCCAGAGGTCCGCATCGAGAGTGGGGCCGCGCAGGCCGGCAAAATCCATATAGATCGAGGCGCCGGGTGGACCGACGACCACACGCGCCGTGTCGCGCTCCACATCCAGCACCACAAAGGCGCCGCCAACGGCATCACTCACCTGGCGCGCCGTGGCGATGGCCCCCTCGGGCATCACGAAATCCACATCGTGGGTCGGCCGGCCCAGCAGATAATCCCGCACCCAGCCGCCCACCAGCCAGAACTCGGCATGTCGCGCTTCGAGCACTGGCAGCGCCAATTCAATCAGATCATTTGCTTGCGGTACGTCTGCCAATTCACTCTCTCCTATCGGCTTTTCCGCCTGAGGAAAAACGCCTGCAGCGCCACAAGGGTCTTCGCATCGTGGAAAGCGCCCTCCTGAAGCAAGCGCCGTGCCTCGACGCAGGGGTAGAGGCAGAGGCGCGTATCCTCGCCCTCGCTGCGCAGGCCGCCCAACTCCCCCTGCCGCTGAGCCAGCGAGACGCG
Source organism: Anaerolineae bacterium (assembly GCA_034436375.1). Taxonomy (GTDB): domain Bacteria; phylum Chloroflexota; class Anaerolineae; order SpSt-313; family SpSt-313; genus DAOTVS01. The sequence continues at coordinate 6,464 of DAOTVS010000354.1, read as the reverse complement.
GGCCAGGAAGAGATAGACCCGTTCCGAAGACCCACCGGGGCTCAGGAAGCAGCTCCCCAAGGGCTCTAGAGCATCCGGGTCCACATCATAGCCGGCCTCCTCGCGCACCTCGCTGCTGGCCACCGCCCGCGGGTCGGCGCCTCTGGGCACCGTGCCGGCGACGATTTCCACCAGCCAGCCCGGCTCACCCGCTGCATATACGGGGTAGCGGAATTGCTCCACGAGGGCCAATTGGTCGGCCTCGGGGTCGTAGAGCAGAATGCCCACCGCATCGCCCCGGTCGAGCACCAGGCGCGTGACAGGCTCACTCAGGGTACCATCAAAGCGCTCATAGCGCACCACGGCCTGATCGAGAGACATAAAGTCGGTGTACACGCGCTGCTTCTGCAGCACCTCCACCCGGCGAGGCTTTGGCTCGCTCATGCTGCCGCCCCCTGCGACTGGTGCCGGGCAGCCCAGTCCAGCCCGGCCGCCAGCGCTTTGCAGTTCATCTCCTCCGTGCCCCGCGGGGCGCGGGCGCGCACTGCCGCCTCGATGGCCTGGCGTGGAACGATCCCCGTCACGCCCACGAGCACACCCAGGGCCACCACGTTGGCCGTGATGCGACGGCCAGTCGCTTCCTCGGCCATGCGGGTAATCGGGGCCTGAACAGCCGCGCGACCCAAAGGCAGGCGCGTCACCTGCACGGCATCAATGATCAACGTCCCCTCGCGCTTGAGATTGCCCGCATAGCGGTCGCAAGCCTCCTGGCTCATCGCCAGCAAGATATCGGCCTCGATCACCTTGGGGTAATCGATCTCCTCCTCGCTGATGATCACCTCGGACTTGCTGGCGCCGCCCCGCGCCTCGGGCCCATAGGACTGAGTCTGCACGGCATTGAGGCCACTGTACACTGCCGCGGCCTCGGCCAAAATCACGCCGGCGAGTAGCAGCCCCTGCCCGCCCTCGCCAGCCAGGCGCACTTCTGTTCGCCCTCTCATCATACTACTCCTCGGGGGTTGTAGTGATGGCTTCAGCCATTCGTGCTCCTGAACCAGGCGGAGACGAGCGACGAGAGTCGCCACCGCGACTCTGCCCCAGCCAGGCAAGCATGCTATCTTTCATTGTGTCCCAGCGCGCCAAGGCGGCTGGCCTGCGCGGCCTCAATCAGGCGCTGATAGCGAGCGGCATACTCGGGGATGTCGCGGTCCACGAGCACACCGCGCACGATCTTGCCCTGCAGCTGCGCCGCGGTCATGCCCCTGGCCGCCTCCACCGTGACTGCATTGTCTTTGAGCGCCTGCATCATTTCGACTGCCGTCCCCATCTTGTTCAGGCGGCCAAAGGTCGTGTGGCAATAGCTCACGGCTTCCACCAGGGCAAAGCCTTCCTTGAGCAAAGCCCGCTCGATAAGTTGGTCCAGCTCACGCGCATGGTACACGGTGCCGCGCGCCACCAACGCCGCCCCGGCCGCTTCGGCCAGTTGGGCGATGGGGAGCGGTGGCTCCATATTGCCATAGGGGGCCGTCGTCGAGAGGGCTCCCTCAGGCGTGGTCGGCGAGGTCTGGCCACCGGTCATGCCGTAGATGCTGTTGTTGATAACGATGGCCGTCACACCGATATTGCGCCGCGCAGCGTGAATAAAATGGTTGCCGCCGATAGCCAGGGCATCACCATCGCCCATCACCACAATCACATGCATATCGGGCCGGGCCAGCTTGAGACCGGTGGCAAAGGCCAGGGCGCGCCCATGAGTGGTGTGCATGGTGTTGAAATCCACATACACCGGCATACGCCCGCTGCAGCCGATGCCTGAGATCAGGGCGATCTCATCGCGCTGCCAGCCGATGCGGTCAATGGCGCGGATCAGTGCACCCAGCACAATGCCGTTCCCACAACCGGCGCACCAGACGGCAGGGAACTTTTTTTTGGTTCGCAGATAGACGTAGGGATCAAACCGCTCAGCCGTTGCCACACGCAGACTCCATCAGTGCTCTTCAATGGCCGCCAGGATTTCGTCGGGCGTGATCATCTGCCCGTTGGCGCGCCCCACCCGGCGCACCTTGTGGCGGCCGACAACGCGCTCTACTTCGAGCGCCAGCTGCCCCAGGTTCATCTCGGGCACGACCACCATACGCACGCCCTGCGCCGCTTCGGCGACAGCATCTATTGGGAAGGGCCAGAGCGTCTGAAGCTTCATAAAGCCCACCTTGTGCCGGCGCGCGCGGGCCAGGCCCACGGCATGGCGCGCCGAGCGCGCAGTAGCGCCGTAGGAGATGACCAGCGTGCGCGCGCCCTCTACCTCATCCTGCTGGTAGAGCAGAATGTGCTGCAGGTTGCGCTCGATCTTGGCCGTCACGCGCTCAATCCAGGGGTCGATCTCATCAGTGCGCTCGGTCGGAAAGCCGGCACGATCGTGGAAAAGCCCGGTGATGTGATAGCGAAAGCCTGTGCCAAAGGGCGCCAGAGGGGGCACATCGGCCCCGCCATCCTCATAGGGGTAGTACCACTCGGGCGGCACATCGGTAGCCAGCCGTTGCACGACCTCGGGGTTTGTGGGAAGCTCTACCTTTTCCCGCATGTGCCCGACCACTTCGTCCATCAACAGGATAACTGGGGTGCGGTAGAGCTCGGCAAAGTTGAAGGCTTTCACCGTGAGGTCGAACGTCTCACGCACGGTGCTGGGCGAGAGGACGATGATGGGATGATCGCCGTGGGTGCCCCAGCGGGCCTGCATCACGTCGCCCTGGGCGGGAGAGGTCGCGAGCCCTGTCGAGGGGCCGGTGCGCTGCACATCCACAAGCACACAGGGGATCTCGGCCATGGCGGCATAGCCGATATTCTCCTGCATGAGGGAAAAACCGGGGCCGCTGGTAGCCGTCATCGCCTTGAGCCCCCCTACGGAGGCGCCGATCACGGCGGCCAGCGAAGCGAGCTCATCCTCCATCTGGATGAATTTGCCGCCCAGCTCGGGCAGGCGGCGCGCCAGATGCTCAGCGATCTCCGACGAAGGGGTAATGGGGTAGCCGGCGAAAAACCGGCAGCCAGCAGCCAGGGCCCCCTCGGCGCAGGCCAGGTTACCCTGCATTAGCTGGACGGCCACGCCACGCCCCTCCGGATATCATCACTGCCTGATAAGGGCTCGACCTGAATGGCGAAATCGGGGCAGTGCTCGGTACACCACATACAGGCCGTGCAGCGCTCAGGATAGGCGGCCAAGGGGTGGCCATCCTCGCCGGCGACAAAGACTTGACCGGGGCAGAAAGCGATGCAGAGGCCGCAGCCCTTGCACCAATGTCCAAAGACACGAACCTCACCACGGCGCCGGCGCTTGCGGGCCGGGGGAGCTAAAGGCTCGCTATCGGGGCCAACTTGCGCTTCCTGCTGCTCTGCCATCGTTGCTAACGCGACCTCCTCGTCCCGCGCAACGGCGGGCTGCAACTGCACCACTCCGCCAGGCATAGCAGTGATATTAGAACAAAGCAAACTCTGTGTCAAAATAAACCTACCTACGTAATCCGTGAGGCGTGAGGTTGCCGTGGAAGGTAATAAGTAAACTGTAATAAGTAAGGTCGAAGTCCAAACCCTTTCTGCTTCTCAGGATACTTGCCCTGGTAGAGTTGGCACAAAGCATCGAGCATTCTGCAATAGTGAGCTTACTTATTACGGTTTACTTATTACGGTTTACTTATTACCTTCCTTACGGCATCACGCATCAATCACTATTTTCGCCGCTCTCCGTCTTGCCGGCCCATCCCAGCAAGCTGCCTTCGAGAAAGGCGACGTCCTCAAGTCCCAGGCCGCGGAGCGTGCGCTGGGCACGGTAAGCGCGGATGCCGCGGGCGCAATAGGCCACGATCGGCACATTGCGCGGCAGCTCGGCGATACGCGAGCGCAGCTCTTCCTGAGGGATGTGCAGCAAGCGCCCACCGGCCGCAATCCGGCGCTCGGCAAACTCTTCGCGCGAGCGCACATCGAGGAGCAGAAAAGGCTCACCCTCATCGATCATCTGCTGCAGACGCGAGGGACCAATGCCGGTCGTCAGGCCGTCGCGCTTGTTGCGGATGATGTTGGCCGCGTGATGGATGGGATCGACCGCGGGCGCATAAGGGGGTGCATAGCCCAGGTCGAGATTGGCCACCTGGTCCACTGTGGCGTGAAAGTTGAGGGCCGTAGCAGCCACATCGATACGCTTGGCCACCTCGCCCGGGCCCACGCCCTGCAGGCCCAACAGGCGCGAGGTGCCACGCTCCACCACCATCTTGAGCACGATCTCCTGCCGCGTCGGATAGTTATGCGCGCGGTCCATACCCGGCACCAGCGCTGTGATCGTCTCCAGCCCCAGCTCGCGGGCGCGTGCCTCGGTGACGCCAGTCGAGCCGATGTTAAGGTCAAAGACTTTGGCGACCATGGTGCCCAACACGCCCGGGAAGACCTCATCACCGCCGGTGACATTGGTGCCGATCACCCGGCCGTGCTTGTTGGCCGTGGAGCCCGACGCACCATAGAGCGGCTGGCCGGTGACCAGGTTGGTATTCTCCACGCAGTCGCCGCCGGCATAAATGGCCGGGTCACTGGTGCGCAGGTGATCATCCACCACGATGCCGCCCGTCGGCCCCAACTGAAGCCCGGCCGCGCGGGCCAGAGCGGCATTCGCACGCACACCGATGGCCAGCAGCACCAGGTCGGCCTCCAGTACATGGCTCGATGTCACAACGCGGCGCACGTGCCCCTCGGCATCGCCCTCAAAGCGCTCGGCGCGCTCACTGAGGTGCAGGTCCACGCCCTTTTCCCGCAGATGAGCGTGCACGAGGGCCGCCATCTCGGGATCGAGGAACGGGGCCAGCACACGGTCCAACATTTCCACCACGGCCACCTTCACGCCATTCGCCGTCAAGGCCTCGGCCATCTCCATGCCGATCAGTCCGCCGCCCACGATTACGGCCCGCTGCACCCGCCCTGCATCCACCTCGGCGCGGATGCGCACTGCGTCGGCCGGCTCCTTGAGGCGGAAAACGCCTGCCAGGTCGCGGCCCTCGATGGGCGGCACCACCGGCGCCCCCCCTGTCGTCAACACGAGGTTGTCGTAGGGCAATACCTGGGTCTCGCCATCCGACAGCCGGCGCACCAAGACCGTCTTGGCCTCTCGATCGATGCTGACCGCTTCCGTGCCGATCAGCACGTTGATATTGCGGAGCAGGGTGAACTCGTCCAACCGGGTGACCGTCAGTTCTTCAGCAGCCTCGATGTCATGGGAGATGTAATAGGGCATGGCGCAGCCCGAATAGGAGATCAGATCGCCCCTCTCCACCAGGGTGATCTCGGCGTACGGGTCGCGCCGCCGTGCTCGTGCTGCCGCTTTGGTGCCGGCGGCCACGCCGCCGATGATTACGATGCGTTTCGTCATTGCTCCCTCCAGTTGGGTCCAAACTGCCTCAAGAGATCAAATCTTCGAGGCTTGAGATCTGGGTCTCAGAATTCAAGCTTCCGCCAACCGCTCGCGGACCAGGTCCGGAATGGCGGTGGTGAACTCGGCGACTGTAGCGCCGGCCGCACGCAACGCGGCGATCTTGTCGGCTGCGCGCCCGCTGGCGCCCGAAACAATAGCCCCGGCGTGCCCCATGCGCCTGCCCTCCGGAGCACTGCGGCCGGCCACAAAAGCCACGACCGGCTTGTGCAGGCGCTGCCGGATGAACTCGGCAGCGCGCTCCTCGTCATCGCCCCCGATCTCACCAATCAGGACCACGGCCCGGGTCTGCGGGTCCTCGGCAAAGAGCGCCAGGATCGCCACAAAATCGGTCCCGATCACCGGATCGCCGCCGATGCCCACGGCAGTCGATTGCCCCAGCCTTGCCTGCGTGAGGGCATGCACAACCTCGTAGGTCAGGGTGCCGCTGCGCGAGACGATGCCGACCGGGCCGGGCGTATGGATCTCGCCGGGCATGATACCCACTTTGGCCAGGCCGGGCGAGATCACCCCCGGAGAATTGGGCCCCAACAGCCGGGTGCGCCCGCCCTCCAGGCTGCGCCGCACGCGCACCATGTCGAGCACCGGAATGCCCTCGGTGATACACACCACCAGCTCCAGGCCGGCATCGGCCGCCTCCAGAATGGCCTCCGGCGCTGTCGGAGCAGGCACGTAGATAATGGAGGCATTGGCCCCCGTGGCGGCCACGGCCTCACGCACAGTATCATAGACGGGGATGCCGGCAACCTGTTGCCCGCCCTTGCCCGGCGTAACGCCGGCTACCACACGAGTGCCATAGTGCAGCATCTGCGCGGCATGAAAGGCGCCCTCGCGCCCCGTGATGCCCTGCACGAGCAGGCGTGTGTCGCGGCCGACGAGTATCGACATGGTGTCCCTCTCCCAGTATGAAAATAGCGCCAGGACCCTTCCGGGCAATTGCCGCTGACATGCTCAGCCCAAACCCGGCCTGGATCCAGAAGGGGTGTGGTGGGTCTGGGCGCCGCTGCAGCGGCGCCCA
>DAOTVS010000353.1:0-9027 GCA_034436375.1 Anaerolineae bacterium | reverse complement strand
ATGGTGACCTCCAGCCGCATGCGGCCCCCCGCGCGCTCCCAGACGGAGGCGATCCGCCCGTATACCGACTCGTACGTCGCGCCCGCCCGGCTCAAGCCCCCGCCCGGCTGCGGCTGGATGTACAAGTGCTGGTAGCCGGGCGCTTCCGGGTCGAGCTCGATGTCGGCAACGACCTGATAGAGCCAGCTGCCGACGGCCCCATAGGAGTAGTGGTTGAGCGAGGCAAAGACCGAGCCATCGGGCTTGATGCCGTCCCAGCTCTCCCAGATGCTCGTGGCGCCCTTGGTAATGGGGTAGAGCCAGGAAGGGATCGTCTTCTGATTGAGCAGGTCATAGGCCACATCCAGGTAGCCGTAGCGGCTGAGGACATGGCACAGATAGGTCGTGGTCAAAAAGCCGGTGCCGAGGTGGTTGCCGTTGCGGCGCACCAGATCGACCAGCCGCTGCGCCGCCAGCGGCCGCAGCGCCTCGGGCAGCAGATCGAGGGCCAGCGCCCGCACATAGGAGGCCTGCTTATCGGGCCGGATGCGCCCATCCGCGGCGACAAACTCAGCCACCCAGGCCGCCTTGACCTGCTCGTGCAGGGTCTGGTAGCGTCGGGCATCCTCCTCCATATTCAGGAGCCGCGCGATCCGCGCCAGCAGGCCGCTGGAGAAGGCCAGGTAGGCGGTGGCTACCGGCGGGTCGCCGAAAGCCATGCGCCAGAACATGCCCAACCCCTGCGTCAGCCAGTTGGTGCCCGGCTCCAGCCACTCACCCCACTGGTATTTCGTGTCCCAGATGTAGCGCTGGCGCGCGCGCCGGCCTGCGCTCAGCCAGTACGACGGCTCGAGGCGGCGCACCCAATGGACGTGGGCAGCCTGGCGGGCCTCATAATCCACCCAGGCCTTCATGCTGGGGTATTGGCGCTCCAGGATGCGCCGGTCCGCAAAGCAGAGGTACATCGTCCAGGGGACAATCAGGGCGGCATCGCCCCAGCCCGACGAGCCCTCCAGCCGGGCGGCGAACCCGCCGGCCTTGGCAAAGGCATCGGGCACCAGGTTGGTCACCATCCCATCGGGGTGCTGCTCGACGGCCAGGTCCTGCAGCCACTTGGTGAAGAAGGCCGCCGTATCCATAATGAAGGAGCCGGTGCGGGCAAAGATCTGGGCATCGCCCGTCCAGCCGGCCCGCTCACGTTGCGGGCAATCGGTGGGGATATCCAAAAAGTTGCTCTTCTGGCTCCAGACGATGTTGCTCTGCAGTTGGTTGATCAACGGGTCGGAACAGTCAAAGTCACCGGTGCGCACCATATCGGAGTAGATGGCGATGCCGGTAAAGTTGTCGGGCCCGGGCTCGCCGGGGAAACCCTCGACGCGCACGTAGCGAAAGCCGTGGAAGGTAAAGCGCGGCTCGTAGACCTCCTCACCCTCGCCCTTGAGGGTGTAGGTCACTTTTTGCTGCGGGGCGCCACTCTGGCCGAACTCGAGGTTCTTCATGGTAAAGTTGCCGGCTTTGTCCAGCGTCTCGCCGTGTTGCAGGATGATGGTCGTGCCCGCCGGCCCGCGCACGCGCAGGCGCACGCGCCCGGCGAAATTCTGGCCCATATCGACGACCGTCTCGCCAGCAGGGGTATGGATGATCCGCACCGGGCGGAACTCCTCGTGGCGGCGCACGGGCACCCCGGCCGGCGCGACCAGGTTCTGCACGCCATAGTCGGCAATGCGCACGGCCTGCCAGTCACTGTCGTCAAAGCCAGGCGCATCCCAGCCGGGCATCTCACGCCGAGCATCATAGACCTCGCCGTCCTTCAGGTCGGATCGCAGGATCGGCCCGGTCGTCGCCCGCCAGCCCTCACCGGTCGTCACCCACTGCTCAGAGCCGTCTTCGTAGAGGATGCGCAGCTGCAGCAGCAGGGCCAACCGCGCGCCATAGGCATTGCGCACCGAGAATACGCCCACCTTGCCGCGCCACCAGCCGTCGCCGAGGATGACGCCCAGCGCGTTCTCGCCCGGGCGTAAGAGCGCCGCTACATCATAGGTCTGGTACTGCAGCCGCTTGTGATAGGCGGTAAAGCCGGGGGTAAAGATATCCTCGGTGACCGGCAGGCCGTTCAGAGTCATCTCGTACAGGCCGTGGCTGGTGACATAGGCCCGCGCCGCCGCGACCGGGCCGCGGAGGGTGAAAGCAGTTCGCAGATAGGGGCAGGGCTGCATCACCTGGGGATCTTCGTCCCAGGGGGGCTCGATCCACCGGGCGCGCCAGTCGCCTGCGCTGAGCAGCCCCATCTCCCACCAGGCCGCCTCGCTCCAGGGCGTGGGTTGGCCGTCCTGGTCCCACACGCGCACCCGCCAGAAGCAGCGCTGCCCAGAGCGCAGGGCAGGCCCCCGGTAGGTGTGGTGGAGGGACTCTGCTGTCGCAACCTTGCCCGTGTCCCAAAGCAGGTCCCGGCCGCCCTCCAGGCCGGCAGGACTCGCGGCGACCTGAATCTGGCAGGCCGTCTGCGCCACGCCGCGGCCAGAGGCGCTCAACTGCCAGGAGAGACGCGGGGTCAGGACGTCGATGCCGAGGGGATTCACGTGGTATTCGCAACGCAGCCGCTGCGGGCAGACTTGCGCTGGGGGCATTTCAGCAGCCATCTCCTACCTCCTTGTAGATGCCCTGAACAGAGGGCTCCGGCGGCCCACACCAATGCCGGCCAAGTGGTCAGGATCATGAGTGTGCGTGTATTCAGTATACCCTGGCCTTGATGGCGGTCAAGTGCATAGAATCAGTGCGCCGAGATCAGCCTCGACGGTCACTTGGGCGAAGCTCCTGCCGAGTGGCCACGACGGCAAAGCGGCGATCTGCCCCTTGAGCCAGACTCGCCATATTGAGATGACTGATGCTGCTCAGGAGCTTGGCCGTCGGGGCAAGGTCAGATTGCTCGCTGTGCAATGCTCGCCACCGCTGGCGCCTACAAGAACCGCTGCACCTGGGCGGGGCGCAGGCCAAGCTTCTGTACGCTGACAGGTCCTATGGACCCTGGGCCACTCAGCAGGAGCTTCACCCTCCCAGTGCCCTGCCAGCCGGTAAATGTGCGCGGTGTGGGCAACCATCGCCCTGGATCTGGTGGGTTTCGGGCGATGCGCGGGCAACCTGGCCGGACCCAATAGCCAGTGCGGGGCAGGCACGGCTCATGCTGGGTACAGGGTAGCGGGCGCCCTTAGCGCCTGCCCATCCTGATGTGTGCACGGTGCACGCTTTGCATGCGCCGTGCAGGAGGCAAGTCATGTCCATGATGCAGAATAAGGAACTCGTGCGCAGTTACATCGAAGAGGTCTTCAATCAGGGCAATTTCAGCGCCGTCGACAAGTATCTCTCGCCCAGCTTCATCGATCACAACCCGTTCACCAAGGAACTGCCCATGGGGCCAAAGGGCCAGGCGGAGTTTTCGCGGCTGATGCGAGAGGCCTTTGCTGATTTCCATGTGGACATCCAGGATATCATCGCCGAAGGCGACAAGGTAGCCAATCGGATTACGGCCAGCGGCCGCCACAAAGGTGAATTCCTGGGCATCGCGCCCACCCAGAAAGAGGTATCGTGGCAAGTCATGGCGTTCCTCCGTGTGGAGAACGGCAAGATCGTTGAGCGCTGGGCTACCCAGGACCTGATGGGCCTGCTGAAGGAACTGGGGGTCGCTCCAGAGAAGATGGTGCCAGCCGGCGTGCGGTAGCCGGCCAGTTGGCTTGAGAGGGCAGGCCATATCTGGCCTGCCCTCCTGCTATGCCTGATAGGCTGACATGCCCGTTTCTTCTCTTCTCAAGAACAGAGGGAGGGGATGATGGTGCACCGCGTCGTCTTGGAGCTGACTGAATCGGCCTCGGGCAAAGCCCAGATTGTGCTGGGCAACATCCATCATCTGCTCACAGAACTGGGTGCCGAGGGCGCCGAGATCGAATTGGTGGCACACAGCGACGGCATCGTAGCGCTCTATCGTCGGGGAAATGCGCAGACGGAAGCCATCGATCGTCTGGCTACACAGGGGGTGCGTTTTTTGGCCTGCCGCACGACGATGAAAAGCCGTGGCTTGACGGAAGAGGATATCCTGCCGGTAGCACAGGTTGTGCCTTCGGGAATCACCGAAGTAGTGCGCCGGCAAGAGGAGGGATGGTGCTATGTGCGCCCATGAAGGCGCTGCCGTATGGCTCTCTGTGCCGCCGGTTGACCAGGTGCTGGACCTGCACGGCGACCCCGCCCGGCACGACCTGGCACTCTTTATGCACGGCAACCAGTGGATGGCCATGGAGGTATTGCTGCACGAGTTCCAGAATGCACACCCCGAGGTGCGCAGCGTGTACTATGAAACCCTGCCGCCCGTCACGATGGTGCAACAGATGCAGCAGGGGACCCTGCGCCTCGATGACCTGACGATCCATGTGCCGCCGGATGTGCTGACAGCCGGCAGTGAGATGCTGGCCCGTCTGGCCAGCGAAGGGTGGGTCAGCGAGCCATATGACTATGCGCGCAATTCCTTGGCCATCCTGGTGGCCGCAGGCAACCCTCAGCACATCCAGGGGTGGGCCGACCTGCTGGCCCCCGATGTACGCGTGGTGTTACCCAACCCCGAGACGGAAGGGATCACACACCTCATCCAGGAGGCCGTCACGGCAGCGTTGGGCGCCCAAGCCTGGGCCGAATTGACGGAGGGCAAGCGCCAACGCGGCCTCACGTCCTATACGCAGATTCATCACCGCGAGACGCCCCTCTGGCTCCTGGCCAACCGGGCGGATGCCGGGCCGGTCTGGCTGACAGAGGCCCTTTACCAGCAGCGAATCAGGGTGCCGCTCGACGTCATCCGCCTGCCCGCGGAGCAGAACCGCGAGGGCCGCTACGCCGCCGCGCTGGCCGTGCGCACCTGCCGGCACCCCGAGGCGGCGCAGGCTTTTGTCGGCTTTCTGCTTGGTCCGGAGGCTGGGGCCGTCCTGGCGGATTACGGCTTTGAGGTGGAGAACCGCGAGCTGGCGCCCGGGGTCGATCACTGCTGGGTGCCGCCCTCGCCGGAGCAATCCTCCGGGACCAGATAACGGGCCTCCCAAAACCGGCCAGTCTCTCAATTCCAGCTTCGCAGGACCAGGCTGGCGTTCTGGCCGCCAAAGCCGATGGCATTGACCAGGGCCGCACGCACCGTCGCAGGCCGCGCCCGGCCCACGACATGATCCAGCTCACACTCGGCGTCCGGCGTCACCAGGTTCGTCGTGGGTGGCAGCAGGCCGGTGCGCATCGCCTGAACCGCCGCGGCCGCCGAGATGGCCCCTGCCGCGCCCATGGTATGGCCAATGGCGCCCTTGTTCGAGGTCACGGCGACCCGCCGCCCTCGCTCACCGAACACGGCGTGGATGGCGCGTGTTTCGGCCACATCGTTGAGCGCCGTGCCTGTGCCGTGGGCCACGATGAGATCGATCTCCGCCGGCCCAAGGCCGCTATCCGCCAGCGCCAGGCTCATGGCCCGCCTCGCCCCTGCGCCCGTGGGCTCTGGGACGGTCATGTGGTAGGCATCCACCGTCAGGCCATAGCCTGCCACCTCGGCCAGCACTGTTGCCCCACGCCGCTCGGCGTGCGCCGCCGTCTCCAGCACCAGGATGGCCGCCCCCTCCCCCAGCACAGCGCCGTCGCGCGTGGCATCAAAGGGACGGCAGGCGTGCGCCGGGTCATCGTTGCGCGCCGAAAGCGCCCCCAGGCGCGAGAAACCGGCCAGGGTCAGCGGCGTGATGGGCGCATCGGCGCCCCCCGCCAGGACCACATCCGCATCGCCGCGCCGCAGGCAGTGCAGTGCATCGCCAAGCGCGATGACACCTGTCGCACACGCCGCCGCCGGCGCCTGGGCGATGCCCTGAATCCCCAATTGCACCGCGATCAGGCAGGTCGCTGCGTTGACGATGACCATCGGCACGAGCACCGGGTTCACCCGCCGCACCCCGCCCTGGAACAGGTGCACGGTCTGCTCCTCAATCGAGCCGATACCCCCCACAGCGCTGCCGATGATCAGGCCGATACGGGTGGGGTCCTCGGCCGCCAGGTTCAGCCCGGCATCCGCCACCGCCTCGAGCGCCGCGGCCATAGCCAGGTGCGCGTAGCGGCAGGCGCGGCGAACATCCTTCCGCTGCAGAACGCTCACTGCGTCGAGGCTGCCCACAGAGGCCGCAATGCGCACGGGAAAGCCCTCGGTATTGAAACTCTCGATGGGCCTCACGCCCGAACGGCCATCGACCAGGCCCGCCCACGTCTCCGCCAGCGATAGCCCCAGGGCCGAAACGGCCCCCATGCCCGTCACCACCACGCGCTGGTCCACCCTGCCCCCTTTCCCCCGCACCGGGTTAGCCTGGCCAACTCGCCACGTTGCTCTTGCCAGTTGGGATATGGACTCGTAGGATAGTAGAATGATAACAGTTGTCTGCATTTTCTGCAATACCCAGGGGAGGGCAATCGGTAAAGGGCTACTGGCGATGGCCGCCTCGACTGTGGCGGCCGCCGGCCAACGCATGGCCGACATCGTTATCGCCTCACGGCGCTGCGGGCAGAGACGTGGGTCTGTCAGGAAAAGTGCTCCCGCATGGCGGATTCACATCATCCTGACCCCTTCTTTATGACAATTTAACAAGGATATGTTATAGTAGAGTACAAGCAGTTGGAACGACCTGGAAAGAAGCAAGCCCGTGCTCAAGAGAAAGACCGTGGGCCGGCACCATTCGGCTGGGCTGGCTCACGCCCCCATATCCCTGTGCCATCTGCCCGTGGCTCCTGGCGTGAGGTCCTGCCATAGCGACCGATAGCCCGGCCCTGCCGGCATACATCACCCCCAAGGGCCGCGATCTGCGTATCGATCTGCTCCGTGGGTTCTTTGTGTTGGCGATGGTCATCGACCACATCGCCGGGGCCTCGCCCCTGTGGTTCCTGACGGGCGGCAACCGCTTTTTCGTGGGGGCAGCGGAAGGGTTTGTTTTGACCGCGGGGCTTGTTGCTGGCCTGGTGTACGGCCGCCGGGTCAAGCGCGACGGCCTCGGGCGCGCCTGTGTCAAGGTGCTCGGGCGTGCGCTGACGCTCTACCTGGTGACCGTGGCGCTGACACTGATCCTGCTGCCCCTGTCCGAATGGCTCAAGCTGCCCTGGGCGCAGGGTGTGGACCTCCACGACCCGCTCTCGGTCGTCGTCAGCATCTTGACTCTGCATCGCACCTATCACCTGGTCGATGTGATGTCGCTCTACACCATCCTCTTCCTGCTGGCGCCGCTGGCGCTGGTGCTGCTCGATCAAGGCAAGGGCTGGTGGGTACTTGGCGCTTCGTGGCTGCTGTGGGGCGTGTACCAACTCTGGCCTGGCTCAGCGGCGCTCCCCTGGAACATCGAGGGCAACTATCTCTTCAACCTGGCCGCCTGGCAGGTGATCTTTTTTACCGGGCTGGTCCTGGGCTATGGGCGGACGGCCATGCCGATACCTCGCCCGCGCCCCGCGCGCCGGCTGCTCATTGCGAGCGGCGCCGCGCTCGGGGCGCTGATTACGCTCTTTGTCGTCATGGGGCCGGCCGCATCGGCCACACAGGCGCCGGCGACCGGGCACAGCCTGCTCTCGCTGGCCCAGAGCCTGTTCCTCGATAAGGTTGATGTGGGAGCGGGGCGCCTGCTGGCAGCGGCCATCACCTTTACGTTCCTGTTCCTGGCGGTCACGGTCTTCTGGCAGCCCATACGCCGCGCGCTGGGCTGGCTGCTCCTGCCGCTCGGGCAGAAGGCGCTTTACGCCTACACCGTCCATATCGGGCTGGTGGCGGCCGCCGCGATTGCACTGACGTCCTTTAACCACGGTACCACCGCGCCGCAGTGGCTCAATGCCCTGGTACAGGCAGCAAGCGTGGGCCTGGTCTGGGTGCTGGTGCGCTTCCAGGTGCTGGCGCCGACGCCGCGCTCACAGCGGCTCTACAGGCTCAGCCCCGCCCTCCTGGCCGTGCTGGCACTGGTAGCCCTCAACCTGCAGGCCGCGCCCGCTGTGGCCGGTTCGGCGCAGCCGGCGACGACGGCCACAGCCCAGCCAACGGTCAGCCTCTTCGGCACGCCCATCCCGCCCAGCGGCAGCGCGCCCACGGCCGTCGCAGCCGTGCAGAACGTGCCGGCCCCCGACATCAAGCCGGCCGATGCCTCGCAGGCCCTGACACGGGTGGCCCAGTGGGTGGGCAAGATCAACGGCACGCTGGAGGAGCACTGGTTCTACAGCAGCGCCCTGGACCGGGAGATGCCCTATTGGGCCTACCTGCCGCCCGGTTATGACACCGCCGGCCAGCGCTACCCGGTGATCTACCTGCTGCACGGCCTCAGCGGGCAACGTGACGAGTGGCTCAGCTACGGCATGGTGACCGAAGCGGACAGCGAAATGTCACAGGGCAAGCTTCCGCCGATGATTATCATCATGCCCGAGGGCGACACGGGCTATTGGGTCAACAACGTGGGGGGGCCGAGCTGGGGAGACTATATGACCCAGGATGTGATCGCGCAGGTCGACAGCACCTTCCGCACGCTGCGCGAGCCAACGGCGCGGGCCATCGGCGGCCTTTCCATGGGCGGTTTCGGCGCCCTGAGCCTGGCCTTTTCGCATCCCGACGTCTTTGGCGTGGTCTGTGCGAACAGCCCGAGCCTGCACCCCGAGCAGGACGGCCTGGCTTTGCTCGGCACGGGCAGCGACTATGCCGCGCGCGACCCGGTGTCGCTGGCCGCGAGCGCGACCGGGCTGAACCGCCTGCGCATCTGGATCGATGACGACGCCCAGGATCCCTGGCTGGCCCGCGCCCAGCAAATCCACGGCATCCTCGAGAACCGCAACATCGATCACGTCTGGCAGGTCCTCCCCGGCGCCCACGACGGGCAATACTGGACGTCGCATGTAGCCGACTATCTGCATTTTTATGCCGAGGCGCTCGTAGGGCAATAGCCGGGCATCCTGCTTCGCCGCCAACCGGCAACCTCCATAAGGGGTGTGGGGTGGGCGTTGCCGCCTGTTTTGCCGCTCTGCGGAGCGGCAAAA
>DAOTVS010000352.1:0-17558 GCA_034436375.1 Anaerolineae bacterium | reverse complement strand
CTCCAGCGCTGGGCGATACGTTACGCTCGCCCAGCGCTGGAGAGGGGTTGGGGTGAGGTCTATTTGGGCGTGAACTCTTTAAAATACTCCACGATGGCCTCCACATAGGCCTGGGCGAGGGCGTCCTGCACCTGGGGCTGGACCATGAGGGCGGCCTCGCGGTCGCAGGTGATGAACATGGGTTCGCTGAGGATGCCCGGCATCTGCGTCGCCTCGGTGATCGTGTCGCTCACGGGGCCAAGTATGACCATGTGCCGCGTGTCGGGGGGCAAGTTATCCTGCATCACGCCCCGGTCGTTGGCCTCGTCGCCGATCTTGGGCAGGGTGGCCAGGATGTTGGCCTGCACCAGATCGGCAAAGCGCTTGCTCTTGTCGCTAAAGGGGCGGTCGGTGCTATAGTAGGTCTCTACGCCGCAGGTGGTGCGCCGGAGCTGCACGTCGTCGGTCTCCCAGGCGTTGAGATGGATGCTCAAGAGCAGATCCGCGCCGGATTGGTTGATGATGTGGTTGCGCCAGAGCAGATCGTCGAGGGGGGGTATGACGCCGTTCTCATCCGGCTGCAGGTGGCCACGACTGGGGTAATAGTCGCCGTCGCGGGTGTAAAAGACCCCATAGCCCAAAGCCTTTAATTTCGCGCCGACACGCAGGGCGAGCTGCAGAGTGATGGTGCTCTCGTGCACATCCATCTGGTCGTTGTGATCAAAATGGCGCGCGCCCAGGTCCATGCCGCCGTGGCCGGGGTCGAGGGCCACGATGATGCCCTTGGGAGCGGCCGTGGGCGTGGCGGTAGGCTCTGTCGTAGCTGTGAGCGCAGGCGCGGCGGAAGCCGTTGGCCCAACTGTGGGGGTGGCTGTCACTTCGTTCACGGCCAACGGGAGCGAACTATCGTTTCGGGCCGAGGCCTTGACGTTCTGGCAGCCAGCGAGCAGAAGCAAGCAAACGCCGGCAAGCAGGCAAAACACATGGGTTCTGTTCATGCTGGGGCTTCCCTGGTGTAGGTTTGACCTTCTACCGGTCGAGGCCAGGTAGAGGGGGGAATCAGCCTGTTCGTTGGTTGCCCAACTCCTGGAACACCGCCAGATTCCTCTGTAAGCATAATAGGGCAGCATCACGGATTTGTCGAATCGCGGTCCGGCCCTATGAGACGTCAACCTGGCGCGAAAGGCGATCGCTGGCCTGCTGCACAAACGCCCCATCAAGGAGCGGCGCCCGGGTGAGTTGACTTGCGGCCAGACCGTCCTACACTAAAGAGCGGCAAGCGCTAAACCAGAGTGATATCCGACAGAGATCCGCATACGGATCTCGTCGCATTA
The DNA here is from genome assembly GCA_034436375.1 of Anaerolineae bacterium. Taxonomy (GTDB): domain Bacteria; phylum Chloroflexota; class Anaerolineae; order SpSt-313; family SpSt-313; genus DAOTVS01. The sequence goes on along the minus strand of DAOTVS010000352.1, from coordinate 16,245 downwards.
TGAGGTAGAGACTGTGGTATCAAGATCGAGAGTCGCTGTCGTACGTTGCGACCGCTATGACGAAGCGGCCGTTTCCGCTGCTGTGCAACGGGGGGTGGACCTGCTGGGCGGCATGGCGGAGTTTATCCAGCCGGGGGAGCGGATCATCCTCAAGCCGAATGTGCTGGTGGGCGACGCCCCGGAAAAGTGCATCGGCCCGCACCCGCTGGTGTTTGGGGCAGTGGCCCGCCTGGCGCAGGCAGTGACGCCCAACCTGTCGTATGGCGATTCCCCGGGTTTCGGCAAGCCGGCGGCCCAGCTGCGCAAGTCGGGCCTGGCGCAGGTGGCCGAGGCGTTGGGCATCGCCCTGGCCGATTTCGACAACGGCCGCGAGGTGCACTTTACCGATTCGCCCTTTATCAAGCAGTTCAGCCTGGCTAATGGGGTGCTGGATGCCGACGGGCTGATCAGCATCGGCAAGCTCAAGACGCACCAACTGACTCGCATCACCGGCGCCGTAAAGAATCAGTTCGGCTGTGTGCCCGGCATGCTCAAGCCACAGTTCCACATCAAGCTGCCAGATCCACTGGATTTCGCCAGGATGCTTGTGTGCCTGAACCTGTACATCCGGCCGCGCCTGTACGTGCTGGACGGGATCATGGCGATGCAGGGCAACGGGCCACGCAGCGGCGATCCGGTGGCGATGAACGTCCTGCTCTTCTCGGCGGACCCGATCGCCCTGGATGCGGTTGTGTGCCGGCTGATCGACCTGGACCCGGAGTCTGTGCCGACCATGCGGCCCGGCCGGGAATGGGGGCTGGGCACCTATCTGCCGGAGGAGATCGAGTTGTTGGGCGACCCCCTGGAGCCGCTGGTGAACCGCGCATTCAACGCCGTGCGCGCGCCGGTCAAGCCGCCCCGCTATGCCGGTTTTTTGCCCTGGTTCCGCAACCTGGCTGCGCCCCGGCCGGTGATCGATGCGGCGCACTGCACCCGCTGCGGCACGTGCGTGCAGGTCTGCCCGGTCGAGCCCAAGGCGGTGGACTGGCGCGGGGGTGACCACTCGCAGCCGCCGGTGCACCACTATGAGCGCTGCATCCGCTGCTTCTGCTGCCAGGAGCTGTGCCCCGAGCGAGCGATCGCCGTCACGACGCCGCTGGTGGGCCGGATCATGCAGCGCCTGTAGGCGGATGGCGCGGGCGCAGTGCAGCCTTGGGGCGAGTCACACCCAGTTGTCACCCTGAGTATTGCAGGGCCCATGGCGCCCCATCAGCATGCATGTCATGAGCAGTGGATCTGCAAGCCTCCCGACTGAACTGCCTGGACCCATAGGCACTTTCCGCTACTTGTGCCCTCAGGGCCTCTATGTTATAATAAAAGTGCAGCCGACCCATAACTCGTGGGCGGCGAGCGGGTTTCTATCTTTGGTGTTGTATGTCGCTTGGATCGCTGGCGCGACCGAGACGGCGGGAATGGCATCTTCATTGACTCTGCTTTTTCCCTGGCCTCCTGGCGCGCCGCCGGAGGCCTTTTTTGTTGGCTACTATTGACCGTACCCCTCTTCTGCGCCTGGCCGGCGTCTCTTTCACTTACCGCCCGGAGGACCGGGAGCCGGTATGGGCGCTCCGCAATATCGACCTGACCGTAGCGCCGGGCGAGTACCTGGCCGTGCTGGGGCACAACGGCTCGGGCAAATCGACCCTGGCTCGCCTGCTGAATGGGCTGCTGACGCCTACCCAAGGCGACGTATGGGTAAACGGCTGGAATACGCGCGACACGGCGCACCTGCGTGAGATCCGCAGCACAGTGGGCATGGTCTTCCAGGTGCCCGATAACCAGATCGTCGCCACGACGGTGGAAGACGATGTGGCCTTTGGGCCCGAGAACCTGGGCGTGCCTGAGGATGAGCTGCGCGGGCGGGTGGAGGAGTCGTTGCGGGCGGTGGGGCTGTGGCCAGAGCGCAGCCGCCTGCCCAACCAGCTTTCGGCAGGGCAGAAACAGCGGCTGGCCATTGCCGGCGTGCTGGCCATGCGCCCGGCCTGCATCGCCCTCGACGAGAGCACCGCTCTTCTCGACCCCCAGGGCCGCGCCGATGTGCGCGCCGCCATACGACGCCTGCACGACGCGGGCACGGCCATCGTCGCCATTACCCACCGTATGAGCGAGGCCGCAGAGGCAGAACGGGTGGTGGTCCTGGATCGGGGCCGCATTGCCCTCGCAGGCACGCCGCGCCAGGTTTTTGCCCAGGCCGAGGCCCTCGACCGCCTGGGCCTGGAGCTGCCGCCCGTGACGGCATTGGCCCACACCCTGCACCGGCAGTGCGCTGATTTTCCCCCTGATCTGCTGACCCCCGATGAGCTGGCCACCGCAGTCGCCGCGCGCTGGCAGGCCAACTCGGGAGGGCAGCCATGAGCGAGCCCTTGATCGTGGCGCGCGGGCTGGAGCACACCTATATGGCCGGGTCGCCCCTGGCCGTACGGGCGCTGAACGGCGCCGACCTGGAGGTGCAGCGCGGCGAGGCGCTCGGCATCATCGGGCCGGGCGGCGCGGGCAAATCAACCCTGGTGCAGCACCTGAACGGACTGCTGCGCCCCAGCCGGCGCGGCCAGCTCACCATCGATGGACAGGACATGGCCGACCCGCGGACCGACGTGCAGGCCATCCGTCGGCGTATTGGCCTGATCTTCCAGCGGCCCGAGGACCAGCTCTTCAAACCGCTGGTGGGCGACGATATCGCCTTTGGGCCGCGCCAGCTGGGCCTGCCGCGGCCAGAGGTGCGCGCGCGGGTGCAGCGCGCTATGGCGCTGGTGGGCCTGGATTTCGAGGCGTTTGTGGATCGGCCCACGCTCTCTCTCAGCGGCGGCGAGCGGCGCCGGGTGGCTATCGCGGGCGTGTTAGCCCTGGAGCCGGAGGTGTTGATCCTTGATGAGGCCACCAGCGGCCTCGACCCGCAGGGCCGGCGCGAGCTGCTGGACCTGCTGCGGCGCCTGCACCGGCAGGAAGGTAAGACGGTCATCCTGGTGGCCTCGTACATGGAGGACCTGGTAGACCTGGCCGGGCGCGTGGCTGTGCTGGCCGGGGGGCGCACCGTCGTGCAGGGCGAGATCCGAGAGGTGCTGGCGCAGGGAGAGTTGTTGCAGCGCCATGGGCTCGCCGCGCCCGAGATCGCCCAGATCGCCGAGGCGCTCTCCGCGCGGGGCTGCCGGCTGAGCCGCACCCCGCTCTCGGTGCAGGAGGCGGCAGCGGAGATTGCGCCACACCTGGCGCAGCACCCGGCAATGCGTGAGAGAACGGTGAGCGGTTTGAGTGAGGTAGGCGACGATCGCAGGCTGAGCAACGATGGGTCGCCGGGTTGCGCACTGGGGGTGGAACGTGGAGTCCTTTGATTTCCTGCGCCATGTGACCATCGGCCAATACATTCCCGGCAACTCTGTGCTGCACCGGTTGGACCCGCGGGCCAAGATCACGGTGGTGCTGCTGCTGGGAGCGGCGGTGACCTTTAACGGCTCTTACCTGGGGCACCTGACGCTCCTGGCCGTTACCCTGGGGCTGGTGGCGCTGGCCCGCCTGCCTTTGCGCTTCATGCTGGGCGGGCTCTTGCCAGCCCTGCCGTTCATCGCGCTGCTGGCCCTGCTGCAGCTCTTCTTCACCGGGCAGGGCCCCACTACCCTCAGTGGTCACGCGAGTGTGAGCCTCTGGCAGTGGGGGTGGCTGCACCTGACCACAGCCAGCGTACAGCTGACGGTGATCTCACTGGCGCGCCTGGTGGAGTTGATCTTCCTGGTGAGCCTCCTCACCAATACCACCCCGCTGACGGGCCTGACCCACGGCATGGAGGGCATGCTGCGCCCCTTTACCCCGCTCGGGCTGCCGGCCCATGAGCTTTCGCTCATCGGCACCATCGCCCTGCGCTTTGTGCCTGTGCTGGCCGAGCAGCTGGAGTCCATTCTCAAAGCCCAGGCCTCGCGCGGGGCCGACCTGCACCTGCGGGGGCGCCTGCAGTTCATCCAGGCAACGCGGGCCACCATCGTGATGCTGGTGCCCCTCTTCCTGAATACGCTTCTGCGCGCCGAGGACCTGGCGCTGGCCATGGAGGCGCGCTGCTACCTGGGCGGCAAAGGCCGCACCCATTATGTGCGCCTGCGGCTGCGCAACCTGGATTATATCGCGATCGTATCAGCGGCCGCCTTTGCCGCGGCGGCGCTGGTTTGGCGCAATGTGTTGTAGGCAAGAGGCCTCGGAAGTCTAGAAAGGGAGCAAAACCATGGACACTCGCTTAACCGTACGGCGCATTGTGATCGCCGGGCTGCTGGCGGCGATCACGGTCCTTCTGGGCACGACGCAACTGGGCATGATCCCGGTGCCCACGGCGGCCGGCTATGCCACCATCATCCATATCCCGGTGATCATCGGCAGCATTCTCGATGGCTGGCTGGTAGGGTCGATCCTGGGCTTTATCTTCGGCGTCATGACCTTTATCACCGGCCAGATCCCGGCGCTCAAGGATCCGCTGGTGGCGATTCTGCCGCGCATCTTTATCGGCGTGACGGCGGCGCTGGCCTATCGTGGCCTGCGGCGTTGGAATGAAGTGGGGGCGGTCGTGACCTCGGCGGTGGTGGGCACCCTCACCAATACGATCCTGGTGCTGGGCATGGCTGTGCTGCGCGGCTATGTCACCCTGCCGGTCGCGGCGAGTATTGCCGTGGTGCAGGGGATCCCCGAGGCTGTGGTGGCCGCCATCATCGTAGGCGCGGTCATTTTGGCCTGGAAGGGCCTGACCGCCGGGCGCCGCAAGGCCGATCTGTAATGAGGAGATCTTATGCTTTTTTGTGTCGATATCGGCAATACCAATATCGTGTTGGGCATCTACTGTGGCGATGAGCTGTGCCATCATTGGCGCATTGCGACCGATAACCTCAAGATGCCCGACGAGTATGCCGTCCTGATCCTGTCGCTCTTTGCCCAACACGGCGTCAGTGTGGGTGACATCGAGGGCACGATCCTGGCCAGTGTGGTGCCGCCGCTGACAGGCGTCTTTGAGGAGGTCTGCGAGGGCATGTTCGGCAGCCTGCCTCTGGTGGTGGATGCGGGGGTCAGGACGGGCGTGCGAGTCCGCACCGACAACCCGCGCGAAGTGGGGGCCGACCTGGTGGTGGATGCGGCGGCGGCCTACCGGCTCTACGGCGGCCCGCTGTGCATCGTGGACTTTGGCACGGCCACCAAGCTGATCGCCGTCTCGCGCGAGGGCGATTTCCTGGGCGTGGCCATTGCGCCGGGCCTGCGCATCTCGGCTGAGGCGCTCTACCGCTCCACCGCCAAGCTGCCCAAGATCGAGCTGGTGCGCCCCCCCTCAGCCATCGGGCGCAACACCGTGCACAGCATGCAATCGGGCCTGGTCTACGGCTTTGTGGGCATGATCGAGGGGCTGCTCGCCCGCTTCCGGGCGGAGCTGGGTGACGATATGCGCGTCATCGGCACGGGCGGCCTGGCCGGCTTTATCGCCAAAGAAACCAAAGCGATCGAGATCATCGACCCCTGGCTCACGCTCAAAGGGCTGCGGTTCGTGTGGGAGATGAATCAGCGGTAGAACGGGAACTAACGTTACAAGCCTACTTACTGGCTGGGGACCGGCGGTATCCTGGCGAGATGCTTCGCACACAGCCGGAACGGATTTTTCCTTGGGGGTTGGGGTGAGTTGTGGCCGCCCGCGGGCGGCCAACTCACCCCAACCCCCGATTCAGAGCCGGACTGGTGCGGAGCAGGCTAGCCGGCTGTTGCCGGGGGCGATTTGTCTCAAGTGCCGCGGGTTCTGTTGCAGCAAAGGATGCGCGCCACGATGGCGCGGCTACACGTTTCTTGCACAGCACATGGCCCAAAGGCCATGGGGTACTCAGATTACTCGTTATTGTCTTCGCCGCCGATGCTCATGTCCGCCGTGGCGCCATTATCCAGGAGCTGGCGTACGCGCAGCTCGGCCTGCTCCAATTGGGCGCCGCAGCGCTGGGCCAGCTGCATGCCCCGCTCAAAGAGGGCCAGCGAATCCTCCAAGGGAAGGTTGCCCTCCTGCAAGCGCGCTACGACCTGCTCCAGCTCGGCAAAACTGGCTTCGAAGGTTGGCTCGTTGTCGGCCATGGGATGCTCCTTTTGGCTATGTCACTTTCGGCCCTCGCGCCCCCCCTTCCGCCCGGGCAGGGAACTCGCCGTCGGCGACGCGGATGGTGAGAGCTTGCCCGGCGGGCGCCTGGCGCACCGAGCGGACGACGGTGCGCCCATCGCGCTGGAGCACGAGGGCATAGCCGCGCTCCAGGGTGGCCAGAGGGCTGAGGGGCGGGATGCGCGCCGCCAGCCCCTGCAGGTGAGCGCGGCGCAGGGCGATGGAGTGCTGCATGGCCAACTGCAGCGCGCGCGTCAGGTCGTCGAGCCGCTGGCGCTCGCGGTTGACCCAATAGCGGGGCGAGGCGCGGCGCAGAGCGGCCTCCTCGCGTTCCAGGCTCAGGCGCGCCCCAGCGAGCCGGCTTTCCATGGCCGCTGCCAGCGCCGCGCGCCCCTGGAGGATGGCGGCCCTCAATTCGCGGCCGTCGGGCACGCTCATCTCGGCGGCTGCGGAGGGGGTCGGCGCGCGCACATCGGCCACCAGGTCGGCGATGGTCACATCGATCTCGTGCCCCACGCCGGTGACGACGGGCACGGGCATGCCGGCAATGGCCCGCGCCACCTGTTCATCGTTAAAGGCCCACAGGTCCTCGATTGAGCCGCCGCCGCGGGCCACGATCACCAGGTCCACCTGATTATAGGCCGCCAGACGCTGCAGGGCAGCCACGATCTGCCCAGGGGCCTCGGCGCCCTGCACCTGACTGGGGGAGAGGATGACCTCCACCAGGGGGTAGCGGCGGCCCAGCACCTGGCAGATGTCGCGCCAGGCGGCGCCGGCAGGGGAGGTCACTACCCCCAGGCGGTGCGGGTAGGCAGGCAGCCGGCGCTTGCGCGCCGGGTCGAAGAGTCCTTCCGCCTCCAACAGGCGCTTGACTCGCTCAAACTCGAGCGCCCAAGCCCCAGCGCCCGATTTGCGCAAGTCGTCGACATAGAGCTGGTAGGAGCCCCTCGCCTCGTAGACTGAGATATAGCCATGCACAAGCACCGCATCGCCGTCGCGCGGGCGAAACTCGAGCCCGGCGGCGTAGGTGCGCCAGAGAACGCAGTTGATGGCGGCCTCGCTGTCCTTCAGCGTGAAGTAGATGTGGCCCGAAGGGTAGGGGCGCCAGTTGGAGATCTCCCCCTCCAGCCAGAGATCCTGCAGGGTATCCTCCAGCTCGAGAAGCTCTTTGATATAGTGGGTAATCTGGCCGACGCGGTAGATTTGCATAGTGCGATTATAGCATGAATACCGCATCCAGGAAAAGGCCTGGCATTCGCCTGAGTCGCAGCCGGGCTACACGCTTCGCCGCTGCCCGGCTTGGGCCAGGGAGGGAGCATTGTGCAGCGAAGGACCCGGCAAGAGAGATTTCATTACTTGGCAGTCTAGCTTGCGATTCACTGGCAAGCGTGGTAGTATGAACTTGCATTTGTCGCAACCGGCGGCAGGCTGCCCGGCCTGCTGCAACCGGTTTGGCACGAGGAGGTTCGAACCGTGTCATTGGGTTATTTCACCTTTGTGTTGCATTCTCACCTGCCTTATGTGCGCCTGGCCGGGCGGTGGCCGCACGGTGAGGAGATGTTGCATCAAGCCATCGCCGAGACCTATATGCCGCTCCTCAATGCGCTGTATGATCTCAAGGCGGAAGGGTACCATCCGCAGATGACGATCGGCCTCACCCCCATCCTCTTGGAGCAGCTGGCCGATGACGATGTGCGCAATCACTTTGATATGTATCTGGAGGAGCGGCTCACGCTGATCGAGGCCGACATAGGCCGCTTTGCGGAAGCGGACGAGCCGCACATGCTCTACCTGGCCCGCTTTTACCACGGCTGGTATTCGGATATCCGCGACTCTTTCCGCGACCGCTATCAGCGTGACCTGGTGGGCGCCTTCCGTGTGCTGGAGCAGGAGGGCAACCTCGATATCATCACCAGCGCGGCCACGCATGCTTACCTGCCGCTTATGTCGCGCGATTCGACCCTCTACGGCCAACTGGAGACGGGCGCCAACGCCTACTGGCAGCGCCTGGGCACGGCGCCTCGGGGCATCTGGCTGCCCGAGTGCGGCTACCGGCCGCCCTATCTGGAGGGCGAAAGCTACCGTCCCGGGGTGGAGGAATTCCTGGCCGACCTGAACCTGCAGTATTTCTTTACCGATACCCACGCCATCCGCGGCGGGCGCCTGGTGGGCAAAATGGCGGGCGATGTGGCCGGGCCCTATGGCGGGTTGCCCAAGCGGAAATTGGTGCAGGCCGAGGATGAGCGCCCGCTGGCCACCGACCGCACCACCATGCGCCCCTACTATGTGCGCGCCGCCAAGGTGGCCGTCTATGGCCGCAACGAGCGCACGGGGCTCCAGGTTTGGTCGGCCAACCAGGGCTACCCGGGAGATTTCCTCTATCGCGAGTTCCATCGCAAGGATGCGGCCTCGGGCATGCAGTATTGGCGTATTACCAGCGCCACGGCCGGCCTGGGCGAGAAGGAGCTCTACGACCCGGTGCCCGCTTTCGAGCAGGTCAAGACCCACGCCGCGCACTTTGTGGAGATCGTGCGCGATGAGGTGAGTGCGTTTGCCGCGACCAGCCGCACGCCGGGCATCGTCGTCTCGGCCTATGATACCGAGCTTTTCGGCCACTGGTGGTTCGAGGGCGTGGCCTGGCTGAAGGAAGTGCTGCGGCTGATGGAGGAAAATGAGGATGTCACCCTCACCACTGCCCGCGGCTATCTGGACGAATACCCGCCCGACGAGGTGATCGATCTGCCCGAAAGCTCCTGGGGCGAGGGCGGCGGCCACTGGACCTGGATGAACCCCGAGACGGAGTGGATCTGGCCGCTGGTGCACCACGCCGAGCGGCGCATGGAGCAACTGGTGGCGCACCTGCCGGAGGCAACCGGGGAGATCGCCGAAGTGATGGCGCAGGCCGCGCGGGAGTTGGTGCTCCTCGAGGCGAGCGACTGGCCGTTCCTGATCTCCACCGGGCAGGCCAAGGAATATGCCATTGGCCGCTTTCAGCAGCACCTGGCGCGCTTTAACGCGCTCACCAGCATGGCCGAGCGCGGCACGGAGCTCAAACCCAGCGACCGCGAGTTCCTCAAGGCGGCGGAGGAGATGGACGACCCCTTCCCGACCATCGACTATCATGCCTTCAAAGAGCGGCATTACCAGTTGACGAGTGAGGGCAAGATCCTCGAGACTGCCTGATGAATCGAGAGGACCGGCCATTATCCTTGGCTGGTCCTCTCGATTCACTCTTATGATGCGTTGACCTGCTTTTCCACTACCGCGATCAGCTTTTCCGCAATATCGACGGCATGAAGCGCTTCTTTCCGGCTTACCGGTTTTTGCTCATACACCGTGCGGTGGCGCTTCCTGCGCGCTGTATCGAATTCGTTCACCAACGGTAGATGAAAAAGCCCCAGTCGATCCTCGGCAAAATCGACCAGTGTGGCGTGGTGGCGCTCGGCCGCTGCACGGTATCCTGCGGCATACATCAGCGCAGAGATGGCGAACAACATGGCGTTGTAGGCCAGTTCGTAGGCCGATGCCGGGTGGGGCTCTGCCAGCAGGCGAGCCGCTGCCAATTCATCTCTGGCGCGTCGCAGCGTCTGCTGTACATCCTCAGGCGATGCCCTATGTTTGTGGATCAGCCCCTGCCGCTCGAGATCCGCAATCGACATGTCCGCCTCCCATGAGTGCGATGGTGGGCCCAGCCAGGACCCGCTGCACAAATGAGCCCTCTTCCCGCTCAAGTCTCTGGAATTCGTCCGCGTCGTAGACAACCTCATTGACTTCGCGCCCGAGTGTGTGTTCGGCCCCACGCAATGATTGGCGGAGTCGGGCCACGTCTACATCGCCGACGAGGAGCAGGTCAATATCGGAGGCGGCGCGCTCGGTGCCTTGGGCAAAGGAGCCATAGAGGAGGGCCATCTCGATATCCTGGCTAGCCTGAGCGAGCGCCTCGCGCAGCACCTGGGCCACGCCATCCGTCTTCAGAATCAGCCCGCGTAGCTCGGGGTATACTGGGCTGGCTTGGTTCAGGCGGTACTCTTTGCGGCCGTGTCGACGCTCGCTGGTGAGCAACCCAAGTTGCTCCAGCCGGGTCAATTCCAGGCGGAGGGCATTGTTGTTCTCGCCGAGCAGGCGGACGAGGCCCTTTAGGTAGAAAGCCTCATCAGGGTGCATGAAGAAAAGCGTCAGCAGGCGGGCACGGACGCGTGATGTGAGCAGTCGATCCAGGAATGGCATAATCCCTCCGGGTAAGAATAGTACCCGAATGGGTCAAAATACTACCCATACATTATGCCACGAACGAGGCAAATGCGCAACAGGCGTCGGCACGGTATCATAGTGGCGGCTTTGACCAGATGCTTCCAATGTCATGAATGGCACGATCTCGTGCCTGTCACGGCGCTGTTCATTTTCCCGTTCGCTGCCTTTACCGGCGGCCTGGCGCAGTTCGTGGCCGGCCTGTGGGCCTGCAGAGCAAGAGATAGCCTGGCGACGGCCATGCTCGGCATCTGGGGGGCGTTCTGGATTGCCTATGGCGTTCTGTTCCTGCTCTTTGCCACCGGCACACTCGTGCAGCCGACAGGCGCCTTCCTGGGGCTGGGCATCTGGCTTGTGCCGCTGGCGCTCATTACCTATGCTGGAGCAGCGGCCGCTACGGCATCAGTTGGGCGGTATTCGCTACCCTGTTCCTGCTCGCTACCGGGGCAGCCCTGGGTGCAGCCGGGTTCATCAGCGGCAGTCGGGCTGTGATTGAGGCTGCCAGTGTGGCGTTCCTGCTGGCGGTGGTGGCGGGGTGGTATGCGGCGACCAGCATTCTACTGCTGGCCGTGTTCGGTCGCACGGTTCTGCCCCTGGGCAAGCTGACATAGATGACCTCCTCGCCTGCGACCGGGCCGGGGTTTTGCGCTCATCGCCAGGGGTGCTATAGTGTCAAGCATGATCGATCTCATGTAGAGACAGGAGGAAGGCATGAACTCGCGAGAGCGCGTGCAAGCCGCAATCCGGCATCAGGAGCCCGACCGGGTGCCCCTGGACCTGGGAGGGTCTTCGGTAACAGGCATCTGGGTAGGCACCTATGCCCGCCTGCGCCAGGCGTTGGGGCTGCCGCACCGGCCACCCCGGCTGATCGACCCCTACCTGATGCTGGGCGAGGTGGAGGACGAGGTGCGCGAGCTGCTGGGCATCGACACGGCGCCCCTGCGCCTGCCCCGAACGCGCTTTGGCTTTCGCAATGAGAACTGGAAGCCCTGGCGGCTTTTCGACGGCACCGAGGTGCTGGTGCCCGGCGGCTTTAACCCCAGCGTGGATGTGAACGGCGACCTCCTGCTCTACCCCCACGGCGATACGAGCCTGGCGCCCAGCGCGCGCATGCCCAAGGGCGGCTACTATTTCGACGCCATCGTGCGCCAGGAGCCTATTGACGAGGATCACTTGGACCCCGATGAGTGGGTGCAGGGGATGTTCTCCGTCTATGGTGAGCAGGACCTGCGCTATTTTGAGGAAGAGAGCGAGCGCCTCTACCGTAACACCGAATATTCCATCATGCTCAATTTCGGCGGCGGCGCCTTTGGCGATATCTCGCATGTGCCGGCGGTGGGTCTGCCCAACCCCAAGGGCATCCGCGATGCGCTGGAGTGGTACGTGGCCCATGTGACGCACCCGGAGTATATCAAGGGCATCTTTGCGCGCCAGTGCGACGTGGCGATGCAAAACCTGGAGATGCTCCGGCAGGCAGTCGGCGACCGCATCGATGTGATCTATGTCTCGGGCACCGATTTCGGCGCGCAGGACAACTGCTTCATCTCGCCCGATATGTACCGGGAGATCTACAAGCCCTTCCACCGGCGCATCAACGATTGGATTCATGCGCACACGCCGTGGAAGATCTTTTACCACACCTGCGGCGCCGTGTTCGACCTCATTCCCGACCTGATCGATGCGGGGGTAGACATCCTCAACCCGATCCAGACCTCGGCCAGGGGCATGGACCCCGTCGCGCTCAAGCGGACCTTTGGCGACCGGCTGGTCTTCTGGGGCGGCGGAGTCGATACGCAGCATGTGCTGCCCTTCGGCACGCCGGAGGAGGTCTATGCCCAGGCGCAGGAGCGCATCCGCATCTTCTCGCCGGGGGGCGGGTTTGTGTTCAACCCCGTGCATAATGTGCAGCAGAACGTGCCGGCCGAGAATCTGCTGGCCATGTTCCGCGCTGTTCGTGAGAGTCAGGATTGAGCAGGAGGGCGGGGGCCCCGCCCTCCTGCTCAATCCTGACTCTCACGAACGGGGGGTGACTTGCCCGTCTGGCGTGATGCGCTCGACGCCCTCCATACCTGCATAGGCCACCGCCACGAAGCGCGCATCGATGCTGGCGCCGGGCTCCAGGTGGTGCGCCGAGCCATCGGCGATGGCCTCGGCGAGGGTGGTCTGCACGGTGCTGAAAGGCTCCAGGGCGATGTTGTAGGTGCGCCCATACCAGGGGGCAAAGTAGGCGCCGCCGTAGACCTGCCAGAACCAGAGGGCAGGAAACACCTTGATGGGCCAGGCCATGCCGAAGCCGACCCGGCGCTCGGTGTTGGTGACGGCGTACCACCCTTCGGGCAACGCGCTAAGGAAGATCGTATCGGCGGTGTCGGCCTCGGCAGTGGCCACGCGGCGCAGATCGATGGCGCGCCCATCTTTGCCAGGCACGATGGGCCAGGTGTGGACCCCCTCCACAAAGCGAGTGTTGGCCGAAAGGCCCGTGCAGTGCACCTGTGCGCCCGGCAGGTCGATAACGCAGCTTCCATCCACAAAGGGCGCCCCCAGGGCCGGGTGTTGGCCCCACATCAGGTGCATGGGCGCCCGCCCCTCGTTGGTGATGCGCTCGTGGATACTCAGCGTAGCCTTGCCCCGCTCCAGAGCCACTTCCTTCTCTACCAGGAAGGGCGTGCGGTAGGTACGCACCCACAGGCGCAGGGCCACCCGCTCCGGCGTATCCTCCACTATGGCGTATTGCCAGGGGATGGTGGGCGTCTCACCGTGGGCGCCAAAGGGGAATCCCTGGTACTCGCCCGGATTGCCGCCGGTCGGAAGGCAATCCTGCCAGCCGCCCTCATAGAAATCCAAAAAGGCGCTGACGGGGGTGGCGGAGGTGGGCACAAAAGTGGCCGGGTTGCGTACGCCCCAGGGGGTGCGGAACATGAAATCCACATCCAGCGGCTTGAAGAGGAACTCGTAGATATCCGAGCCCTTGTCGGCCAGGATTGTGACGCGCAGCAGCTCATTCTCCAGCGTCACCGCACGCAGGCCGCGATAGGTGAACTCGGTCAGGCGGCAGGCATAGTTGCGCTCGTGCGTGTAGTGGAGCATGGGGTATCTCCTCAATCCAGCCCAAGGAACCGTGCCGCCGTCGAGAGCAGCACCCGGGCCTGGCGCTCAAGCCGGCTCAGGGCGACATACTCGGGGGTGGCGTGGGCGCGCTCGAGGCCGCAACCATAGTAGACGGCCGGCACGCCCCCCTCGTTGACAAAGTTGGAGACGTCGCCCACGGCGGTAAAGCCGCCACAGGGCAGGGGGCGGCCTGTCAGCTCCTGGAAGGATTGCTGCAACAGACGCACTACAGGCTCATCCTCAGAGACGCAGAAGCCATCCTTGATCTTCATCAGGTTGAGGTCGATGGTGGCCGGCGCGCACTGTTGGCGGACGCCATCGAGCCGGGCCTGGAACTCGGCCTCGACCTGCGGAAAGCGCACCGCGGGCGCATAGCGGCGGGTGCCCACCAGCAGGCAGCGGTTAGGCACCCGGTTATAGAAATCGCCGCTCTCGAACTGGCCCAGGAAGACCGACTCCGGCCCCAGGTAAGGGATGGGCTCGCCCTGCGCCAGTTCTTCGTTCCACTGGCGCAGAGCCGTGGCCACATCGAGGCCGATCAGCAGGGGGTGCGGCAGGCCCTTGGGCGCCTGCACCTCGTGCACGGGCTCGCCCGCGCGCGCGATGGTGATCTCGAAGATGCTCATGCCCTTGCCGACGACGGCCACGGCCTCGTCGGGCCCCTCCACGTTGATCACCGCGTCGCCCACAATGCCGCGTGCCAAAAGCGGCAGCAGGTTCTGGCCGCGGCCCAGGGGCGCCTCGTGATAGCCATAGGCGCAGATCATAAGCCGCCCCGCCAGCTGCTCGCGCAGCGGCGCCAGCACCCGCGCCACCTCGAGCAGCCCACCCATGCTGCCCTTCATATCGGCGGCGCCGCGGCCATAGAGCATGCCATCACGGATTTCCGCCGGGTCGTGCGCCACGGGGATGGCGTCAAGGTGCCCGGCCAGCTCGAGGGTCGGCCCCGGCCGCCCGCCGTTGAGGTAGGCCACCACGCTGGGCGATTCGGGGAGGGAGTCATCCCAGTGCACCTCCAGCCCCAGCGCGCGCAGCTGCCCGGCGTAGAACTCGGTCACGCGGCGCGTGTCACCCGTGGGGCTGGGGATGGCCACCATGTCAAAGGCCATCTGATGCACACACGCGGGGTCCAACTGCCCCTGCAGTGCAGAGATCTTATTGCTCGTCAAGTATGACCTCCTGCCTATGCTGTATGGAACTTGGCACATCCTGGTTCACGCCGGGTGATGTGCTTCGCTGCCGCCCGGCTATGGGCCTTCAAGGAGAGGGAGTATTGGCATCTGCCGCACCGCGGTGCGGCAGATGCCAATACTCCCTCTCCTTGAAGATGTATCAGTAGATCGCACACAGATAAGAATCCAGCCTGGGAAAGAGCACATCCACCAGCAGGCGACGCTCTGGCCGGATGGTGATATCGGGCCAGGCGTCGCGCAGCTCGTCGAGGTTGCGGTAGCCGAGCGTCAGGCGCACGAACGCCTCGGGCGGGATGCAGAGATCGCCGCCATCGGCGCCCATAGAGGCATCCACAAAGCCCAGGGCATCCACGCTCGAAAGCCGGCCCGCTGCAAAGCGCAGCCGGAAGCCCTCCCGGTAGAGATTGATGATCAGCTCGCCAGTGAGCCCGGCCGCTGGCGAGGCCGCCAGCCTCTCTTCCAGAGCGGGGCCAATCTTGCGCAGCCAGGCGGCCGTATCGGGAATGCGCACCAGCCACTGGTAGCCGGGCAGTGGCGTGCTGCCGAGGCTACGCGCGAGCTGTACCAACGCACCCGTCTGGGGCCAACCCAACTGGATCTCGCCGTTTGTCTCCCCCTTGAGCGCGCCAAAGACCGCCAACCCGGCTTCATAGCCTGGCACCACACTCTCGCTTACGCGGATGCCCCGGTTGCCCGGCAGCAGCGCTGTGCTGAGGTAGCCCACCGCGCGGCCGCTCTCTCGCTCTTCCAGCAGCCACATGGGCGCCTGCGCCCGTTCCAGCAAATAGCGCCAGTATTCCGCCGTGCGCAGGGTACAAAAGCCCAGCCCCTGCATCCCCTGCTCATAGAGCGCAGCCAGCAGGGGCGCATCGGCACTGGCGGCCGGCCGCAGATGGTAGGCCTGCGCCAGCGGCGCAAGTCGCTCTGGGATGCGCCAGGCGGGGAGTGAGTCGGCGGCGTCCAGGTCGAGGGCGTAGGCATAGCCGAACTGGCGATAGTAGTAGGCGATGCCGGTGATGACGCACAGGTCAAAGCCGCGTGCACGCACCGTCTCGTGGAAATGCTGCACCTGAGTACGGACGAGCCCCCGCTTGCGATAGTCTGGATGGGTGAGCACCATCTCCAGCATGGCCACATCGAGGGTGATGCCCTCCAGGCGGAAGCGCCAGGGGATGAGGCAGGTAGATGAGACGACCTCGCCACTCTTTTCGTCCTCGATCAGCACGAAATCCTCGCGGCGCACCGTGGGGTGGCCGTACAACAGCCGGCGGCAGATCACCCCTTCGCTCTCGCCGTTGACAGCGGCGTTAAAGGCGATGAAGCGCTCTACATCGCGCTCATCGCTCACGGTGCGCAGGCGCAGGCCCGCACTGAGGTTTTCTCCATCAAGAGGCATCGCAGGTATGCAGTTTCCTCCCCCTGAGTTGCACTGGTGACTTTTCTGGTGGCCTATCATGGCCTGGCTCCCGGCTGCCGGGTCAAGCGCTGCACCCGCCCGGCGCGGACCTTTCATGGGGAGTTGGCGTTTGGCATTGCCGGCGCGCCGGCAATGCCAAACGCCAA
>DAOTVS010000351.1:0-11767 GCA_034436375.1 Anaerolineae bacterium | reverse complement strand
GAAGTCACGTTCTGCGAGACCGCCTGGTTGATGGCGTCGATATCGTTAGTCAGGCGGCTCATCAGCTCACCGGCAGGGTGGGTGTCGAAAAAGCCGATGGAGAGCGCCTGCAGGTGCTCGAAGAGGTCGCGGCGGAGGTTCTGGAGGGCCTGCTGTGAGACTCGCGCCATGACCCAGTTGGCAGCCGCTGTGAACAGGTTGTTGAGCAGATAGACCACCAACATGTACACCGCGATGCGCGCCAACCCGGCCGGATCTTTGCCGCCGATGAACCTGTCGATGGCCTGACCCATCAAATAGGGCCCGAGAAGCCCCAGGAGCGTGTAGATGATCACGGAGGCCAGCACCATAGCGAGAGCCAGCTGGAACGGCTTGAGATAGGGCAAGAGGCGGGTCAGGGCCTGGCGCGGGTCGCGAGCTTTTTCTATCCGAGAGAAGCGCGCCGCGGCGCCACCGCGGGCTGTCATTCTGGTGCGGAGATCGCTGGCCCCTGCACTCTGGCTGGAAGATTGATCACGCATGTTCGACTCCATCCAGGGCCTGCCTGGCCTCTTCCACGTGGAACCCATTCCCCAACTGCGAGTCATAAATCTCCTGGTAGATGGGGCTGGTCTGCATGAGCTCGGCGTGCGTGCCCTGGGCTACGATGCGGCCCTTGTCGATAACGATGATCTTGTCGGCTTTCAGGACGGTGCTGATGCGCTGGGCGACGACAAAGCTGGTGCGGTTGTGCATGATATCGCGCAGGGCATCCTGGATTTTGGTCTCTGTCTCCACATCGACAGAACTGGTGCTGTCATCGAAAATCAGGATCTTGGGTTGCGTGACCAGGGCGCGGGCAATCGCGATGCGCTGCTTCTGGCCTCCCGAAAGGTTGGTGCCGCGCTCTTCGATATGCGTATCATAGCCCTGGGGAAGCTGCAGGATGAAATCATGGGCCTGTGCTGCCCGAGCGGCTGCGATGACCTCATCGTCCGTCGCCTCTGGGCGGCCATAGCGGATATTGTCGCGCACCGTGCCGGAGAATAGGATCGTCTCCTGGGGCACGATGCCGATGTGGGCGAGTAGCGAATCCTGCTGGACGCCGCGGATATCAATGCCGTCAATCAGGACCTGGCCGGCGCAGGGGTCATAGAAGCGGGGGATCAGGTTGATCAGCGAGGTCTTGCCGGCGCCGGTAGCCCCCAGGATGGCGACCGTCTCACCGGGCTCTGCGACCAGGTTGATACCCTCGAGGACGAGATGGTCGCTGTCGCTATTGTACCGAAAGCTGACATCCCTAAAGACGACCCTCGGCGCCGCAGCCTGGGGCAGGGGAAGGGCATGCGATTCATCGCAGACATCGGGCTCGGTGTCCAGCACCTCGTTGATACGCCGGGCTGACGCCATGCCATTGGCCCAGGTATTGGAGAGCATGGTCATCATGATGAGCGGAGACATGGTGGTAAGCAAATAGTTGGTAAAGGCCACAATCTGCCCGACCGACATATGACCCTGGATGGCCTTCAGGCCGCCGGTGTAGATGACGACGACCATGCCGATGTTGATGAAAATGGTCAGCGCCGGCGACATGATCGACATAAACTGCATCACGTCAATGCTTCGCTCAGTGAAATCCTTGTTGGCGACCGCAAAGCGAGCGCTCTCATGATCGGCGCGGACAAAGGCTTTGACCAGGCGCGCCCCGGCGATGTTCTCCTGCAAGACCGTATTGAGCCGGTCCAGCTTGACCTGCATGCTGCGGAACAGGGGCTCCATCTTGACGCTAAAGACAACGATGATGGCTGAGGTGATCAGCAGCAGGGGCACCATCGTTAGCGCCAGCTCTCGGCTGGTGCTGAACATGAGGATCAGGCTGCCGATCATCAGGAGCGGAGAGCGCGTTCCGACGCGCAGGGAAACCTGAAACACGCGCTGCACTGCAGCGGCATCGCTGGAGAGACGCACCATGAGTCGCCCTGTGGTGAACTCATCCATATTGCCGTAGGAGAAGGACTGAATCTTGACAAAGATCGCCTCGCGCAGGTCGCGGGCCACGCCCTCTCCCACACGAATGGAAAAGATGTTGTTGCCAATCGCCACCAGAGTGCTCAGCGCCGAAATGCTGAGCATGATGGCGGATGTTTGCAGGACAACGCTCATGCTGTGCTGCTTGATCCCCTGGTCAATGATGCGCTCGATCAGCCGTGGGATGGACAGGTCCATGAACACCAGTGAGGTCAATAGAGTCAGAGCCAGCACTGCGAGCTTCCAATAGGGCATGACAAAGTGAAAGAGCTTACCGAGATGTTTCATAGAGCCAAGCCTGTCTACCTTTGATGAAGGGATCTACTCGAAAAACGCGCTCTTGAGCACGCTCAGGCCCTGGAGGATGCTGCTCATCTCTCCGGGGCTCAGAGAGGCCAGTTTCTGCGCCAGCCAACGACGGTTCTCCTCGAAAATGGCATTGAGCACATCGGCGCCGGCATGGGTCAGCTCCAATTCGACGCAGCGCCGGTCCTGGACGCTCTGGCGGCGGGTGACCAGCCCCTTCTCAACCAGCGCATCGACGCATTGGCTGATGGCAGGTGGGCTTGTCTGGATGGTGGCGGCCAACTCGCTCGTCGACCGTGTGCCCCGCCGTATGTGGCGGAGGACGCGGAACTGCTGCACGCTGATGTCGAACCTCTCGCTGGCGATTGCCCGGACGTTGCCGCGCATTTGGCCCCACACCAGGGGGATGGTCTCCCAGAGGCGGTCAATCGTCTGCGGCAGGGCTTCTTCGGGGGGTGAAACTGAGGTGACCATGGCTGCCTCACTTTGCTTCAGTCTCTTAATAGTTAAGCTTGTTAAGCATTATAACGGTAGATCAGTATTTGTCAAGAATTCCGCCCGCCCAAACTCTAGATGCAAGCTCGCAAGAAACACCCTTGACAAATGCTGTGCTCTGTGCTAAGATATTGTAAGATGACAGACGTCAGACGTCTGCAGACTGATGTCAGACAGGAGTTTGGATGAAGGCACTGCGCGAAGATCGGCGCTCTCTAGCTGTGCAGGTGCGAGATCGCATTTGGCATGAGGTCGAAGCTGGGGTCTTGCACGCTGGAGAGAAACTCCCCTCTGAACAAGACCTGGCTGCCCGTTTTGGCGTAAGCCGGGCCACCGTACGCGAGGCGCTTAAGATCATGGAGGAGGAGCGTGTGGTCCTCTGCCGGCACGGTGTGGGCCGGTTCCTGGCCCCTGATCCTGCCAGCGTCCTCACCGACGAGATGACCCGCCTCAAGAGTGTCACCGAGTTGACGCGCGGCTTGGGTATCTCGCCGACCACGAAGGTGATATCGTTGCGCGAGGAGCCGGCCGACGATTTGGTCAGCAGCCGCCTGGATCTGGAGCCCAGCAGTCCCGTGGTCGTGGTTGAGCGGGTGCGCCAGGCGAAGGGCGAGCCGGTCATCTACACCGTTGATTACTTTGCGCGGCACGTGGTGCCTGGGCCGCTGCGGGCTGAGGAATTCGAAGGCTCCCTGTTCGCCCAGATGGAGGAAAAGTGGGGGCTGCAATTGGTGTACGCCAAGACGGTCATCAGCGCCATTCTGCTGGATAGCGAGACATGTCAGCGCATAGGTGTGCCGGAGGGCATTCCCTGGCTGATGATGGAGGAGATCGTCTTTGACGCCCAGGACCGGCCCCAGTTGTACTCCAACGACTATCATCGCGGCGATAAGATGCAGTTCCGTGTCTTGCGCCACCGCCGTTGAGCTCCACGCTCAATGAAGGAGAACTCCCATGGCTGCGATCACGATCCCCGGCGAGGATATCACGCGCCAGTACGAGCGCATCAAGGATGAGGTCGGAGCGGCGGTTAGTGAAGTGTTGGCCAGCTGCAAGTACGTGTTGGGCCCCAACGTGCGCGCCTTTGAGGAGGAGTTTGCCGCCTATTGCCAGGCCCGCTATGCCGTAGGGATATCGAGCGGCACCGAAGCCCTGCACCTCGCGCTCCTCGCGTGCGGCGTGGGGCCAGGCGATGAGGTGATCACAGTACCCAATACCTACATTGCCACGGTGTTCGCCATCTCCTACTGTGGGGCCAAGCCAGTCTTTGTTGACATCGAGCCCGATACCTTCAACATCGACGTGCGGCAGATCGAGGCCAAGATCACCTCGCGGACCCGGGCCATTTTGCCGGTGCACATGTACGGGCAGGTCGTCGATATGGACCCCCTGGTCGAGTTGGCCCGCGCCTACAAGTTATGGGTGGTGGAGGATGCGGCCCACGCTCACGGCGCCCTGTACAAGGGGCGCCGCGCCGGGTCCCTGGGGGATATCGGCTGCTTCAGCTTTTATCCCGGTAAGGTCATGGGCTGCTATGGCGATGGCGGAGCGGTGACGACCAGCGATGATCGGCTCTATGACCGGATCAAGGTGCTGCGCTATATGGGCCAGCACAAGAAGTACATGCATGAGGTGCTGGGCTACCAGCAGAGGTTGGACGAGATCCAGGCGGCGGTGCTCAGGGTCAAGCTGCGGCATCTCGAGGCGTGGATTGAGGAGCGCCGGCACTGGGCCGCTCTCTACGACCAGTTGCTGGCAGGTCTGCCGATCATCACGCCCAAGGTGAGGCCTGATCTGCGGCATGTGTACTATGTCTATACGATCCGTACGCCGAGGCGAGAGGAATTGATCGCCCACCTGGCCAACCGCGGCATCGGGGCCTGGCCGATGTATCCCCTGGAGGTGCCTTACCAGCCGGCATACCAACACTTGGGGCATCGGATGGGTGATTTCCCAGTGGCCGATGGGCAGGTGGCGGAGATTCTCTGCTTGCCGATGTACCCTGAGCTGACCGAGGCTGAGGTGCGGCAGGTGGCCGGAGCAATCCGAGAGTTCTTTACGTAATGCGTGCTGCATGACGTGGGTGAGCTCTGTCCTGGATATTGCCTGTGGGGGAGCGGGATGACCAGATTGGTGGTGTTGGGAGGCAGTGGGGTCGCGACGCCGGAGCTTCTGGCGGCGATCCGCGGGATCGGCGGGCGTAGCGTGCCTATCGAGGTGGTGCTGGTGGGGCGCGACGCGGAGAAGCTGGCCTGTGTGGCCGGGGTGGCCCGGCTCTTGGCTGAGGACGATCCGCTGCTCACTGTCGGCTACAGCACCGATGCGGCCGCAGCTCTGGAGGGGGCGGATTTCGTTCTGAATCAGGTGCGTGTGGGAGGAATGAAGGCGCGGGCCTTTGATGAGTCTTTTTCGCAGGAGCTTGGCCTGGCCGGCGAAGAGACCGTGGGCCCTGGCGGTTTTGCTAACGCCAGCCGCACCATTCCAGTGGCCCTGGAGTATGCCTGCCTGATCGAGCGTGTTGCGCCGGAGGCGCTCCTCCTCACCTTCGCTAACCCAGCCAGCCTGGTGCAGTATGCCATCACTCGTTATACGCAGGTGCGGGTGATTGGCCTGTGCGATGCGCCGGTGACCTTGGGCGAGGCCGTGGCCAGGGCCGTGGAAGTGCCTGCCGCGGAGCTCAGCATTGACTATGCCGGTATGCACCACTTTGGCTGGGTGACGGGCGCCTGGCGCCGCGGCGTGGACCTCTTGCCCCGGGCCCTGGCCCGGGCGGGCGAGATCCACAAGGATATCGAGCCGGCTATCATCCAGGCGATGGGGGCTATCCCCAGTTCCTATCTCGAGTACGTGTTCCATCCCGACCGCATGTTGGCCAAGAGCCGGGGCAAGCGTACGCGGGCAGAGGAGCTCCTGGACCTGCAGGGCGAGATGTTGGCCGATTTCGAGCAGGCCCTGCAGAGGCGCGAGAAGCCGGCCTCGCTGGCCCGGCGTGGGGCGCGCTGGTACAGCGCCATCATCGCTCCCGTGCTGGTGAGTCTGGCGGAGGGGCGCGCGGGCCGTGCCCGTGTGGCACGCTACATCTTGAATGTGACCAACGGGCAGACGGTGCCCTGGCTCCCGGCCGATGCGGTGGTGGAGGTGCCGGTGCTGGTGGATGGGGGACGGGTGCAGCCACTGGCTACAGGGCCGGTGCCCGCTGCGGTGCGAGCGCTGGTGCAGGCCAACTGCGCTTATGAGATGGCGGCCGTGCAGGCTATTGTGGAGCGGGATCGGGCCAAAGCCCTGCAGGCGCTGCTGCTCAGCCCAATTGCTTGCACCTACGATCAGGCGGTGGCGGTGCTGGACAAGGCATGGCAACAAGGCTCGTGAGCCAGGCTACGATTGGAGGCGTGATGCGCGATCTTTCAGCCCTGAGTGGATTGCCGATTGCCCTGGATGAGCAGGGGCTACTGGCCTTTGGGCCCGAGGTGGTGGTCGACGAGCACAGAGAGCGCCCGGTCGATGCTCTCACGCCGGTGGCCCTGGATCCGGAGGCCTGCCGCGGCTCTCATGCAGTGGCCTATTACATGGATAATGGCGTCTACCTGCGGCAGGACGGCGCCCACCTGGCCAGGCTGCCCTTTCGCTATGAGCTGACTCTGGTGCCGCCCCGCCGGCTGGGCCGCGAATACGTCAAGACTTTTGGCCATCTGCACAGCGTAGAGCCCAGGAGCGGCCTGACCTGGGCTGAGGTGTGCGAGGTTGTTACAGGCACCGCGCATTTCTTCTTCCAGACCCTCGATCCCACTGGGCCCACGGCGAGCAAGGCCTTCTATGTCGAGGCCAAAGCAGGCCAGAAGGTCATCTTTCCCCCCGGCCTGGATCATTGCACGATCAACCCCGGCGATGAGCCTCTGCTTTTTTCCGATGTGATCGCTCTGGGGGTCACTGGAGATTACGAGCGTTTCCGGCGCACTCGGGGGGCGGCCTACCTGGAAGTGGCGGAGGATGGGCAGCCGCACTTCATCGCCAACCCGACCTATGCTTCTGTGCCGCCCCTCCACAAACTGGAGATGGGAGACTATCCGGCGCTGGATCTGACGGCTGCGGAGCCTCTTTACACGGCCTTTGTGCGCACACGAGGGCAAAGCTGGTCCTTCCTGACTGATCCGGGCTTGTTCTGGACGACATTCCCTGACCTCGAGCTGATCAAAGATGTCTAGTCGGTAGTTATCTATTGGGGTGGTGCAGCGTACCACCCGGGGCTCGCCACAAGATGCGGCAAGCCAGACCTGACGCTAAGCAAGGTGCGGCGGTCGCCGACTCGGGAGGCAAGCGATGGCTAGTAGCGCTGTCTTGGGGTCGAAAAGTAGTGCTCTCTGCCTTGCAAGCCCAATGCCGAGCTTGATTATCTCGACCTGTGAGAAAGCGTCTGTAGCGCAACACCCATTGCTACAGCGCAGTACGCTGAAGTCTGCTTGCTCCACAGGACGTCTATACCCAAGATCCAAGGCGGCAGGCCAGTTGTTCTGGTCCTGCCGCCTTGCGATTCTGTCGCCGAGCTGAGAAAGGGAGGACAGGATGTACACCTATTACCTGCTAGATCATAACTATCTGCTGGATGAGGCTCACGGCTTTGGGGAGTTCGGCCACCTGCTGGCTTTCAACCCCGGGTCACGCGATGCCGAGCTCAAGATTACCCTGTTCTTTGAGAAAGGTGAGCCGCTGACCTTTACGCAAAAGGCCCCGGCGGGCAAGAGCACCGAGTCCAACTACAGCAAGTGGCCCATCCAGCCGGGCGTACGCTTTGCCATGCAGGTAGAGAGCACAGAGCCCATAGCGTGCCAGTCCACAGTGGGCTGGAATGTGACCTTGAACAATTATGCTCCCGACGCCAAGACCCAATCTCCTCTGGGTATCCGCGAGTGCGCCCTCTCGTATATGGCTATCCCTCGGCTGGCGCAGGATTGGTACCTGGCCGATGGTATCGTCATTGATAACCCTGAGAGCATCTATGTGCGAGAGTCGGAGTATGCGTTTGTCCTCAACCCAGGCGAGCAGCCGGCGCAGGTAACCCTGGCTCTGCACTATGACGATGTGGTCGAGCACCCCACGGTCGTACCCGCGCGGCAGCTCAAGGTGCTCCACATGGACGATATCGCCCGGCGCAATGCTCACTATGGCGTCCATTTCCGGGCAGATCGGCCGGTGGCGGTGCAGTGGCAACGCGTGGTCCAATGGTACAACAGCCTGGAGAAGATGTGCTACTGGTCGGTGCCCTGCGTGCCGGGTCCACTGGCCTGATTGCGCCCCGCAGGACTGCGGCAGTGGAGGCAGCATGACGGAGATGGCGAAGACCTCTATCTATTTCAGTCACCCAGGCAAGAAGAACACCGCTGGGGTGGTGCGGGCCGTCGTTCAGCGGCTGGAGGAGGGCGACCTCAAGGCTGTAGTCATTGCCTCGACCACTGGCTACACGGCTCACGCCTTCGCCGATGCTCTCATCGGGCGGAAGGGGCTGACGATCATCGCGGTGAGCGAGTCACCCCTGGCCAAGGAGTGGGATAACAAGACGCCTTATCCGTTCCTGACAGCGGATACGAAGGCTGCGCTTGAGGCCAAAGGGGTCACCGTGGCCGATCACATCCCTTATCTCCTGCACAGCTCCGTGCTCGACTCCAGCCGCCTGCGAGGGCCGTCCGCCGAGGAGATCGTGCGTGAGACGCTCTATGCCTTCGGGCAGGGACTCAAGGTGGCTGTGGAGGTTGTGCTGATGGCTGTCGCCGGCGGCTTCCTTGCGCCCTATCAGGAGGTCATCGCCGTCGGCGGCACGGGGCGGGGGGCCGATACGGCCATTGTGGTTCGGGCCACGTTCCCGAACCATCTACTCAGCCAGGATCCAGAGAAGCGCTTGCTGATCAAAGAGATCCTCTGTAAGCCGTTATGAACACACGGTTGTCATCGCGCGAGCGGCTGCTCACTGCCATGCGCCGGCAGGAGCCAGACCATGTGCCGCTCTGGAACCTGTGGCGCAATCAGGATATCCCTTTCCACTACCATGATCAGGTGGAGCGGGCTGAGGGCGTCTTGGGGCTGGGGCTGGACGATACGCTCCTGCTGCAGCCGCCCCTGAACAAGACCGAGCACTATGATGTGAACCGGGTGGCAGGGGTGGCGATCCGTGTGCGCCGGCAGGAGCCGGCTGGCGAGCGTTATCCAATCCTGATCAAGGAATATGACACACCTGCGGGGATGCTGCGCCAGGAGGTGCGCGAGACGGAGGATTGGCCCTTTGGCCGCGATGTGCGCCTCTTCAGCGATCACAACATCTCCCGCGCCATTGAATTCCCGGTCAAGGGGCCCGCGGACCTGCCGCGGCTGCAATATCTCCTGGCCGACCCGACGCGCGAGCAACTGGCCGAGTTCCGGGCGGAGGCGGCCCGCTTGCGGCGAGAGGCCGGGCGGCTGGGGGTCGTGCTGGAAGGCGGCTGGACGGCCCTGGGTGATGCGGCCCTCTGGCTTTTGGGCACGGAGGCCCTGCTCTTGAAACAGATGGAGGAGCCCGACTTTGTGGAAGAGCTCCTGGAGATGATCTGCCGGTGGGAGATGGTGCGCATGGAGCTCCTCCTGGCCGAGGGGGTGGAGGTGATCGTCCACTCGGCCTGGTACGAGTCGACCGATTTCTGGACGCCGCGCAACTACCGGCGGATGCTCCGCCCGCGGCTGGAACGGATGGTGCGCCTGGCTCGCCAGGCGGGGGCCCTGTTCAGCTACATTATCACGACCTCCTGGCTTCCCCTGGCCAGCGATATCCTGGCCATGGGCCTGGATAGCCTGGTGGGAGTGGACCCGGTACAGGGCAAGGCCAATCTGAGCGAGGTCAGAAAGCTCCTCGGCGGCAGGGTGTGCCTGTGGGGCGGCCTGAACGGAGCCATCACCGTGGGCATGGGCACTTCCGAGGAGGTTTCCCGGGCCACAGAGGAGGCTATCCGGATTCTGGGGCCGGGTGGTGGTTTTGTGCTCTATGCTGTGGATCAGTTGGGGAAACACACCCCATGGACCAACGTCCAGGCGATGATCGATGCCTGGCGAGAGACGGGAAGCTACCCACTGGTATAATGGAGGTACAGGCATGAGGGCAGGTCAGCTTTTGGCTGGTGTGGCCGAGAGGGAGATGAAACCCCCTCTGGGGTTGGCGACGGGCGATGGGGCGCCTTTTGCGAAGGGTTACCTCACACCCCTCTTTGTCAAGGCGCTGGTGATGGCCAACGGCGAGGCCGAGGTGGCTGTTGTTACTCTCGATATGATGGGCATCGACCGGCCCGATGCGCAGCGCGCCGCTCAATTGGCCAGTGAGCGCTCGGGCATCCCCACTGAGGGAATCATGCTCACCTGCTCACACACTCACGTGGCGCCCTCTATGGAGCCCACGCTGCATGTCTACCGCAAGTTCTTCAACCCGGCCTTTGACGATGCAGCGGCGGCGCGTGAGCGGGCCTGGGTCGATGTGGTGGTCGATACCATCGGTGCGGCTGTGGCCGAGGCGAAAGGCCGCTTGCAGGAGGCTTCACTGGGTGTGGTGACCGCCGACCTGCCCTGGCTGATCTTCAACCGCCGCCGGTACACCCGCAATTATGGCGTATGGACCCATTGGATGAAGATCCCCCCGGACCAGGCCTACAAGCCGGAGGGGCCCATCGACCCTGATTTCGGCCTGTTCGTAGTGCGCGACAGCCGGTACCGGCCGCTGGCCATGCTGTGGAACCTCACCGGTCACAACTCGTTCCACTTTGGCGACCAGTACTCTGCAGACCTGCCCTACACGGTGCAGCACGCCCTCGATGAGCGGCTGGGCGAGCATGTTCCCACTCTCTACACCCCTGGCTGCAGCGGCAACACCAACTACTTTGACTATGGCCAGCCGGGCGGGCTTGAGAAGGCGACCGACGGGGTGGCCAGCGCCATCGTGGCCATCTATCGTGAGGCTTGCACCCTGCCCGAGGTCAAACTTGGGGGGCGCAAAGCCGAGCTCTTCTTTGCCCAGCGCGATACCAGTCAGTACTGGTGGAAGCATGATATCGAGTCCAAGCTACCTGGCTGGACCGACTATGGCCCCCTCGAGGTCGCTCGCTTCCAGACCGAGGAGAAGGAGCGCAAGACCTACCAGACCGACGTGCAGGTCCTTCGGCTGGGCCAAGCCGCTCTTGTGGGCCTGGCGGGCGAGATGTTTGTCGAATTCCAGATGATGATCAAGGAACGGTCGCCCTTCCGCCGCACCTACGTGGCCTCTTACACCAACGATTATGCGGGCTACGTGGCCACCCGCCAGGCGTTCCTGGGCGGCTCCTATGAGGTCTGGCCGACCCTCAACGCTCGCATCGGCCGGGAGGGCGGCTACTTTATGGTCGACAAGGTGGTAGAGCTCCTCAACGAGCTCTACTGGGCTTGAGGGGGTTGATGATGACCGACAGACGCTTGCACGCGGGCGTATCGGAGTGTGAGATTTCCCCCCGGGTCGGGGTCCTGCTAGCTGGCGAGTTGCACCAACGGCAGGCGCAGGGGATACGTACCCCCCTATATGCCCGGGCTTTGGTGTTGCGAAGCGGCGAGACGACTTGGGCATCCGTGACTTTGGACCTCTATGGCCTGGCGCCGGTGGCCGCTGAGCGCCTCACAGCGGCCATCTGCCAGCGCACAGGGCTCTTGCCCGAAGCGGTGCTGGTGGTCTGCTCGCATACCCGTGGCGCCCCACAGACTGCCCCCGTGCTGGGTGGCGGCGGCCTCGACGAAGCTTATTTGGCTGAGATGACGGCCAGGGTCCCCGGTGCGGTCGCCGATGCCATAGCCAATCTCCAGCCCGCCTCTCTGGGGCTGGGCAAGGCAATATTGCCGCACCTGGTGTACAACCACCGCCTGCTCACCCGCAACTATAGGGTGATCTCAGCTTGGCTGGGGGTGCCCAGGGATGAAGTGCTGGCCC
>DAOTVS010000350.1:0-12502 GCA_034436375.1 Anaerolineae bacterium | reverse complement strand
GTGGTTGTGGCTGCTTACCGCCCTGCAGGGCAGCAAGCAGCCACCACCACCCACACCCCAATCCTTTGTCTCAGGTCCGGCGCCCGCCGGATGCCCCGGACCTTTTTGCGGAACCTATCTTACTTTTCGAACGCGGCGTCAAAGGCCACGTTGGAGGGCGGGAAATCGACCTTGCGCACAAATTCGCAGGCTTCCTTGGCGCCGAACTCGCGGTCCATCCCAGAGTCTTCCCACTCGACCGAGAGCGGGCCGGTGTAGCCGATGCGGTTGAGGGCGCGGATGATAGCCTCAAAGTTCACCTGGCCGTGGCCCAGGGAGCGAAAGTCCCAGCCGCGGCGATGGTCGCCGAACTGCAGGTGCGAGGCCAGGATGGAGGTATAGCCATCCAGGTAGACCCCCGCATCCTTCATGTGCACATGGAAGATGCGATCGGGGAACTCGTTGATAAAGCGGACCGGGTCTACCCCCTGCCAGAGCAGATGGCTCGGGTCGAAGTTAAAGCCGAAAGCCGGGTGGTAGTCCACGGCTTCGAGCGCCCTCTTGGCAGTCACGATGTCATAGGCGAGTTCGGTGGGGTGCACTTCCAGCGCATACTTGACGCCCAGGCGCTGGAACTCGTCAAAGATCGGGCCCCACTTTTCGGCAAAGAACTTGAACCCGTCGTCGATCACCGAGTCCGGATAGTTCGGGAAGCGGTAGAGCAGATGCCAGATGGAGGAGCCGATAAAGCCGTTCACAACCTTGACGCCCAGCTTTTGCGCGGCTTGTGCGGTGCGCTTCATCTCGGCGATGGCCCACTCGCGCTTGGCTTCGGCCTGCCCCTTGAGCTCCTTCGGCGCCCAATCATCGGTGCGGAAATCGTTGGGGTCCAGCACCATCTGCCCCACCAGGTGGGCGCTGATGGCCCAGGTCTTCTGGCCGTACCTGGCTAGCAGGTCGTGCCGGCCCTGGCAATACTTGGGGTCCGACAGGGCAGCGCTCACGTCAAAGTGATCGCCCCAGCAGGCCAGCTCAAGGCCGTCATAGCCGAAAGCCTGAGTCTTGGCCGCCAACGTCTCCAGCGGCAGGTCCGCCCACTGGCCGGTGAACAATGTTACAGGACGTGCCATCGTATCTACTCCTCCTACCGGCTCCAGCGGGCCGGGATCCACTTTTGGCTGCTGTGCGCGCTCTCGACGACCTTCTCGATCATAAAGACGCCTTTGGCGCCGTCGATCACCGTCGGGAAGTCCAACTCGAGCTCAGTCGGCTCTTTGCCGAGGATCTTGGCGCGCATAGTGTCGGTCGCGTTCATGTAGATATTGGCAAAGGCCTCGAAAAAGGCCTCCGGGTGGCCGGTGGGCAGGCGGGTGGCGCGCTTGGCGGCGTCACAGCAGTAGGCGTTGCCGCGTTTGTAGACCTGCGTGGGGCCATCCTTGGGGGTGAAGTAGAGATAGTTGGGGTTCTCCTGGATCCACTCCAGGGCGCCCTCGGTGCCGTAGACGCGGATGCGGATATTGTTCTCCTCGCCCGTTGAGATCTGCGAGGCCATCAGCACGCCGCGGGCGCCGTTGTCATAGTGCATAAGGACGCTGCAGTCGTCATCGAGCAGGCGCCCCGGCACAAAGGTCGTCAGATCAGCGCAGATCTCGACCACTTCCAGGCCGGTGATATAGGCGGCCAGGTTGGCGCAGTGCGAGCCGATGTCGCCCATACACCCGGCGACGCCGGAGCGCTTGGGGTCGGTGCGCCACTCGGCCTGCTTGGAGCCCGCAGCTTCCAGCCTGTCTAGCAGCCAGCCCTGGGGGTACTCCACGACGATCTTTTGCACCTTGCCCAACTTGCCCTGTTGCACCAGCCAGCGGGCCTGCTTGGCCATGGGGTAGCCGGTGTAGTTGTGGGTCAGGGCAAAGACCTTGCCCGATTTTTCCACCGCGTCGATCAGGGCGTTGGCCTCGGCCGAGTTGAGCGTCATCGGCTTGTCGCAGACGACATTGAACCCTGCCTCGAGGAAGGCTTTGGCGATGGGAAAGTGCATGTGGTTGGGGGTGACGATCGAGACGAAATCAATGCGTTCGCCCTCAGGCAGCTTGAGCTCGCCCTCGATCATCTCCTGATACGTGCCATAGACACGATTCTCGGGCACATACAGATCGCGGCCCGAGGCCTTGCTCTTCTCCGGCGTGGAGGCAAAACAGCCGGCGACGAGCGCAACAGTGCCGTCGAGTTGGGCTGCCCGGCGGTGCACACCGCCGATAAAGGCATCGCGGCCGCCGCCGACCATACCCATGAGCAGCTTGCGGTTAAGCTTGGCTTCTTCGGTTTTGCCACTGACCATAGTGTCCTCCTTGACTCGCCTGGACCGGAGGTCCCTGTGCTGCCCCCGGCTGCGCAGATCGGACCACAGACCTGACAGGTCTCCTCTGAAGTAAGAATACTGCGCCCCGGTAGTGCTTGTCAAATTGTCCTACCTGGCCAAGTGGCCAGGGTAAAGACCCTACTGCGGTCTTGGATCGGTTCCCCCGTTTGCCGGGTGCAGCCCGGCCTTGCTTAGGCTATACTGAAGGCGAAGAGAACAGATGAGTGCAACCCTGCGCGGCCTCCTCTCGTATAGTGGGTAGTGATGCCCGGAACGAGAAGCCGTGCGACGGATCGAAAGCCGGGAGCGAGAATGGACGCGGAACAGCTTCTCATTGAGCGAGTGCGCAAAGGCGATCAGCAGGCCTTCACTCAATTGGTGCAGGCATATCAGACACCGGTATACAACCTGGCGTATCGGATGCTGGGCTCGCCTACCGAAGCCGAGGAGGCGGCGCAGGAGACGTTTCTGCGCGTCTACATGCGCCTCTCCACCTATGATGCGGAGATGAAGTTCTCGTCCTGGATCCTGGCGATCGCTTCGCACTATTGCATTGACCGGCTGCGGCGGCGCCGGCTCTCCTGGCTGGCCCTCGACGATCTGCCCGAGGCTTCGTTGCCCGACGCGAACGCCGAGGCGCCCGAGCGGGAGGCGCTCTCACGTGAGAAGGAACAAGAGATGCAATCCCTGCTCGCTCTCCTGCCCGAGGCCTACCGCCTGGTGATCGTGCTGCGCTACTGGCACGATCTCTCCTATGAGGAGATGGCCGGGATGCTTGGTACCAGCGAGAGTGCAGTCAAGTCGCGGCTTCACCGGGCGCGGGAGATGCTGGGGGGCTACCTGGCCAAACGCCAGGAGGCCGCGGCCAGCCGCAGAAACGCCTTGCGGAGGGGAAGCCTTGAGCACGCGTTGCCCTGAGCTACAGGAATGGATGTCGCTTCATCTCGATGGGCGCCTGGCGCCGAAAGAGGAAAAGCGCTTCCAGGAGCATTTGAGTGCTTGCCCTGCCTGCGCTGAGATGTGGCAGCGCTGGCAGCAAGTTGACCGCTTTTTCACAGCGCCGCCGGTGGCCCAGCCGCCGGTGGACCTGGCCGCCCGGGTGTGGGTGCGCGTCGAGCGGCGGCAGCGCCGTGGGGCACTGCTCGGCTCAACAGCCTGGATGGCCCTGGGGCTGGCCGTGTTGGCCGCCCTCTACGCGGTGCTTTTAGCCGCGCGCCTGCTTCTGGTTGGGACGGGCGTCGCGCAGATAGCAGCCCTTTGGCTGAGCGTGCGGAGTGCAGTCCTGCCCCTGTGGGAAATGGCCCGGGCCCTGTGCATTGTCCTGCGCGCCCTCCTCGATACTCCGGCAGCTGCCATTGCCCTGCTCTATTGCCTGGCGACCGCGGCAACCCTGACAGCCTGGCTGCGGGTGGCTATTTTCCGGCCGGCGCGCCCCTCCTCATAATACTGCAGAGACGCGCCGGTGGCGCGCGTAATCCAGGTAGGCCTGGATGATTGGATGAAAGGAAATGCAGCATGAAAAGCCTCATGCGCTGGGCGGTGCTGCTGGTGGCCCTGCTCCTGTCGGCGGTGTTTGCGCAGCCGGCGCTGGCCGATGGCCCGCAGAGCGGGCGGGTGCTCTTTGGCCAGGATTTTCACCTGCGCGCCAATGAACGCCTGGATGGCGACCTGGTCTCTTTTGGCGGCGATGTGACGCTGGACCGTAGCTCGCAGGTGCGCGGCAGCGTGGTCGTCTTTGGCGGTGCTGTGGAGGTAGCGGGCACGGTAGGCGGCAACGTCATCGCCTTTGGCCAGGCCGTGCACCTGTCGTCTTCGGCCGTCGTAATGGGTGATGTCATGGCCTCCGATGGTGTGCAGCAGGATATGGGCGCCGTCGTGCAGGGTCAGGCCGTGAACCTGGCGCGCGGCCCCCAGATCGTGCCCCTGGCCGGCGTGCGCTACTGGGACGATCGCCCCTTCTGGTGGCCCGGCGCCGGCTGGTTCGGGCAGATATTCGTGGGCTTGGTGCAGGGCATCGTGGGCTTTTTGGCTATGGCCGCCCTCGGCGTCCTGGTCGTGCTCCTCATCCCCGGCCTCACC
The DNA here is from genome assembly GCA_034436375.1 of Anaerolineae bacterium. Lineage (GTDB taxonomy): Bacteria > Chloroflexota > Anaerolineae > SpSt-313 > SpSt-313 > DAOTVS01. The sequence goes on along the minus strand of DAOTVS010000350.1, from coordinate 8,085 downwards.
CGCACCGTGGGCGACGCCGTAGTGAGTTACCCCGCCCACTCGATCGGCGTGGGCCTGTTGACCGCCCTGGTCGCCGTGCTGGTCGTGCCCATCCTGATCATCACCTGCCTGGGTATCCCGGTCGCCATCCTGGCGGTGCTGGCCCTGGCCGTCGCCGGCCTCTTTGGCTGGATCGCCGCCGCCCTCACCCTCGGCGAGCGGGTGCTCACGGCGCTCCGACAGGCCGAGCGACAGCCGCTGGTCGCCGTTGTCGTCGGCATCCTGATCCTCGCTTTCCTGGCCAACGTTCCCTGTCTGGGCGCTCTCGTCATCTTCCTTGTCGGCGCCTGGGGGCTCGGTGCCGTTGTCCTCACCCGCTTCGGCAGCCAACCCTATGTTCCGGCCGCGCCCAACGTCGCGCCGCCTGCCGCTCCGCCATCCGCGCAGGGGCCGGATGGCAATACCTGAGTCTCTCCTCCTCTGCGGATAAACGCAGGATCCCCGGCGAGTGGTCAGTTACCCGCCGGGGATCCTGCGTTTTGGGTTTGTTTATGGCGACGCTCGTCTCTGGTGCCCGCCCTGTGGGTATATCTCAGCATCGTCGGTGACCGGCTTTGCTCCGCGCTACCCTGGTACGGGCCTTTATGGAGGCGAAGTACCATTGGAGGCGACAGGATGAAAGCAGTTATCTCCCTCCTTTTCGTGCTTTGCTTTTGCATTTTCGTAGTCTTCCCCACTGGCGCACTCTGCAAGAACCTGCTATAATGGATATTGCACAACAGGAGACATCCATGGAACATCAGGTACGTATCAAACCGCACCTCGTGGTCCCTATCCTGACCGTCGGCGTGCTGGTGGGCTTTCAGCTCTTCGCCCCGGCGCCTGCGCTGACCTATGTCATTGCCGTGCTCGTGGTTGCCGTGGGCGTGGGCTATTACTGGGCGCGGCAACTGGCCTCCAAGGTCAAGCTGGAGCGCGAGCAGCGCTATGGCTGGGCGCAGGTGGGCGATGTGCTGGAAGAGCGCTTTACCCTCCACAACGATTCCTGGCTCCCCGTCCTTTGGGCTGAGGTGCACGACCGCTCCACCATGCCCGGCTACACCGCCTCGCGCGTGACCGGGGTCGACGGCCAGACCTACACCCGCTGGCAGGTGGAGGGGGAATGCCGCCGGCGTGGGGTCTACACCCTGGGGCCGGTGCAGATCCGCATGGGTGACCCCTTTGGCTTTTTCACGGTGGAGATCGAGGTGGGGAGGGAGAGCTCCTTCGTCGTCTACCCCGTGATCGCCGCCCTGCCCCCCCTGGAGCCTCCGCGTGGCACGACCTTTGGCCGCGTGCGCTCGGCCCGCCGCTCCATTGTAGCGACCCCTAATGTGGCTTCAGTGCGCCCCTATGTGCCGGGCGATACCCTGTGCCGCATCCATTGGCGCACCACTGCACGCCGCGAGGAGCTCTATGTCAAAGAATACGACAATGAGCTGGCTGGCGATCTGTGGATCATCCTCGACCTGCACGGCGCCGTTCAGGCCGGGCAGGGCGACGTCTCGACCGAGGAGCATGCTGTGACCCTGGCCGCTTCGCTGGCGGCTGCGATGCTGCGCCAGAACCGGGCCGTCGGCTTTTTGAGCGAGGGTGCCGAGCGCACCCTGTTGCCCCTGGAGAGCGGCGAGACGCAGCTCTGGCGGATCCTGCGCAGCCTGGCCGCAGCGCGCGCTGTGGGTGACAAGCCTCTGGGCCGCCTGCTGCAAGAGGCGGCGCCCGTCCTGGGCCGCGGGCTGACGGCCATAGTCATCACTCCCTCTATCGACCCCGAATGGCTCGCTGCCCTGGCCGATCTGCAGCAGCGCGCCATCGCCACCAGTGTCTTGCTTCTGGACCCGGCCTCCTTTGGCGGCCCGAGCGGCTCGGCGGCAATGATGGGGCTGCTCTCCGATCGCGGCGTGGCCGCGCAGATTATCACCCAGAGTTTCCGCTTCCGCCCGTTGGTGGAGCACCGCCGCCAGCGGCCGACCTACAAAGTCCTGGGCACCGGCCGGGTTATCGCCGTGCCCCCCGCTTGATTTGAAAAGAGGGTTACGGATTCGCCAAGGGTGCAAAGAAGGGGCGAAGGAAGCTTTCTTCCTGGCTTTGGCGTGCGTTGTGATCACGTGCGAGTGATTTGAGGGAGCGAGTCACGATGCTCTGGCTCAGTCGTGTATTGCGGCCGCGTGGGGGATGGATCACCCTGATCTTCCTCCTGTTGACCCTGCTCTGCCTGCCCATGGGGGTGATCGATGCCGGCTGGCTGATTGGCGCCATCGCTCTGGTGGGCCTGGTGCCGCCCGCGGGCTGGCTGGGCTATGCCCTGGCACAATCGCGGCTGCCCGGCTGGCTGGTGGGCCTCCTCGGTTTCCTTTCGGGCATCGAGGTGAGCACCATCGCTGTCGGCCGGCTCCTCCCTGCCCCGGGGGTCCTGTGGCGCGAGCTGGGCTATGCCGTGCGTTGGTTGCTGGCTGGGCTGGGGGGCCACTGGAGCGCTGATCTGCCCCTGGTTTCCCTGGCGCCCGATGTGTGGGCGCGCCTGCAGACGCTGCTGGAGCGCCTCACTGCCTGGCAACAGGCCAGCGCTACCGGCACTGTCAGCCGCGATACCCTGGTGGTGCTGCTCTTTGCAAGTATCGTCGTCTGGTGGGCCGCCTACTTTGCCGGCTGGCGGCTGGTGCGTGGCAATGCCCTCTGGGCGCTCTTGCCCGCGGGCACGCTCCTGCTCAGCAATGTCGCCCTTACCTTCGGCCGCGGCATGGCCTACCTCCGCCTTTATCTGTGCGGTGCGCTGGTCCTCCTGGCTATGGGGCACATCGATCGCGAGGTGCAGCGCTGGGAGCGGGAGCGGCTCGACTATTCCTATGAGGTGCGCCGTTCGGCGCAGTTCTATGGTGTTGTCCTCGCGGTGCTGATTGCGGCGGCGGGCTTTCTCGTGCCCTATTTCACCGCCCGCCAAGCCATGGAGTTCTTCTGGAAATACGCCTACGACCCCTATCAGAAGTTCACTACACGGCTGGATAAAATGTTCGCCGGGCGCAACCCGGTGTCGACCCCCACTCCCTCCCTCGCCCGCGGGGGCAGTGACTCTCACAATCTCAGCGGCGAGGTTAGCCCCGGTAAGGATGTCGTCTTTTACGTCAGCACCAGCGACCCGGAGCCTCTGCCGCCCGAGGCGCGCATGATGCAGCATGGCGACCAGCCCGAGGCGCCCCAGCATTACTGGCGTGAGCTGACCTATGATACCTACACCGGCCGTGGCTGGAAAAACAGCACCACGCAGCGCGCGTCGCATCCGCCGGGCGACCTTCTGGCATCTCCGACCTACCCGCACAGCGTGCTGACGCAGACCTATAGTCTGGTCGCTTTGGGCAGCGACGTTGCGCCGGCCGTCAATGAGCCGGTCCAGGTGCTCGATGTGAGCTCGGCCCTGATGGAGCGCCAGGGCAACGACGCAGCGGGCCTCGTGGTGGACGGGCGCGACTATACGGTTGTCTCCGATGTTCCCGTGCCGACTCTCACCGAACTGCAAGAGGCGGGCACCGATTACCCCCCTGAGATTGCGCAGCGCTACCTGGCGTTGCCTGAGATTCCGGAGCGCGTGCGCCAGCTGGCCGAGGATTTGACGGCCAAGGCCCAAACTCCCTATGCCAAAGCGGTCGCCATCGAGCAGCACCTGCGCTCCTACGATTATGACCTCAAAATTCCGCCGCCGCCCGAGGGCATGGATGTGACCGACTATTTGCTTTTCAAGACCCGCCGCGGCTACTGCGACTATTATGCGACGGCGATGGTGGTGATGCTAAGGGCGGTGGGGGTGCCCGCGCGCTACGCCTCGGGCTATGTCATGGGGCGCTTTGATTATAGCCGGCACGCCTATGCGGTCACGGAAAGCGATGCTCATGCCTGGGCGGAGGTCTACTTCCCGGGCTATGGCTGGATCGAGTTCGAGCCTACGCCCTATCGCACTGCCTTTGTGCGCCCGCTGGGTGGCAATACGCTCTCAGTGACGGCGCCTACCCCGGCTGCATCGCTCCCGTGGTGGCAGACCCAGCGTTTGCCCACGGCTGCCGGGACCGTACTCCTGCTGGCGGTTTTGGCCCTCGGTGGGCTGGTGTGGCTGGCGGTGAGCACACTGCGCAGTTGGCAGCGAGTGCGTACCGTGCAGATGGCGCGCCGGGTCTACACGCAGATGCTGCGCTGGGCGGAGCGGGTGCATATGGGGCCCAGTTCCGGCGATACGCCGCTCGAATTCAGCCGGCGCCTGGGTGAAGGCCTGGAGAAGCGGGGGGCCTGGGCGCAGGGGGCGGCGGAAGAGGCACGTATCATCGGCGAGACCTATGTCTATGCTCGCTATGCGCCTCATCCCCCTTCGGCGCGCGATGCCGGGCGGGCCCTCACGGCCTGGGGCAAACTGCGCGGCAGGCTGCGCTGGGTGTTTTTCTGGCGCTGGTGATCTCTACCCGGCAGGGAACTGGGAGATCGAGATTCTGCATTGGGAGGATTCAGGCTACTTTGCTCCGCAGGACCCTCTCATGCCGGCCTCATGCTTCGCGAGGCTCGCGGCACGAGTCTTTTGTGGGTCATAGCCGGGCAGTGGCGCAGCGTAACGCCCGGCAGTAACCCGGTCTCCGCCCGAAGAGGCACCCTCTCCACATGTGGCGCCGCTTGCCCATGTCAGCAGATTGGGCTATCATTGTAACGTCTGCTGCCAAGTGCATTCCCTTCAGGCCCAGGAAGAGCGGATTCTACCAACGTATCGCCATGATGCGGTTTGAGGCCAGTACAGGAAGAGGAGAGGGTCATGGGCGATTATGGAGAGCTGAAGAGGAGGCTGGCTCGAGGCTGGAATACCTGGAACACGCGCAGTGTGCTGTCGCACGTGCTGCTGCCAGAGGGGCTGGCGCTGAACCTGGGGCTCAAGGAATACCGCAACGGCCAGTTTCTGCGCGAGGCCCTGATCGGCCGGCAGGGAGCCGAGGATGAGCAGATTCGCCCGGGCCCACACGCCTACGACGGCTCTTACAGCGCGCTCACCTTGCAGTGGCGCGACATCGAGCTGCAGGTCGAGAGCGCCACGCAGGGAGGTGACCTGGCGCTCCTGTTGACGCCTCTGGCCATGCAAAAGCGCCCGGCCACGCTGATTGCGGAAGCGGCCCTGCTTTGGGACCGGCCGGGCTATGCCAGTCGGGAGGATGGGGCCATCGTGGCCCGGCTGCCGCAGCGCACGGTGCCCATCTATGCCGCTGGCAAGCCGGTGCCGGAGCCCAATGTCGCGGCCTCTGGCCCTTATTTCGCTCTAACCCTCGATGGGGCTGTGGGGATCTCCACGGGCCGCCCGCGCAACCTCGATGAGATCCGTGCCCTGGTGGGGCAGCGGCGTAGCGAGCACGAGGCCCGCGCGGCGTGCTATGGAGGCCTGCGCGACCTGTACGAGGCCATTCAGACCAGCCTGGCCTGGGATACGATCTATGACCCGCAGAACGAGCGGGTGGTTACTCCCGTCAGCCGCATCTGGAACTGCAACTGGGGCGGCTGCGTCCTGTTCTGCTGGGATAACTACTTTGCCGCCTACCTGGCGAGTCTGGACAACCGTGACCTGGCCTATGCCAACGCCATTGAGATCACGCGCACCAAGACCGAGCGGGGTTTTGTGCCCAACTTTGCTGCCGCCAACGGTGTCAAGAGCCGCGACCGTTCGCAGCCACCGGTGGGCTCTCTGGTGGTGCGCGAGCTCTACCGCCGGTACGGCGATCGCTGGCTGCTGGAGGAGCTCTTTGCCGATCTCCTCACCTGGAACCGCTGGTGGCCTGCGCACCGCGAGGCCGATGGGCTCCTGGCATGGGGCTCGGACCCTTACGAGCCGGTCGTGGGCAACTATTGGGAGACGGCGGGCGTCAACGAGCGCTTCGGCGCGGCGCTAGAGTCGGGTCTCGACAACTCGCCCATGTACGACGATGTGCCCTTTGACGCGGAGGCGCATCACCTGAAGCTTCAGGATGCCGGCCTCACCAGCCTCTACATCCTAGACTGTCGGGCGCTGGCCGATATAGCCCGCATTCTGGGGCGCGCCGCCGAGGCCGCGGAGCTGCAGGCCCGGGCGGGCCGCTACGCCGGCAATCTGCAGGCCCTGTGGGATGAGCGCAGTGGCATCTTTCGCAACCGCCGCACCGATACGGGCGAGCTCAGCCCCCGCCTCTCGCCTACCCTTTTCTACCCCTTGCTGGCTGGGGCGGCGACTCCGCAGCAGGCCCAGCGCATGGTGGGCGAGCACCTGACCAACCCGGCCGAGTTCTGGGGCGATTGGGTCCTGCCCTCCATCGCCCGCGACGATCCCGCCTACCCCGAGCAGACCTATTGGCGCGGGCGCATCTGGGCGCCGATGAATTTCCTGGTCTATCTGGGCCTGAGGCATTATGACTTGCCGCAGGCGCGCGCTGGCCTGGCCCAGCGTTCCCGCTCTTTGCTGCTCAAGGAATGGCGCGAGCGGGGCCATGTGCATGAGAACTATTCGGCCGATACAGGTGAGGGCTGCGACCGGCCCAACAGCGACCGCTTTTACCACTGGGGGAGCCTGCTTGGCATCATCGCTTTCCTGGAAGAGGGGTTGCTGGGCGGGCCGGAAAAGCCGCTGGAGGAGAGCTGAGATGAAGACGGTCAGGATCGCCATTGTCGCCGACCTGCACGCGAACCGCTACGCTCTGAGCGCTTTCCTGCGTTACCTCGACCGGCACTTTCCGGCCGAGCGCATCCTGAACCTGGGCGATTTCCTACAGATCGGCCCGCACCCGCGAGAGGTGGCCGAGGCCGTGCTGGGCGACCCGCGCTTTGTGAGCGTGCTCGGCAACAATGAGCTTTCGCTCCTGCACCGCAATGCCGAGGGGTTCCTTGCATCTGAAGTGGCCCATCAGGATTGGACGATCGCCCAGCTTGGGCCAGCGCTTCTGGCGCAAGTCGCGGCCCTGCCCCGGGCGCGCATTGTGACCGTGGAGGGCAAGCGCATGCTCCTGCTCCATTCCCGCACGGTCAGCGCCGTCGACCGGCCGTTTCTCTACGCTCAGGGGCGGACGCTCACCGATTTTACTGCCGATTATGAGGATGAAGAGGCGGATTGGATTCTTTTCGGCCACACCCACGAGCCGCTCTACCTGAGCTGGCGGGGCACCGTCTACCTCAACCCCGGCTCGCTGGGCTGCTCCCGGCAGGCGCAGTTGTCCTTCATTCTGGTCGAGATGAGGGGGGCCGAGGCGTCAGTCTCGCTGCGGTCCGTTGCTTATGATAACGCGGCCCTCAAGGCCGATTACTGCGAGCGGCAGGTGCCCGATCGGGAGCGGGCCCTGGCGCTGTTCCACGGCATTCATCTGGAGGAATCTTTGGCATGAGCCATGCTGCCCTGACGATGATTGACGTGCAGGGGGCATGTTTGCGGAAGAGGTGCATTTTGTCTCTTCTTGAGCAGTTTGGGCTGAAGGACTGGAAGGGGCTGCTCGCCCTGGTGCGGCGGCAATACGAGCCGGTCTTTGCCGGGCGCAAGCGGGTGTGCCTGGTGGGTCCGGTGAACACCGGCAAATCGTCCCTCTACAATGCCCTGGTGGGCGAAGGGGAGCCTCAGGCCGCGGTGAGCCCTGTACCCGGCACAACCCGGCGCACCATGACCGGCGATGCCGAAGCCTTTTGGGTGGTGGATACACCCGGCGCCAACGAGGCGGCCGTGGGCGATGAGGGAGCGAGGGCCTGTGCGGAGCGGCGCCAAGAGGCGTATGCCGCTGCGTGGAAGGCCGATCTGATCGTGTTCGTGTTCGACGCGGCGCGCGGCATCGGCGAGGATGAGCTGGCCATCTACCGCGCACTGACGACCCTGGGGCACCCCTTTGTGGTGGCCCTGAACAAGGTTGACCTGGTGCGCGGCGCGCAAAAACCGGTCGCCGAGGCGGCTGCCCGCTGCCTGGGGCTGGAGCCGGCGCAAGTCATCCCCATTTCGGCCACCCGGCGCATGAACCTGGGCAAGCTGCTGGCTGCCGTTGTGGAGGCCGATCCGCAGCTCCTGGCCACCCTCTCCGCTGCCCTGCCGGCCTACCGCTGGAC
>DAOTVS010000349.1:0-4372 GCA_034436375.1 Anaerolineae bacterium | reverse complement strand
AGAGGCGGGCATGGAACAGCGGGCCCAGTTTGGTCTCGGAGCGGAACCAGCGCCCCGTGGGGGAATCGACCATCGAGATTGCTTTGGCCGGGCAGTGATAACGACAGGCTGCGCAGCCCCCGCAGGCCGTGGGATCAACCCGGTAGTTCAATCCCTCGGCGACGATGGCGCCAAAGCGACATACCTCCGCACACTCACCGCAGCCGGTGCAAAGTTGAGGGTCGATGGCAGCCACCTTCCCGTCGACGTACTCGTGCTCCTCGACGACCGTAGGCGACAGCAAAAGCTCCAGGTTCGCTGCATCGACGTCCGCATCGGCCAGGACGAGCTGGTGCTCTCGCGCCGCCAGGTGGGCCAGAGCGGCGGTTACCGTGGTCTTGCCCGTGCCGCCCTTGCCGCTCAGGATCACCCACTGCTTCCGCGACCGGGTGCGCAGGCTGCGGCGAGAATGGACCCGCGCTGTCAGCCGGGCCAGGGTGGCCCCTAGCGTGGACTTGGCTGTGTCTCCCTTGCTGCTCAATGTCACACTCTGTTTCATTGTCCACCCCCGATCTGCGCCTGTACTTCACGGTACAGGCGGCGCAGGGGTTCGCGATACTCCGGGATCGCATCCACCCAGAGCGCACCTGCCGAGTAGGCCTCGGCGATCCGCCTGTCCAATGGGATGCGCAGCAGGATGGGCACGCCGGCCCTGGCGCAGAAATCATCAACGCCGTGATCCCCCACGCCGTCGCGGTTGACGACCACGCCTACCGGCAGCTTGAGCTCGCCTCTGGCCAGCTCGACCGCAATCTCCAGATCGTGCAGGCCAAAGGGCGTGGGTTCGGTGACCAGCAACGCGAAATCGCTGCCGCGCAGGGTCTCGACGACCGAACAGGCGTTGCCTGGCGGCGAGTCGAGCAGCACCAGTGGGTCTCCCTCAGCCTCGCGCGGGATCGCCCACTGCTTGAGCCGGCGGATCACTGGCGTCGCCATCGCCTGCCCCACATCCATCAGGCCCTGGGCAAAGTGAATCTTCCCGGCATCTCCCGCCTCGAGTTGGCCCATGCGCATGGGCTCCTCGCTGATCGCCCCGCTCGCGCACTGCCGGGCGCAGCTCCCGCAGCCGTGACACAGCTGCGGAAAGGTGAGCACCTTTTTCTGCACAACGGCCAGTGCGTGGAAGGTGCAGACCTGAGCGCAGCGCCCGCAAAAGGTGCAGCGCGCCAGGTCGATCTTCGGCACGAGGATGCTCACTTCTTCCTTTCGAGTCAGTGTGGGAGAAAGGAAGAGGTGATCGTTGGGCTCCTCCACATCACAATCCAACAGGTGCACTGTTGCCAGGCCGTCGGCTGCAAGCACTTGCGCCAACCCGGTGGCCAAGAGCGTCTTGCCCGTGCCTCCCTTGCCGCTGGCGATGGCCACGATCATGAGGCACCCCCGGCCATTAGTTTCGCATCAAAATGGGTAGTGGAACACATCACTCTCTGACCATCCGCGTTCCACATTTCGGGCAGGTCCGTTCGGTGCAAGGCTGCCCGGCAACGTGGGGCTCCTTGTGCCCGCACGCCGGGCACACGCACTTGCCGCCCGGGCCGGCTGCCTGCGGGCCGCCCTTGCGCCCGCGGCCACCGCCCCCGGCCCTGCCGCCTCGTGTCATCTCGCCAGACATTTCTCTTTCCCCTCCCCTTTTTCGCCTGTTTTCAGGCGTAACTCATCCTCTGCCGTGCCGGGCCCGGTATCGCCGGCCCGGTTGCCCGCCGCCTGAACCGCCCTCCCCGGTGTTGATCGTATTCCCCCTGCCAGATCCGCGTTCCTGCGGGGTGGCAGCGATACCCTCGAGGATGCGCGGCAGGATCTCCTGCCCCGCAAAGCGGAGCGCACCGGCCAGCGCTGGCATGATGCGCTGCGTCCAGGGCACGGGCGCCGGGCGTGCGGGCAACACGTCGATCGCCGCCGACAAGGCCTGCGGCAGCTGCGGTTCGGCTACCGCGACGGGAGCATCGGTGTTGCTCAAGGCGCCCAGCGGGCATGCAGAAATGCAGGCCCCGCAGCAGCGGCATAGCGCCTGGTCCACTACCGCATGCCCTCCGTCAATGCGCAGTGCACCAGCAGAGCACACTGCCATACACTGCCCACAACCCGTGCATCGATCCAGGTTGATCTCGATCATCGCCCCGGTCCGCCCTTCTCAGCCCACAATCTTGTATCCAGCCTGGATCTGATCATACTATAATACTGTGTGAGCGTCAAGTAAACTGCTACAGAAAGGCGCAACCGGTTCGGCCTTTTGTTTTGTGAAGCGGAGCGAAGAAGAATGATACACCGATTCTCGTGGGAGGCAACCGGTCAGTGTATGTCTGCAATGTCGTACTCGCCGAGCCGCAGCGGGTAGCGGCCGTACTCGCGCACCAATTTGACGACATAATCATAACTCTCACCTGGCACATTGCTGGGCACCGAGTGGTCCGATTGGAAGATATAGCCCCCGCCCTTGGCCGCATTCAGCCGGGTCAGCACGGCGGCCTTGAGCTCTTCTTTTGTGCCCTGCGCCCAGGTGAGCACATCCATATTGCCGCAAAAGGCGATGCGGTGCCCGTAGCGGCGCCGCAGGTCGATGACATCCATGCCGGCCTTGGCTTCGAGGGGGTTGTAGGCGTCGATGCCGGTCTCGATGAAATCGGCGAAAATGCGGCGCACATTGCCGCAGCCGTGGTAGATCACCGGCAGGCCGTAGGCATGGCACAGGTCGACGATCGCCTTGACCCCTGGCTTGAAGACCTTGCGCCAGTACTCGGGAGAGAAGAACAGGTCCTTCTTGTAGGCCACGTCGCCCCAGATGACCATGCCGTCGAGAAGCCCCCCCGCCGCCTTGATCTGCGCCTCGGCGACCTGGAGCATGAACTCGTTGATGCGCTCCACGAAGCGGGCTACCTGGTCGGGGTAGAGGCCGATCCAGAGCAAAACGTTCTCCGAGCCGATGATGCGCCAGAGGGTCTCGTGGCCCTCGCACACACTGCCATAGACCGGGAAATCAGGATGGAGCGCCTTGACCGTCTCGATCCAGGGTGGCAGATTGCGTGCAAAGCCGTCGCCGACCCCGGCGATCTGGTTATCGCCGCCGCTCAGGTAGCGCCGGTCATCCCAAGGGTCGTCGAACTGGAAGGCAGCCATCTTCTCCAGGGTGTCGGTCTCAAAGCGCAGAAAATCAGGCATCGGCAGGGCGAACTTTTTCTCGATGACGGCCTCAAAGCCAGTGCGTACAATGACGTGCTCGTCGTTCTGCGCGAGGACCTCGAACGGCTTGATGTGGGGGTCCATGTTGGGGGTGGTCACGATCCAGTCGAGGTCATAGTAGCGGTAGATGTCGGTGCCGGCCGGTAGACCCATCTCCTGCCGCCAGCGCTCAACAAAGCTGCCCCAGAAGGAATCGCTGATCGGCACCCGGTCGGCCTCTTCGTGGTGCAGGGTCTTGTTCATCCGCGCCAGCTTGGCCAAACAGTTTGCGCTTCTCTCCATGGCTACACCTCCCATCCCTCTCTCATCCGTTCGTCTTGCCTGTGAGGCCCATCGCTTGCACAGGTCGGGCGGCCGCAAAGAGGATTACCTATCACGTACTGTATGGCCGATGGCGCGAAATATCAAATTCGTATGCCAGCCTGGGATTGAGCGCTAAGCTATCTCAGTGTCAGTGTCAGTACCAATGGCTCCTGGTTATTTTGCGTGTGCCCGTCTGCCGCGCGTTTTTTGGGGTGCTCGGCCCCTGGAGGAATGGAAACCTGAGGCGCCTGCGTGGCCTGCGGAAGCGCCAGGCGGGTGAAGCGTTGGAGCCCCGGCTCGAAGACAAAAAAAGGGGCCGTGAGAGCCACGGCCCCTGACAGCGATCACCCGGCCTTGACTTTGATCTCCCTCGGCTTGGCCTCTTCAGCCACCGGCAAGGAAAGGGTCAATACGCCATTTTCGAAGGTGGCCTTTGCCTTGCTGGTATCCACCGGCGTGGGCAAGGTTAACGAGCGGCTGAACGCGCCGATGCATCGTTCCCGCCGGACGACGTTCTCTTCCTTGACCTCTTTCTCCTCTTTGACTTCGCCCTTGATAGTCAAGGTCTCGCCCATCACCGAGACGTCGATATCCTCAGGTTTGACCCCGGGCACCGACGCCTTGACGACCAGGTTGCTGTTCTGCTGGTACATATCCACAGGCACGTTTGCGGGCCCTGCACAGAGCGCCCGGCTGGGCCGCACGAAACTCTCCTCGAACAGGCGGTCCATGGCATTGCGCAGGGTCATCAACTCGCTAAAGGGCTCCCAACGGGTGATACTCATGGTCACACCTCCTGCACATTCAATATTTTGTGTGGATAGGGCAACTCCCCATGCCCAGGGGGCACGCG
>DAOTVS010000348.1:0-9210 GCA_034436375.1 Anaerolineae bacterium | reverse complement strand
TATCTACGCTTCGTCCTCCTCCGTCTATGGCGATGCCGTCGAGCTGCCTATGCGCGAGACGGCGCGCCCGCAGCCCCTCTCACCCTACGGGGTGAGCAAGCTGGCGGCCGAGCACCTCTGCCAGCTCTATCACGCCAATTTCGGCCTGCCGACCGTCTCGCTGCGCTATTTCACCGTCTATGGCCCGCGCCAGCGCCCCGATATGGCCTTTAACCGCTTTATCCGGGCCATCCTGCAGGGACAGAGCCTGACGCTTTATGATAACGGTGAGCAGACTCGCGATTTCACCTTTGTCGAGGATATCGTCACGGCCAATATGCAGGCGATGCAGTCGAGCCTGGAGGGCGTGGTGCTCAATATCGGCGGCGGGTCGCGCGTGACGGTGAACCATGTCATCCAACTTTTGGGCGAGATTACGGCGTTGCCGGTGCAGGTGGAGCGCCAGGGCAAGCAATACGGTGATGTGCGCCACACCTGGGCCGACACCAGCGCCGCGCAGAAGCTCATCGGCTATGCGCCCCGTGTATCTCTGGCCGACGGCCTGCGTGCTGAGGTGGAATGGCTGAAAGGAGTGCTCGCATGAGCCTGGACCTCTCAGTGGTCATCCCTCTGTATAACGAGGAAGACAGCGTGCGCCCGCTCACAGAGCGCCTGTTCGCTTCCCTCTCCCGGCTGCCCGGGGTGGAGTGGGAAGTCATCATTGTCGACGACGGTTCCCGGGACGGCTCCTTCGCCATCCTGGAAGAGATCGCCCGCAGTGAGCCACGCCTCAAGGTCATCCGCTTCCGGCGGAATTTCGGCCAGACGGCTGCCTTTGCGGCCGGCTTTGACCTGGCGCAGGGGGCCGTGGTGGTGACCCTCGACGCTGACCTGCAGAACGACCCTGCCGATATCCCCCTGCTGCTGGACAAGATCGAGGAGGGATACGATGTGGTGAGCGGCTGGCGCCTCAAGCGGCAGGATCCCTTCCTGAGCCGCCGGCTGCCCTCCATGATCGCCAACCGCCTGATCGGCAAGGTGACCGGCGTACAGTTGCACGATTACGGCTGTTCGCTCAAGGCCTACCGCCTGGAAGTGGTCAAGAATGTGCGCCTCTACGGTGAGCTGCACCGCTTCATCCCCGCCCTGGCCAGCTCAATGGGCGTGGCTGTGGCCGAAATCCCCGTGCACCACGAGCCGCGCCGTTTCGGCAAATCCAAGTACGGCATCGGGCGGACGGTGCGGGTGATTCTGGACCTCTTGACCGTGCGCTTTTTGCTCTCCTATGGCACGCGCCCGGCCCACGTTTTCGGCCTGCTGGGGCTCATATCCTTCGGCCTGGGCTTCCTGGCCGGGCTCTACCTGACCGTGGTCAAGCTGGTGCTCGGGCAGCCTATCGGTGGGCGTCCTCTCCTGCTGCTGAGTGTGCTGCTGCTGGTGGTGGGCGTGCAGATGGTGAGCATGGGCCTTCTGGGAGAGATGATCGCTCGCACCTATCACGAGAGCCAGCAAAAGCCTATCTATGTTGTGCGGCAGGTATTAAACGCAACCAGGCCAGAATAGCCTCTGGCAAAAAGCGCCCCACCTTCGGCAGGATTGGGCAAAGACGAACAAGACCTCCGTCGCTCGCATTCCCGGTACATAGTGCAAAGGAGCGCCGATGAGAGACAATACCGTGCGCGCGCACCGGGTGGCTTGGTGGTGGGTGGAGTGGCTGCTCTACCCGCTGCTGTTTACGCTGGCGCTTGTGCCGCGCATCATGCAGATGGCGGCGTTTGTGGCCAAAGGTGAGCTGAATTGGGCTTTTCGCTCTTTCCAGTTCTGGCAAGGGCTGGCGCTGGGGAATGGCCATCTGCAGGGCCTCACGAGCCCCGCGGGCACGGTAGGCTTTTGGGCAAGCGCCCTGGGGCTGATGCTGGCGCGGTCGTTGGGGGGAACGCTCCCATCCTCCCGTTGGCTGGCATTGATGGGGTTATCGAGCCTGGATCTGCAGAATGCCGAACAGGTTCGCCTGGCGGCGGCCTACTGGCCGCTGGCCAAATTGTCTGCAGCGGCGCTCAGTGCGCTCCTGATCGTGGTGGTAGCCTGGCTGGTGGCGCGCCTGTGGGGTATGCGGGCCGGTATTCTACTGAGTCTCATTCTGACGATTGCACCTTACCATCTGGCTCTTTCCCATGTCCTTGGCGATGAAGCCGCCACTGCAGGGCTGAGCCTGGCCGCTCTCCTCGCCCTGCTCTGGGCGCTCCGCACGCCGGAACGTTGGCTGGGCTTTCTGCCGGCGGGGGCGCTGGCCGGGTTGGCCCTTCTCAACGGCCCGCTGGCGGCCCCCCTTTTGCCCTACAGCCTTTTCCTCCTGGCTGTTGGCCATTTCCGGCGAGGTCTGCCCTGGGCGCAATTGGCGTGCAACGCCGGCCTGTGGTGCGCTGCCGGGCTCCTGATGGCGCTGTTGGCCTGGCCCGTTGCCTATACGGAGCCGGTCGCGGCTGCGCTGAGCGACCTGAGCAGGCAGGTTGCCTCGGGCCTGGCCTGGAACGGGCATACCCTCCCGGCCCTGGCGCTGGCCCTGGGCCTGCACATGCCGCCCCTGACCTGGGTGGGCCTGGCCCTGACGGTGGTCACGCTGCCGTTCACTGAAAGCCGACAGAGCCGGCGCGCCCACCTTTTGGCGGTGTGGGGTCTGGCGCCCATACAGGTGCTCGTGGCCACGTATAGGGATGTGGCCGACCCGCGCCCACTGTTACCGGCGTTACTGGCGCTCGATACAACCGCTGCGTTGGGCATAGCTGGGGCTGTGGCCCTGGGGGCGCGCTGGCTGGGGCGCGCCTGCAAAGCAGCAGCGCCACTTGCCATGGCCACTGTGCCTGTCGCTTACAGCCGCTTGGGTGCGGAGAAACTGGCCACGAGTTGGTGGGAGCTGGCGCTGCGCCTGGCCCTGAGCGCGGTGGCCGTGGCCGCAATAATCTGGCAGGGGCTGGCCGTGTTTCGCTACCGGCCCTATTATGCCGCCTATTGCAACCCCTGGCTGGGCGCTGGCGGGCTGCAGACGAGCTGGGGGGAGGGCATCGATCAGGCGGCTCACTACCTCAACGCTCAGCCCGGGGCCGACGGATCGTCGGTAGCCACCCTGCACCTGGACTCTCTGGCCCCCTTTTTCATCGGTAATGTGGTGCCGCTCAGCCCAGAGACGGTTCTCAGCGCGGACTATGTCGTTCTCTACCGTACCGACTGGGAGCAGCCGGGCCCGGTGGCGCAGGGCCTTTTGGATAAAGAGCCGACACAGCGCTTTCGCGTGTTCGGCGTCGAGTGCGCCCGCCTCTATGCGAACCGGGTGCACGAGCCGGTGCTGCGCGTGTTGGACGATGCCGTCTTGCCCGATGATGTGGTGATCGTGGATGCTCTCACCCCTTTGCCGCAACACTTCCACGGCGCGGCCTCGCTTTCCCAGATCCAGGTGACGGATGCGGTGCAGGCCGCCGCCGACCTGGAACGCCTGGCGACGGGCCGCTGGCGATTGTGGCACGTGGCCTTTGCGGGGGCTGACCCACAGCGCATTGTGGACGGGCTGCTGGAATCGCAGGCCGTGCTCGCTCAGCGCTGGACCGTACCGGGAGCGATCATCTCGCTCTACCTGCTGCCCCTGCAGCTCCATTTCCACGCTCTGGCGCCCACTGAGGAGATGCAGCTTACACTGGCAGCCAGCCCTGTGGCCGATTCAGGGCAGACCCTCACCCTGGCGCGCGTGGGCGTCTCGAGCACACAGGTGCAGTATCGCCAGCGGATCAGCGTGGCCCTGCAGTGGCAGGTACAGGGCCGCCCCACGGGCAACCTGGCGCTCTCATTGCGGCTGCTGGATGATCAAGGCCGCACCTGGGCGCAGCAGGATGGGTGGCTCAGTGATGCAGAGGGCCGCTCGACCGCCGCATGGCCCGGCACGGGGCAGGTGGAAACTCTGCATACCCTGGCTGTGCCACCGGGTGCGCCGCCCGGACCATACCGGCTGCAGGGCATCCTCTATGATGTCGATACCCTGCAGCGCATGGGTGAGCCCTTTGATCTGGCCTCTCTGGAGATCCTGGCGGCGCAGCTGCCGCCTACCGCCGAAGAGATCAATCCACCCAACCGGTTGCAGGTGAGCCTGGCCGACGGCGTGGAGGTTTTGGGCTATGAGATCGGGGCTGCTTCCCTGCTCCCCGGGCAGGACCTGCCCGTCCGCATCTGGTGGCGCGTCACGCACCCGGTGACGGCCGCCTATCAGGCGCAGTTGATCCTGTTGGATGCCGAGGGGCATGAGCGCGGCACCCAGACGGTGGAGCTGGCCGGCCCTGAACATCCGACGCCCATGTGGATCGCCGGTGAGGTAATCGAGGGCCGCTACAGCCTGCCGGTGAGCCCCAAAGCCGCGGCCGGCAAGGCGCTGCTGGGGGTGCAACTGATGACTCAGCGCGGAGCGGTGGGTCAGGCCATTCGTCTGGGCAGTGTTCAGGTGCAGGCGGTGGAGCGCAGCTTTGACGTGCCAGAGATGCAAAACAAGCGCCAGGAGACCATTGACCAGA
Organism: Anaerolineae bacterium; assembly: GCA_034436375.1. Taxonomy (GTDB): domain Bacteria; phylum Chloroflexota; class Anaerolineae; order SpSt-313; family SpSt-313; genus DAOTVS01. The sequence goes on along the minus strand of DAOTVS010000348.1, from coordinate 4,678 downwards.
AGGTGCGCTTGCTCGGCTATGATCTCACGGCTGCCCGGCCCGGCGAGACGGCCCACCTCACCCTCTACTGGCAATGCCTGGCGCCGATGCCGGGCAACTATACCGTGTTTGTCCATCTGCTGGATAAGCAGGGCCAGATCCGCGCCGCCCATGACGGCATACCGGTCGCAGGAAATCGCCCGACCAGCGGTTGGGTGCTCCACGAGGTGCTGGCGGATATTCACCCCCTCCACCTGCCGCAGGACCTGCCGCCGGGGGAGTACGTGCTCGAGGTGGGGCTCTATGACGCGGCGACCGGCGTGCGCTTGCCCGCGTATGATGGGAGCGACAGGCGCCTGCTGCAGGACCGGATTGTATTGGGAAAGGTCGTAATAAGTAAAACGTGATGCGTAAGGCCGCCATTTCGGTGCGTCCAGTGCTATATACAGCTTTGTGTTGACGAGCGCTACGGAAAGCAACGAATGCTCCGTAATGGCAACTTGACGGATTACGCATTACGGGTTATTTTCTGAGGAGAAACGGTCATGGAAAAGAACACCAACGTCCTGGACAAACTGATCACCCTGACGCGCCGCCTGGCCGAGCCAGAGCGAGATTACGTCATTCTAGCCGAGGGCAATACCTCGGCGAAGGTTGACGACAAGACTTTCTGGGTCAAAGCCAGCGGCCGCGGCATGGGCGGTATTGACGCCAGCGGCTTTGTGGAGATGCGCTTCGACGCCGTCCGCGCCGTGCTGGAGGGCGAACCGCTTTCCGATGACGCGCTCAAGGCGCGCCTGGCCGAGGCGCGGGTGAACCCGGCCACGACGGCGCGCCCGTCGGTAGAGGTCATGTTGCACGCCGCCGCACTGACCATGGGCGGCGCCCTCTACGTGGGGCACACGCACCCCACGGCCATCAACGCCATCCTCTGCGCCCAGGGCGCCGAGCAGGCCGTCAGCGGGCGCCTCTTCCCCGATGAGATCGTCATCTGTGGGCCGGCCCCCATCTTTGTGCCCTATACGGACCCTGGCCAGCCGCTGGCGCAGGAAGTGCTGCGCCGCATGCTCGCCTATCTCGACACCTACGGCGAGCCGCCCAAGGTCATCCTGATGCAGAACCATGGCCTGGTGGCCCTCGGCAAGAGCCCAGAGGACGTGGAGGCCATTACGGCCATGGCCGTCAAGACGGCGCGCGTGCTCCAGGGCGCCTTTAGCCTGGGGGGGCCGCATTTCCTGACCCCAGAGGCGGTGGCGCGCATCCACAGCCGGCCCGATGAGCTCTATCGGAGGCAGCTTTTGAAGCAGCAGCAAGAGAAGCAGCAGTAAAGCTTATCGGGGACTATGAAAGGGAAGCATGAACAAGAGGCGGGGCGCCCTCATTGATACGGCCATCAGTATCGCACTGTTTCTGTGCGCCTGGCTCAGCCGCGCCTATGCAGCCGCAACCTTTGTCACCTGGGATGAGCCGGCCTGGGTCTACCGCTCGGTCAAGTTCCTGGAGGCCCTCCTGCACGGCAACCTGGCGGGCACGAATCTGGTAGGCCACCCGGGCGTGTTGACCATGTGGAGCGGCGCCCTGAGCCTGGCCTGGGGGCGCTGGGTGACAGGCACAGTGACTCAGGCGCAGCTGGCGGCGGTAGATGCCCTGCCCACCCTCGATGTGCACGACCCGGAGACGATCCGCCGGCTCACGGTCCTGCTGCCGGCAGCCAAGGGGGGCATTGTCCTGCTGCATGCGGCCATCCTGGTCGCGCTCTACCTGCTGGTGCGGCGGCTTTTGGGCCGGCCCTATGCCCTGGTGGGCGCCCTCTTCCTGTTGCTTGACCCCTACTACCTGGGCCTCTCGCGCGTGCTGCACATTGATGCCCTGACGGCGGGCCTCATGCTCATCGCCATCGTCAGCGCTCTCCTCTACGTGCGCAGCCTGGGGGCCAAGCCGGCCCGGCGTTACCTCATCCTCTCCGGTGTGGCCGCGGGGCTGGCGGCGGTGACCAAGTCCTACGGCGTCCTGGTAACGCCGCTGGTGGGGCTTTATCTGCTCGCTGCCTGGTTGCGCCGGCCTTCGGCCTGGGGCGTGCGCGCCTTGCTGCGCGACGGCGCCCTATGGGGGCTGTGCGCTGTGGCGGCGTTTGTGGCCTGCTGGCCGGCCATGTGGGCGGCGCCCCTGGCGACGCTGCGGGCGATGCTGGGGCTCTCCCTGGCCTATGCCAGCGCCCCCGGCGATGCCACCACCGACTTTTTCCGCGGCGCCATTGTCAGTGACCCCGGGGCCACCTTTTACCCGGTGGCCCTGTTCTTTCGCACGACCCCCCTGGTGCTGGCCGGCTGCCTGCTGGCGCTGGTGGGGACCCTGCTGCCGGCCCGCTGGCAGGGCGGCGCGGAGGGGCGACAGCGGCGAGCGGTACAGGCGGCCCTGCTGGCCTATGTGATCCTCTATGTGGCCATCATTACCGTGAGCAAGAAGAAATATGACCGCTACATGCTGCCCGGGATCCTGGGGCTCGACCTCCTGGCCGCCCTGGGGTGGCTGGGCGCGCTGGAGCTGGCCCTTGCAGCCCTGCACCTGCCCGCGCCGCGCAACCTGGCGGGCGCGTTCGTGGGGGTGTGCGCCCTGGCGCAGGGTGCGCTGCTCCTGGGGCCGCTCTACCCGGCCTATTACCTGGCCTACTACGACCCCTGGGCAGGCGGCGCGAGCCAGGCCGTGCAGACGATCCCCGTGGGCTGGGGTGAGGGCGCCGAACAGGCAGCCCGTTACCTGGCCGGTAAGCCGGGGGCGAGCGGGCTGAGTGTGGCTACCTGGGCCGTCGCCGGTATCGCATCCACCTTCCCGGGCCGGGTGACCACGCTGACCAACGCGACGGTCCCGACGGCCGATTATGTGCTCCTTTACCAGGGAGACCTGCAAGAGAAGAACGCCCTCGCTGGCCTGTTCTATGGCTCGCAGCAGCCCGAGTTTGTGGCCCGCGTAAACGGCACCGAGTATGCCTGGCTCTACCGCAACACGTTCTACCAGGACCTCATCCAGGAGATCGGGCGTGCGGCGCAGCCGGATGATGCGATTGTCGCCAACATGGCCTCGGTGTTCGACCACGACTATACGGGCCCCCTGCCCTGCAGCGTGATCGCTGGTGCGACCGAAGAGGAGGTCGCCCGCAACCTGCAGGCGGCCGCGAATGGCCACGGAGGGTTCTTTTACCTGGAATACAACAACGATGAGGCCATCCCTGCCGTCTATATCCGGCGGCAACTGGCTCAGAATGGCCTTTTGCTCTGGCAAAAGCCTTTTCCCTTCGGCACTCTGTACTATTACCGCTTCCCCAGCCAGCCTCACTTTGGGTCGCTGCCGGCATCGGTGCAGGCGGGCGTCAATTTCGGGGACCAGTTCGAGCTGGAGCAGTATGGCCTTTCCGGCGGGCCGGTGCAATACCGGCAGGAGCTGGGGATCAGCCTGCAATGGCAGGTGCTGCGTCGCACCACCAAGGATTACTACCTCTTTGCCCATCTGGTCGATGACCAGGGCAACCTGTGGGGCCAGCGCGACGGCCCCCTGGCCGATACGGGCAACCTCTTGCAGACTTCGGCCTGGCTGGAGGGCAGCACGCACCAGACGGCCTGCACCGTGCCCCTCTTGCCCGGCACGCCGCCCGGCCAGTATTGGCTGGTGCTCGGCCTCTATCAACTGGATGACCTGAGCCGGCTGAATATCTCGGGGGGCACGGCACAGGGAGCGACCGAGCTCAAGCTAGGGCCCATCACCGTTGCCCCCGCCTCGGTGCCGCCGGGCGTGGCGGACCTGGCCATCCCCCATCCGCTGACGGCTGCCCTGGGCAAGCCGGTGCAGCTTTTGGGCTATACCCTGGCCAAAGAGAGCTTCCGCTCGGGCGAGAACCTGGCCGTGACGCTCTTCTGGCGCTGCGTCGAGCCGCCGGGGGAGCCCCTGCAGTTGGGCCTGCGCCTGGCGCAGGCCGGCCAGACGGTGACCGAGGGGCGCTTTGCGCCCGCCGGCCCCGGCTACCCGGCCGAGCAGTGGCAGGCAGGCGACATTCTGCGCTGGCCGCACGCGCTGACCATCCCTGCGGAGGCGGCAAGCGGAACCTACGACCTCTACGCCAACCTCTACGGCCCCGATGGCCGGCCCCTGGCGGCGCAGGACGTGCTCGTGGCGCAGGTGCCCGTCGAGCATCAGGAGCGCAATTTCACCGCGCCCAACCCGCAGACCCCGCTCACGGTCACCCTGGGCGACCAGGTGCGCCTGCTGGGCTATGACCTGCAGGAGAGCAGCGCCAGGCCGGGCGATACGCTGCACCTGACCCTCTACTGGCAGGCGCTCAAGCCCGGGGCGACGCCCCAGACCGTCTTTACCCATCTGCTGGATGCGCAAGGGGCTGTGAGCGGCCAGAAAGATAGCGTGCCCGTCAACGGCACGCGCCCCACGACCGGCTGGGTAGCGGGCGAGATCATCACTGACCCCTATGAGATCCCGGTCAATGCTGATGCCCAACCCGGCCCGCACCAGATCGAGATCGGCCTCTACGACCCGGCGACAGGCAAGCGCCTGCCCGTCACGAGCGGCCAGGGGGCGGGGGAAGATCGGGTGCTGCTGCCGGGGGTAATTGAGATAAAAAGGTAAGTTGTATGGGGGTGCGGGAACCGCGGACAGGCGCCTGTCCGCGGTTCCCGCACCCCCATACAACTTA
>DAOTVS010000347.1:0-8023 GCA_034436375.1 Anaerolineae bacterium | reverse complement strand
GCCAACACAAGGAAGGGAACTATGTCAGATCTCAAATCGATTATGGCAGAGCAGGGTCTGCAGAAGGAAGACCTGCTGACGATGCTGCGGCAGATGGCCGAGATCCGCAACTTTGAGGACAAAGTCTACGACCTGTTGGGCCGCAACCTCATCAAGGGCGCCTCGCACCTCTATGCCGGCGAGGAAGCGGTCGCCGTGGGCGCACTCTCGGCCATCCGCATGGATGATTTCATCACCAGCACCCACCGCGGGCACGGCCACTGCCACGCCCACGGTGACAAGCACGCCGCCACCCCCGAGGCCAAGCAGGCGCACCTCAACAGCATGATGGCCGAGCTCTGCGGCCGCACCACCGGCTATTGCAAGGGCCGCGGTGGCTCTATGCACATCGCCGATGTAGCCAATGGCAACCTGGGCGCCACCGGCATCGTTGGCGGCAATATCCCCGTCGCGACTGGCGCTGGCCTGTCGATCCATATGCGCAAGACCGACCAGGTGACCCTGTGCTTCTTCGGCGATGGCGCCTCGCAGACCGGCAATTTCCACGAGTCGCTCAACATGGCGTCGCTCTGGAAGTTGCCCGTGATCTATATCGTCGAGAACAACCAATACGGCATGTCGGTGCCTTTCAGCAAGGCCTCTTGCATTGCCAACGTCGCCGACCGCGCCGTCGCGTATTGCATGCCTGGCGAGGTTGTCGACGGCATGGATGTGCTGGCCGTGCGCGCGGCCGTCCTCCGCGCTGCCGAGCGCGCTCGCAACGGCGAGGGCCCCTCGCTCATCGAGTGCAAGACCTACCGCTGGTACGGCCATTCCCGCTCCGACCCGCGCGTCTACCGTACTAAAGAAGAGGAAAAAGCCTGGAAAGAAAAAGACGCCATCCCAGCCCTGGCCAGGCGCATGGTTGAGGCGGGCGTCGCCACGCAGGAAGAGATCGACGAGGTCCTGAAAAAGGCCGAGCAGGCCATCGAGACGGCCACCGAGTTTGCCCTCAGCTCACCCATGCCGCCCGCCTCGGAAGTGGCCCAGGATGTGTACGCGCCCGATTTCTGGACGCCCAGCATGATCAAGGAAGAGGCCGCTCTGCGGCAGCGCGTGGCCAGCGACAAGAGCATGCGCCAGATCTCCTATTCGCAGGCTATTGTCGAGGCCCTGCGCGAGGAGATGAAGCGCGACCCCTCGGTGTTCGTGATGGGCGAGGATGTGGGCCTCTATGGCGGCGCCTATGCCGCGACCCGCGGCCTGTTCGAGGAATTCGGCGGTGAGCGCGTGCGCGATACCCCCATCTCCGAGGCCACCATCGCCGGCGCGGCGGTAGGCGCGGCTATGACCGGCATGCGGCCGGTGGCCGAGATCATGTATGTCGATTTCACACCCCTGGCCATGGACCAAATCGCCAACCAGGGCGCCAAGAACCGCTACATGTTCGGCGGCAAGACCAAGGTGCCCATGGTCATCCGCACTGAGGGCGGCGCGGGCCGCTGTATCGCCGCGCACCACTCACAGAGCCTGGAGGCCCTCTGGCAGCACTTCCCGGGCATCTATGTCGTCATGCCCGCTACCCCCTATGACGCCAAAGGCCTGCTCAAGGCTGCCATCCGCGATGACAACCCGGTTATGTTCATCGAGCACAAGATGCTCTACGGCAACAAGGGCCCCGTGCCCGAGGAAGATTACATCATCCCCCTGGGCGTGGCCGACGTCAAGCGCGAGGGCAAGGACGTTACCCTGATCAGCTACTCGCGCATGCTCCTCCGCTCGCTGGAGGCCGCCGAGAAACTGGCGCAGGAAGGTATCAGCGTCGAAGTCATCGACCTGCGCACCATCAAGCCGCTCGATCTGGAGACCATCGTCAAATCGGTCAAGAAGACCGGCCGCCTGGTGGGCGTGACCGAGGCCTACAAGACGGGCAGTATCCTGAGCGAAATCTTTGCCCAGGTCTCCGACGAGGCCTTTGACTACCTGGATGCGCCCATGGTGCGTGTGGCGGCAGCCGACGTGCCCGTGCCCATGAGCGAGACCCTGGAGGCGGCGGCCGTGCCTTCGGTCGACGCCGTCATCGCCGGTGTCCGCAAGGTCCTGGCCAGGAAGTAGGTGCTGCTATGATCCACGAGGTCATTCTGCCCCAACTGGGCGAAACAATGAACGAGGGCACCATCGTCCAGTGGCTCGTCAACGAAGGCGACACGGTCAGCAAAGGCGATGTGCTCTTTCAGATCGAATCCGACAAGGCCGTGCTCGACGCGGAGGCGCCTGCCGCCGGCACCATGCGCAAGATCCTCTACCCCAAGGGCTCCACGGTGCCTGTGCTGACGGTGGTCGCGCTCCTGGGCGACCCGGCCGACGATATCAGCAAGTACGTCTCGGGTGCACCGGCGGCCCCGTCTGCAGCGCCGGCCGCGCAACCCGCTACAGCCGAGTCCGGAGCGCCGGCAGCTCTGCCGACCGTTCCCTCCGTCGAGCAGGCCCTGCGGCACGAGGGCGGGCGCATCTTTGTCTCGCCGCGCGCCCGCAAGCTGGCGGAAGAAAAGGGCGTGGACCTGACCCTGGTCGCCGGCACCGGCCCTGAGGGCCGCATCATCGAGCAAGATGTCGTGTCGTTCCTCGCTGCGCAGCCCAAGGCCACACCGCTGGCCAAAAAGGTCGCCGCCGAGCAGGGCCTGCCCCTCACCGGCCTCACGGGCACTGGCCCGGGCGGCCGCGTGGTACGCGCCGATGTCGAGGGTACGGCCGCCCCGGCGCCCGTCGTAGCCCCGACGGCTGCTCCCGTTGCGGCGCCTGCCCCCGCTGCCGGTCAGACGATCCCCATGGCCGGGGTACGCGCCCGCATCGCCGAGCGCATGGCCAATAGCGCCCACACCACTGCGCGTGTCACGCTAACCACCGAGGTCGATGCCACGCACCTGGTGGCCGCACGCACCCGCCTCAAGGACGCCTATGCCAAGGAGCTGGGCTTCTCCATCGGCTACAACGACATCCTGGCGGCGATCTGCGCCCGCGCCCTGCGCGAGCTGCCCTACATGAACGCGCGCCTCGAGGGCGATCAGATCCGCCTGCTGGGCGAAGTGCACATCGGCATGGCCGTCGATACTGACCGCGGGCTCCTGGTGCCGGTGATCCGCAATGCCGACAGGCTCGGCATCGTGGGCATCGCCAAGGCCCTGCGCGAGCTGGTAGCGCGCGCCCGTGAGGGCAAGAGCGGCCCCAGCGAGCTGACTGGCGGCACCTTCACCATCACCAACCTGGGCATGTTCGGCGTCGACGCCTTTACACCGATCATCAACCTGCCCGAGTGCGCCATCCTCGGCGTGGGCCGCATCAAGCCCGTGCCCGCCGCGGTCAATGGTCAGGTGGTCGTGCAAGAGCGCATGTGGCTCAGCCTCACACATGACCATCGCCTGGTCGACGGCGCCCCGGCAGCGCGCTTCTTGCAGCGCATCGCCCAGTTGATTGAAGAGCCGTACCTGCTGCTGGCGTAGGGACGGACTGAACCGCCAGAGACTTGAGACGCGAAAGGGCACGAGAAGAGGGGGCAACGAAACCGCCCGGCTTTGGACCTTTTTGGGTGTGGGGTGAGTGTTGCTGCCTGTTTTGCCGCTCTGCGGAGCGGCAAAACAGGCAGCAACACCCACCCCACACCCAAACGCGCTCATCACCCCAATCCCTTTCATATGGAGACATAAAGTGTTATAATACCCCTTGTATTCCCGATGCCCAGAACAACCTGACCGGCATCGCATGAAGCGAGTAGGTGTTCGAGCAGTGATCCTTCTGCACGGCAGCTGGTGCCCACAAGCCAATAGCCGCTACGGCGGCGCTTTCTTTCTCTGGGCCGAGGCCGAAACAGCGCCGGGCGAAAGCTCTTCCGCACGCATGAGAGCCGACGCAATCCACCCCCACCCGGCTGCGGTGAGTGCACGGCAGGTGCGCGCCGCCTGGCGAGCGCTGAGCCCCAACGTGCCCTTGCCCGCCGCCGTAAGCCGGGGCGTTGTCTGGCTTCCTTCCAGCAGCGGCCGCCCCGTGCCCGCACCCGAATTGCCCGGCGCAGAGCGGCCTGGCCCCAAGGCTGTCCTCGCTGCCTGGGAAGTGCAGGGGATCGCCCTCTCGGCCCACATGGCTTTGCAGCAATTGGCCGTGCTGCCCGAACAGGCGCCCGGCCCCTGGCCCGAGGTCGCTCTGGGCGCGGATTTGCACTTTTGGAGCCTGGCCGGCAAGCTGGCGCTGGAGTTGCTGGCGCGCCAGTGCTACGCGCCCGGGCTCACGGGCGGCGCCGGCGAGCCCTTCCGCGCCGTCTGGGCCGTCCAGCTCGCCGATCCGGTCGACCGCGAGCGTTTCGGCCGCCTGAGCGCAGGCATGCCGCCCGCCTGCCGCGCCCTGCAGATCCTCCCGGCCGCCGGGCGCTCGAGCACGGTGCGGGTGACGCCGGGTAACTTGCCCCCGCCTGGGCAACTGCTTGATTCGTTCATCGCCTCAGCCGTAGACAGCACCGTCCGCCATTGGGGCCGCGGCCAGGCCGCGCCCCCTGAAGCTCGCCCCTCGCCCCTCGCCTTGCTCTGGCGCCAGGCCCTGGAGCGCCGCACCACCCCCGATGGCCAGCCGCCCCCGCTTACGGGCACAATGCGGCCCCTGCAGGCGTTGGCTGAGCAACTGCGCCAGTGGCTCGAGCCTCTCACGGTCGGCGCCGCGGGCGCCTTTCGCGTTGCTTTCCGCCTGGAGCCGCCTGCTGACGGCGACGCCTGGACATTACACTACTTGCTTCAAGCCACCGATGACCCCAGCCTGCTCGTGCCGGCCGACCAGGTGTGGCGCGAAGCGCGCAGCGCCCTGCACTATCTCAACCGCCGCTTCGAGAGCCCGCAGGAGCAACTCCTGGCCGGGCTGGGGCGCGCGGCGCGCATCTCGGCGCCCATCGAACGGAGTTTGCAGCAGGCGCGCCCCTCTACCTGCGCCTTGACTACACCCGAAGCCTATAGCTTCTTGCGTGAGGCGGCCCCCTTGCTGGAGAACGCAGGCTTTGGCGTGCTGGTGCCCCCGTGGTGGAGCAAGCGCAGCGCCCGGCTCGGGGCCCGGCTGCAGGTTTCCCCTGCAGCCCAAGGGGCTGCGGCAGGGATCCTGGGACTCAACACTCTGGTGCAGTACGATTGGGAGATCTCCTTGGGTGACGAGACCCTGACCCGCGAAGAGTTCCTCAAGCTGGCATCGCTCAAGGTGCCCCTGGTGCAGGTGCGCGGGCAGTGGGTCGAGCTGCGCCCCGACCAGGTCGAGCGCATGCTTCAGTTCTGGCAGGAGCAGCGCCAGGGCTCCAGGGCCGCTGGAGTCCTTGGCCGCCGCGAGGGAACGCTCGCCGAAGCGCTGCGGCTGGCCCAGTCGCTGGGCGAGGGGGATAGCACGCCTCTGCCCATCACGGGCGTGGAGGCCTCGGGCTGGGTTGAGGACCTATTGGCCCAGTGGACGGGACGCGAGCCCCTGCAGGCTCTCCCGCCCCCTGCCACTTTCCATGGCCAGCTGCGCCCCTACCAGGTCAACGGCCTCTCCTGGCTGGCCTTCCTGGAGCGCTGGGGCCTGGGCGCCTGCCTGGCCGACGATATGGGCCTGGGCAAGACCATTCAAGTGTTGGCCCTGCTCCTGTACCGGCGCGAGACAGGGCGGGCGGCGGGACCCTCGCTGCTCATCTGCCCGACTTCGGCTGTGGGCAACTGGCAGCGTGAGGCGGCCCGCTTTGCGCCCGACCTGCGCGTGCTGGTGCATTACGGCGGCGCCCGCAGCAGCGGCGAGGAATTGCGCGCCGAGGCAGCCCAACACGACCTGGTGCTCAGTACCTACAACTTGCTCTACCGCGACGCGACAGACCTGGCCGGGATCGAGTGGGATGGAGTCTTGCTCGACGAGGCGCAGAACATCAAAAACCCGGATACCCGTCAGGCCCAGGCAGCGCGCGGGCTTGCCGCCCGCTTCCGCGTGGCGCTCACCGGCACCCCTGTGGAGAACCGTCTGGGCGAGCTGTGGTCCATTTTCGAGTTCCTCAACCCGGGCTACCTGGGCAGCCAGAACGACTTTCGCCGTCGCTTCGCCCTGCCCATCGAGCGCTATCAGGACCCGGAGGCGCTGCAGCGGCTCAAGTCGCTGGTGCGGCCCTTCCTGCTGCGCCGCGTCAAGACGGACCCGCTGGTGATCGCCGACCTGCCGGAAAAGCTGGAGATGGACGTCTTCTGCCCCCTCACAGCCGAGCAGGCCACCCTCTATCAGGCCGTGGTCGATGACATGCTGCAGCAGGTCGAAGCGAGCGAGGGGATCAAGCGCAAGGGCATCGTTTTGGCCCTGCTGCTCAAGCTCAAGCAGATCTGCAACCACCCGGCCCAGTTCCTGGGCGACGGCTCCAGCCTGCCCGGCCGCTCCGGCAAGCTCGAGCGCCTCACCGACATGCTCGCCGAGGCCATCGATGCGGGCGACCGGGCGCTGGTTTTCACCCAGTTCGCCGAGATGGGCACGATGCTGCAGCAGCACCTGCGCCAGGCGCTTGGCTGTGAGGTGCTCTTCCTGCACGGCGGGGTCTCACGGGTGCAGCGGGAAAAGATGATCCGCCGCTTCCAGGAGGAAGCCAACGGCCCGCCGGTGTTTGTGCTCTCGCTCAAGGCGGGGGGCACCGCCCTCAACCTGATGCGCGCCAGCCACGTCTTTCACTTTGACCGCTGGTGGAACCCGGCGGTGGAGAGCCAGGCCACCGACCGCGCCTTTCGCATCGGCCAGACGAAGAACGTGCAGGTACACAAATTCATCTGCCTGGGTACCCTGGAGGAGCGCATCGCCGAGCTCATGGAGCGCAAGCGCGCCCTGGCCGAGAACGTCGTGGATGCCGGCGAGGGGTGGCTGACCGAGCTGAGCACGGCGGAGCTGGCGGAATTGCTCAAGTTGAGGCGAGACTCGTAATCGGTGATGCGTGAGGTGGCCAGGGGCGTAATAAGTAAACCGTAATAAGTAAAAATGATACTTGCCCTGGCAAAGCTTGCGCAAAGCATCAGACGCTCTGCAATGATGACCTTACTTATTACGTTTTACTTATTACGGTTTACTTATTACGTTTTACCTATTACGCCCCATGGCAACCTCACACATCACGTATCACGCATCACGTACCGAAGGAGTGCACTTTTGCCTAGACGCTGGACTGAAGGCGACTATTACCAATCCGTCCCCCTGCCTGTGCAGGGGGGCATTGCCGCGCAGACGAAAAGGGGAGCGAAATTCGGCGCTTCATGGTGGGGCGCCCGCTGGATTGCCGTGCTGGAATCCTTTGGCTGGGAATCGCGCCTGCAACGCGGGCGCCGCTATGCCCGCCTGGGCCAGGTGCTGGGCATCGACCTGGCCCCGGGGCACGTGCGCGCCCAGGTGCAGGGCAGCCGGCCCAGGCCCTACACGGTGACCATCGACATCCCGCCCCTGACCGATGCCGCCTGGGAGCAGGTCACCCTTGCCATGGCGGACAGGGCGAGCTTTAGCGCACGACTGTTGGCCGGCGAGATGCCGCCGGATATTGAGGAGGCCTTTGGCACGGCCGGCGTCTCGCTCTTTCCGACCTCGGCGCGAGAGATGCGCACCCACTGCACCTGCCCCGATGTGGCCAACCCCTGCAAGCACATCGCCGCCGTCTATTACCTGCTGGGCGAGTCGTTTGACCGCGACCCCTTTGTGCTCTTCCGCCTGCGCGGCCGCACCCAGGAAGAGATCGTTGCCGCGCTGCGCTCCCTGCGTGCGGCGGCCGCCACAGGCGAAGAGGCGCCCGCCGATGTGGCCTCCGCCGCTGAGGAGCCCGCGGCGCCCCCGCCCGAGCCCCTGGAGACTGCCCTCGCGCACTTTTGGCAGCCGGGCGATGGTCTGCGTGAGATGCACTTTGCCATCGCCCCACCCGAGGTGCCTCAGCCCCTCCTCAGGCGCCTGGGCGAGCCGCCCTTCTTTCCCGGCCTCGCTGCCAGCCTGGCGCCGCTCTATGACGCCGTCACCCGCGCCGCCCTCGACCTCGCTTTTG
>DAOTVS010000346.1:0-3730 GCA_034436375.1 Anaerolineae bacterium | reverse complement strand
GCCGGGCCGCCACCGGGCGGCCCGGCTGCAGGCAACCCGCCCAATCCCCCCGAATGGCTCCACTCCGGTCGCGTGCGAAGCGCGATGCCCGGATGGGATCCGCGCCCCGATGGGTAAGTACGGCTGTAGCATTAAGACCAGGAAGCTTGAGCTACGGGTCATCATAGTCCGCCCCCCTGAGGGGGCTTTGCTCTCAGCGCGGAAGCTTGCCCCGCGCCGTATCACGTTCTATCCATAGGGAGCCGCCCATGCTCGCCACATACCTCTACGAGCCCACACCTGCCCTACCCTCCTGCCATGCCGCCACGATCGTCGAGGCGAGGCCCGGCGAGCTGCTGGCCGCCTGGTTCGCGGGCGAGGCCGAGGGCCGCCCCGATGTGGCTATCTGGCTGGCGCAGTTCGCGGGGGGGCGCTGGGGCGCCCCGCGTAGGGTCGCCGCGGAGCCGGGCATCCCCCTCTGGAACCCGGTGCTCTTTCGCGACGGGGGCGGGGTGATCTGGCTCTTCTACAAAATCGCTCCCACGATCCCGGCCTGGACCGGCGCCTATGTGCGCAGCCACGATGGGGGCAAGACCTGGACGCCGCCCACTATCCTGCCAGCCGGGCTATTGGGGCCGGCCAAGAACAAGCCCATCCTGCTCAGCAACGGCGATATCCTCTGCGGCGCCTCCAGCGAGGCCTGGCGCAACTGGGCCTGCTGGGCCGAGATCTCGAGCGATGGCGGGCGCACATGGCGCCGATATGGCCCGCTCACGGCGCCGGGGGCGCACGTTGGCCCCGGGTCGAGCGATGCCTGGCTGGGCCACGGGCTCGGGGAACGCTTTGCCGGCCTCATCCAACCTACCGTGTGGGAATATGCCCCTGGGCGGCTCAAGATGCTCATGCGCGCCACTGAGGCAGTAGGCGCCGTATGCGCCTCGACCTCCGACGATTATGGCCGCACCTGGGCCGAGGCCTGGGCCACCCCCATCCCCAACCCCAACAGCGGCCTCGACGCCGTGCGCCTGTGCGACGGCCGGATTGTGCTGGCCTGCAACCCCACGCGGCAGGGGCGCAGCCCGCTGGCGCTCCTCGTCTCTGAGGATAACGGCGAGACCTGGCCCATGCGCCTGGACCTGGAGACGGCGCCCGGAGAATATTCCTACCCCTCCATCATCCAGGCCGCCGACGGCCGCCTGCATATCGTGTATACCTGGCAGCGCAGGCAGATCAGACATATCGTTGTAGACATGAAAGAGTTATGTTGACAGCCCTACTCAGGAGGACCCTATAACCATGCATGCTATCCAGGTTGTCGATCGGGGCAAGATTCGCCATGTGGAGGCCCCCGCCCCTACCCTCCAGCCGGGCCATGTGCTGGTGAGCCCGCTCCTCATTGCCCTCTGCGGCAGTGATGTGCACACCCTCTACTATCTGCGTGACGAGGATTACCCCCGCCCGATAGGCACCGCCGGGCACGAGGTCATCGCCCGAGTGCAGGCCGTCGATGCGCCCGGTTCCAGCCTGCGACCCGGTGACCTGGTGCTGGCGCTGTGCCCGCCGGAGGATGCCGTGCGCGAGCTCTTCCTGACCCGCGCCGAGAACGCGCTGCCGCTCCCCAATGGGCGCCCGCCGGAGCATTTCCTCATGGGCCAGCAGCTCGGCACCGTGATCTATGCCTCCAAGCGCCTGCCCAGCCTGCTGGGCAAGAATGTGGCAGTGATCGGCCAGGGCTCGGCCGGGCTCTTTTTCGATGCCGTATGCCGACGGCTGGGCGCCCAGCGGGTCATCGGCATAGACGTCAAGCCAGCGCGTGTGGCGGCGGCACTCAAGATGGGCGCCACCCATGCCATCAACAACGCCGAGCAAGACCCGTTGCAGGCGGTCATGGAAATCTGCGGGGGGCAGCTTGCCGATGTGGTGATCGAGGCATCGGGCGAGGTAGAGACCATCAACCTGACCCCCAGGCTTGTGCGCACCTACGGCACGCTGCTCTTCTTCGGCGTGCCGCGCGCTGAGCGCCTGGAGCTGGATTTCTACGCCTTTTGGCGCAAATACTGCACCACCATCACCATCGCCGGCGCGGGCAATGAGCCAGGGCTGGTCTCCTTCCGCCAGGCGCTGGACTGGATCGCCCGCGGGGAGATCGACGTCTCTCCCCTGCTCACCCACCGCATCCCCCTGGCGCAGGCCGAGCGCGCCTACGATCTGGCCTACACGCGCGATGATGGCGCCATCAAGGTGGTCATCGAAATGCCCGCCTACCGGGATCGTCCCTGAAAGCCCACGCTCTGCTACTTCTGTGACCGTCGGCAACACAAAAGCGGGCAACTGAGGATATAGCTCAATCCTCAACTGCCCGCTTTTGAGGTCCACGCTATGGACAGGCGCCGCCGCTCCCATAGCCGCACCAGACGGTCCTACCTGGCTCCCTTGCCTCCGGCGGCAAAGACCGGCTTGATCTTCTCGGACGGCATCCGCACCAGAATCTGGTCCACGATGGGACCCAATGCCGCCTGGTCATAGTGCTCGATCTCGCCTGCATCGCAGCACGACGCCAGCACGGGGTCCAGAGGAATACGGCCCAGGAGCGGCACGGAAAGGGCCCGGGCCGTATGCTCCGCCTGGCTGGGCCCAAAGACGTCAACCTGCGTACCGCAAGAGGGGCACACAAAATAGCTCATATTCTCAACCAAGCCCAGGATGGGTATGCCCAGGGCGTTGGCCATCTTGGCTGCCTTGCGCACCACCATTCCGGCTAGATCCTGAGGCGAGGTGACCATGACGACACCGCTGAGAGGGATGGACTGCATCACCGTCAGCGGCGCATCCGCCGTACCGGGCGGCAGATCGATAACCAGCGTGTCCAGATCGCCCCAGAAAACTTCGGTCCAGAATTGCCGGATGGCACTGGCGATAAGCGGCCCGCGCCAGATAACGGCTTCATCCTCCTGGGGCAGCAGCAGATTGATCGACATCACCTTGATACCACTGCTCGTTTCCGGGGGCACCATTCCCACCGGACTCATGCCCGGCTGCTCGCGCGCCCCAAACAGACGCGGTATGCTCGGCCCAGTAATGTCTGCATCAAGCAGGCCCACACGCTGGCCTCTACGCCGGAGAGCCACCGCGAGCATCGCCGCCACGGAGGATTTCCCGACTCCACCCTTGCCGCTCATGACGGCCACTACACGAGCGATCCGATCAGGGGCATCAGCCTGCCCCGCCAGGGGCTGCTCCCCCTGCACGCCGGAATCGCCAGCCTCGCCCGGATGCACATCAGGCGCAGGAACCATTTCGCCTCCTTCATCAGTCAAGAACGACACCACAGCCGGCAGAGACGCAGCGGCTAAGAGAAGCTTTTGCCGCCATGCCATGCCAGCCCCCAATGTCGATCATACTATTATACTGCACAGATGTCAAGTTTATTGTGACAGACGAAGAAGGGCTAGTGACCGCAAGAGCGATCCTGAGCCTGCCCCAAATAGGCCGGCCGATGGCGG
Organism: Anaerolineae bacterium; assembly: GCA_034436375.1. Classification (GTDB taxonomy): domain Bacteria; phylum Chloroflexota; class Anaerolineae; order SpSt-313; family SpSt-313; genus DAOTVS01. Next base: position 248 of record DAOTVS010000346.1, on the reverse strand, counting down.
CAAGGCTTTGCCCTTCATGGCGTACCCGGGGCGCCGGGTGACCTATGCTCCATATTAGCAAGCGCCTATGTAGATTTAGCCCGGTCCTGCTCCTCAGCCTCCATCAGCACTTCGGCCGCGAATCGGGCCGCATTACCGGCCACACCGGGGCACTTGTCGATGTGGCCGCCCGCCTTTTCAAAGGCCTCATAGTCGTCCTTGCTGTAGAAATCGTAGCAGCGGCCAAAGACACTGCGCTGCACGTCGGC
>DAOTVS010000345.1:0-3295 GCA_034436375.1 Anaerolineae bacterium | reverse complement strand
GCCGGGCCGCCCGCGGGCGGCCCGGCTGCAGGCAACCCGCCCAATCCCCCCGAATGGCTCCACTCCGGTCGCGTGCGAAGCGCGATGCCCGGATGGGATCCGCGCCCCGATGGGTAAGTACGGCTGTCGTGTTAGCAGACGATAGGATAGCTTAAAAGATGAGAATGGCAAAATGAACCGCATCCTGGCAGGCTAGAGCCAGGGGGTCCGGGTTGGGCGCTATGGGCGAGCCCGGAACGGCACCTTGTGAGGTTCAGGCCACCCACCCCCTGGATACAAGCCGGGCGGCGGCAAAAGCGGATTGCCCGGCCACCAAGCTGGCAGTGCAGCGGCTTTTTGGGCAAACGCGCGTTGGACGAAACTGGAGTATAATGTGCACAGCAATCCTGAAAAACGCCGAATCCTGAGGAGTGGCATATGTCTCATGTACCGCTGGTCAGGCGGGGCCGCACAGTGCTCGCCTGGCTGGAATCTGAGAGGGTGCTGCTGGCGTTGGTTCTGCTTCTGGGAGCAGCCCTCTTCCTGCAGCACGCTTTTCAGTATTTCCTCTATGATGACGAGGGCAGCTATGCCTATGCCTCCTGGCGCATCAGCCTGGGTGCGCTGCCCTACCGCGATTTCGTCACGCCGCAGATGCCTGCCTTTCTCTACTGGGGCGCGCTTCTGGTGCACGCCTTTGGGCGCTCCTACGTGGCCCTGCGTCTGGCGACGATGCTGGTGACGCTCCTGGCCGGGCTGTTCCTCTACGCCACGAACCGCGAGCTTTTCGGCCGGCAGGTCGCCCTGCTGGCGCTCGGCCTTTTCCTGATCGAGGCAAATGTTTTTCAGAACGCGCGCTTTTTCCGGCCCGAAGCCCTGATGTTGCTGTTTGACCTGGCGGGGCTCTATTTCCTGGTGATAGGGGAGCGGCGCGGGCGGCTCGGCTATCTGGCGCTGAGCGGGGCCTGCTTTGGCGCTGCGATACTGAGCAAGTTGTTCGGTTTCCTGCCGCTGGCTGGCAGTTTCCTTTATTTACTCTATGCCTGGTGGCGCGAGCGGCGCCCCTGGCGCCGCGTTTGGAACCAGGCGCTGGCCCTGGGGCTGCCCGCGCTCATCCTGGCGGGGGGCGTCGCGCTGGTCTTTCAGATCCTGAGCCCCTACTTTCTGACCGCCGTCCTGGAGCACCACCTCATGCAGGGCGAGCAATTGAGCATGCTGCAGCGTTTCACCAAAGCCATGAGCTTCTATTGGCAATACATTGAGTCAGAGCCCCTGGCCATCGTGCTCGCCGCCGTGGGGGCAGGGTGGCTCCTGGGGCCCGGTCAGCGCACTGCCGGCCGGCGCATGAGCGCCCTGGAGACGCTGCTTATCTGGCAATTGCCCACCGCACTCTCCTTTGTCGTCCTCTCGCGCCAGCTGATGCCCCGCCACCTGACTTATCTGGCGCCAGCCCTGACCACCCTGGCCGCTGTGGCCCTCTCGCGCCTGCTGCAGCGCCGGCAGGCGGCGGTGACCCTCCTCACCCTGGCCCTCGCCCTGGGTATGGCCTATCCCTGGATGCTGGCCGATGCTTCGACGGCCAGCTGGGAGGAACACGATAGCGGCAAGCTGGCTTCCCTGGTGCAGCAGCTCTCTGCGCCCAATGAGCTGGTCATGGCCGACTACCCGGGCATCAACTTTGCCGCCGGCCGGGCCAGCACCCATTGGGCGGCGGGCCTGTCGGGCGGGGCCGCCGAGAGCGGCCAGATCCGGGGGGCGCTGTTGATCGATGAGCTGGAGCACGAGAATGTCTCACTCGTGATCATCTGCACGGCGGGGCTTGCCCATCAGATGGTAGCGATGGTTGACTATCCTGCCTTCCGCAGCTATGTGCAGGCACACTATGCCCTGGTCGACAAGGTCCAGTGCGCCTATGAGCAACTGGAAATCTATGCCCGACGCGATACCATAGCGCTGCAGCCGGCGCCCACCTTTGGCGGCGAGCTCGCCCTCACTGGCCTGCGCCTCTCTACCCCCACCGTCCCGGCTGGCGGAGGCCTCACAATCACGACTCGCTGGCAGGCGCAGCGGGCCATGGCGACCGATTACCAGGTGTCGTTGCGCCTGGAGGATGCCCAGGGCCATCCCTGGGCCCAGATCGATGGTCCCCTCAGTGAGCACTTTACCCATCTTAATGAGGCGACCGGGCAAGATATCGCCCAGGACCTGAGCACCTCTCAGTGGGCGCCGGGGGAGATCGTCATGCAGCATAACGAGCTCACCTTGCCTGCCACACTCCCCCCGGGCCGCTATGAGGTGACGGCGCGCCTCTACAACCTGAAGAATGGCCAGGTGCTGGCGCCGACGCAGGGCCAGCCCCTGCCCAGCGGCGATGTCGCGGTAGCCACTGTAGAGGTCACCCGCCCCGCGTCGCCGCCGCCCGTGCAATCGTTGCCGCTGGCTGTCTCTCTGGGCAAGCCGCTCTCGCCGGAGCTGACTCTGCTGGGCAGCGGCCCCCTGCCTTGGCAGGGGCGCGCCGGTGATGCGCTGGCGCTGGACCTTTTCTGGCAGGCAAAGGGCGCTCTGCCGGCCGGCCTGCGCCTGCGCTTCAGCCTGGCGCAGGCCGGGCAGACCGCGCAGACCTGGCTCACCGACTGTATCGCCGGCTACCCGAACAGCGCCTGGCAGCCCGGCGACATCCTGCTGGGGCACTATGCATTGCCTCTGGAGGGTGATCTGGCGGTGGGGCACTATGCCCTGCTCGTCGAGGCTGTCGATGCGCAGGGGCAGCCGCTGGGGCAGGCCGTGACCCTGGCAACGGACCTGGGCCTCACCCGGCCGCCCGGTGAGGTGCATGTGGAGCAGATTACCCACCCGGCTGCGGGCCAGGTGGCTTTTGGTGGGCAAATCGGCTTCCTGGGCTATGACCTCTCGCCTGAGGCGCCCCAGCCCGGCGGAAGCCTGGACCTGACACTCTACTGGCAGTGTTTGCAGGCGCCGTCGAAGGACTATAAAGTGTTCGTGCACCTGCTGAGCGCCGATGGGGCCATCGTCGCCCAGAGCGACTCCATGCCCGACTCGGGCAACGCCCCCACCTCTGGCTGGAAGGCAGGGCAGCTCCTGGCCGATGCTTACGAGCTGGACCTGCCGGCCACCATCCCGGCTGGGCCTCTGCACATCGAGATCGGCCTTTATGACCCTCAGAGCGGCGCGCGCCTGACGCTGGCGGATGGGAAGGATGCATTGGTTCTGCCGACAGAGGTGAAGTAAGTTGTATGGGGGTGCGGGAACCGCGGACAGGCGCCTGTCCGCGGTTCCCGCACCCCCATACAACTTA
>DAOTVS010000344.1:0-4420 GCA_034436375.1 Anaerolineae bacterium | reverse complement strand
GGTGCGCGGGTCGATCTCCAGGCGGTCGGGCTTGGCGCCGATGTAGGTCTTCAGCTCCATGGGCTCGCGCAGGGGGTCAATGGAGGGATTGGTCACCTGGCTGGCATTGAGCACCAGGTGATCCCAGTAGACGGGGTAGGGCTTGTCATTGCCCATGCCGGTGAGGAGCACCCCGCCCGTCTCGGCTTGCTTGATGGTATCTTCGATGGCCTCAGGGCGCCAGTTGGCGTTGAGCCGGTAGGAGAGGGGATTCTCACGCACCGTCAGCGCACCGGTGGGGCAAAATACCACACAGCGGTGGCAGCCCACACAGCGCGAGCTGTCGCTGAGGATCTCGTCATCCTCAACCTCATAGCTGTGGACTTCGAACCCGCACTGGCGCACACAGACCTGGCATTGTATGCAGCGCGCCGGGTCTCGCTCGATATGGAAACGGCTGGCCAGGTAACTTTTCATGCTACGGACACTCCCAGAGAGGGCGCCTGCTGGCCCAGGCTCACGTTGTTCACGCGGCCAATGACGGGTTCACCGCCGAGCGGCGTCCAGACGCGGTCGAGCTGTGGCTCGATCAGGCGGATGGCCGATTCCTCTGAAGAGAGGTAGATCCGACTGCCTCGGGTAGCAGCGGTCAACGGACGCAGCCGAATGCGGTCCGTGAGGCCAATCATTTCGCCCTCGTGAGCAATGATGATGGTAAACGGGCCATTCATCAGCAGACAGGGGTACACCTGGCGCAGAGAGCGCAAGAGCCGGGCGCGTGGTGACGGGTCACGTTCGATCTCGCTCCAGAGGGGCGGCGCCAGCACAGCGGCGGCCATCTCGATAGGCAGGCCGTGCTTGCGCAGAAGCAGGTCGATAGCGTAGGCCATGACTTCGGTATCGGTTTCCATCGTACACTGGTAGCCATAAGCCTCCAGGTAACGGCGGTTGATTCCGTAGGACGAGATCTCGCCATTGTGTACGACGGTCCAATCCAGCAGGCTAAAGGGGTGGGCGCCGCCCCACCAGCCGGGCGTGTTGGTGGGGAAGCGGCCGTGGGCCGTCCAGATATAGCCACGATAGTCGTCAAGACAATAGAAATCGGCCACATCCTCGGGATAGCCGATGCCCTTGAAAACACCCATATTCTTGCCGCTGGAGAAGACGAATGTGCCGTTAAAGCGCGTATTGATGCGCATCACCTGCTGCACGACATAATCATCAGGCGATTGGCCGGGCGAGGCGAACTCGTCGACAGAGACAAAATAGCGCCAAAGCTGGGGCGGTTCGCCGACGGCACGGGTGTGGCGGGTGCGGATTTCTTCCGCTACTTGCAGGTGAAAGTGTCCGGCCAGGTAACCTTCCACATCGGCACGCACACCGGCTTCCATGTACATGACGTGCAGGGCATACCAGTCAGAAAACTCGGGGTAACAGCCATAGACGGCAAAACCGCCGCCCAGGCCATTGCCGCGGTCGTGCATGCTGGCGATAGCATTGATGGCGCCTTGGCCAGAGAAGCACTGCCCGGTAGTATCCATGACGCCAAAGATCGAGCAAGCATCAATGACGTGATCGTCACCATAGGGGTTGTTGTATGAGGATAATCCAGCTGTTGACATTTCGGCAGCCTCCCAAAGGCAGTCCGAAAAGCCATATGCCTCGGCAAAGGCTTTTCGGATTGGCGCCAGAGCACTCAAGCTTGCTGCAGCATCTGCTGGCGCAGATCGCGTGGAAGCGACATCAATCCCAGATCATCGGCCAGCAGGCGCTCTTTGAAACCGTCCACAGAGTTTCCGTTCTTCATGAGGCCAAAGACGATGCCCGCCCGGTCGATGGCGCCAGCGAAGATCATGCCCACGATACGGCCATTCTGAAGCACGATCTTGCGGTAGGAGCCGCGGGTGGGGTCCTGTCGGCGCAACACCTCGTAACCAGCGTCGCCCGGCGGCGGGTCGACGGTGCCAGCCGACATAATGGACAGACCAAAGGAATGGAGTGAGTTCATCGCTGTGCCGCCGGTGTAGAGAGTCTCCGCGCCGGCCATATTGCGGCCGGCAATGCGCCCACCCAGGTAGGCATTAGGCCAGATGGGGGTAAGGCGGTTGTCGCCGGTCACAAAGTCGAGCGCTTCTGCAACGTCGCCGCAGGCATAGATATCAGGGATGCTGGTCGCCATGCGCCGGTCGACGACGATGCCGCGGCGCACCTCCATGCCGGCAGCGGCCGCGACCTCGACGCGGGGCCGCACGCCGATGGCAACAATCAAGCAGTCGCAAGGCACTTCGGTACCGTCATCGAGGGTTACCGAGCCGACAGCGCGCTCGCCGCTGTGGCGCCCGTGTACCCGAGCGACGGTACGCCCGGTCAGCACACGCACGCCGGCGGATTCGACGGCACGGCGTGCCATCATGGCGGCATGGCTATCCAGAGCTCGGCCCAGAATCTGTGGCGCCAGCTCGACGATGGTTACTCCGATCCTCATCTTAACCAGGGCTTCGGTGACAGAGAGACCGATCAGGCCGCCGCCTACGACGACGGCCTGCCGCACGTGGGGCAGGCGGGCCGCCAGACGCATGGCATCATCAAAGGTGGTAAAGGTGTAATATTCGTGCTCCTGCAGGCCCTCTGTCGGGGGCACAATCGGCGTGCCGCCGATGGCCAGGAGCAGCCGGTCCCAATGGAGGGAGAGGCCGCTCTTCAACTGCACGATGCGCTCGGCAGGGTCGATGCGTATCAGGGGCTGACCCAGGAGCACCTCGATATTCTGGCGGTCGTAGTAGGCTGGGTCGCGGTAGGCCATGCGCTCCGCCGACGTCTCACCGCACAGATAGTTCGCGATCAAGGGGCGAGAGTAGGCCGGGTAGGGCTCTTCGCTGACGATGGTGAGGGGCCCTCGCCGGTCCACCTCTCGGATGGCCTCCGCGCAGCCCACGCCCCCCGCCGAGTTGCCGATGATGAGATAGCGAGTCATGAGTCCACCTTTACAAAGCTCAGTGCCTCATTGGGGCAGTGAGCGACGCAACTGGGGGTTACCAGATGCGAGCAGAGGTCGCATTTGACAATCACATGACGCTGCGTATCGCGCACCAGGGCGCCGTAGGGGCAGACCATGACGCAGGTCCAGCAGCCCATGCATCGCTCTGGGTCCGAAGAAACGATGCCGGTTTCCGGATCTTTCTGCATGGCCCCAGTGAGACAGGAATAGACGCAGAGCGGCTCACGGCAGTGGTGGCATTGCACGGCGATGGAGTAGGGGTGATCCTCTTCGACGTGGATGCGGGCCAGAGCGCGCGGCTGCTCCTTCTTGAAGGCCTTGATCAGGTGACGAGAGCGTGAATGCTCTGCCAGGCAATGGACTTCACAGAGGTGACAACCGATGCAGACTTGTTCGTTAGCCAATATTCTCGCTTGGGACATTGCGCCATCCTCTGGAGTTGTAGTGCGGGGCAGCAATGCCCGGAGAATCAATAGCGCCATGGCTACCAGGCGTTCATCGCCTACGACACCGCGGCGCTGGGGCATCCAACGTAGGTAACTGATTACCTACAGAATAGCACGAAATACGCTCTTTGTCAACCGTGTGGTTACCCATTTGGGTGAGGGGCTATGCTTGTGTGCGCTCTGCCAGCTTACGCAGGCTGGCGGCAGCCTGGTGCGTGGGCGGCAGAATGGCCAGGGCACCCTATCTGGAGCGCTGACCAGAGGAGCTTTCAGCCGGGGTGCTGAACTGGACGGTAAAGAGGAACTCGCGTACAATAACGATGGTGTGGCCGTTTGTGGATCGGAGGGGGAGGAGATCGGTATGGACTGGGGTAAGCTCTTTGAATTCAATGGGCTCAACCTTTGGGTGGTGGCCAGCGGGAATGGGCTCAACCTCATTCTGGAAGGTATGACCCTGTTGCTCACGGCGCTCTTGGGCACAAGGGGCGCTGAGACCAGCCAGTTGCTCCTGATGGTGGGCAGTTTTCTCAGCACCGGGCTGGTCGCTTTTATCTGCGGGCGTATGGAACGCGAGCGCTATGTGACCTATGCGGCCTATACTTTGCCGGGCAACCTCCTGCTGACGATACCCAGTATCCTCTTTGGGGGTATTATGGGCATCCTGGTGGTGCTCGTCTCGGTGCTGGGTGCTTTCAACGGCGCACGTTTGGCCGAGATGACGGTCGAGAGGCACGCCCGCTAGTGAATACAAAGCAGAACGCTCCGGATCTCAAAATCCGGAGCGTTCTGCTTTGGCGATGAGCTATGCTGCCGGAGAGGCCGCCGCGCTGTCTTGCGTGGCCTTTTCCCTGCTTTCTTCAGGCAGGCGGAGGGAAAGGATGGTGGAGACGCCCTCTTGAGCCATAGATATGCCATAGACGGTGGCGGCTGCCTCAACCGTGTTGCGGTTGTGGGTGATGACGATAAACTGCGTCTGGCGGGCCAGGGCCTCCAGGAA
>DAOTVS010000343.1:0-8057 GCA_034436375.1 Anaerolineae bacterium | reverse complement strand
CATTGAGGCCGCGCTGCCGGGCTTCCTCTGCGGCCCAGAGCGAAGGCTCCACACCCCATCCCTCCCAGCCATGCCGGTTGGCGATCTCGATGAAGATGCCGGCGTAGCAGCCCACATCGAGCAGCCGTGGCCGCTCTACTCCGCGCACCAGCGCCTGCAGAGGGCGAAAATTGCGCTCAAAGGTCAGCACCCGCCCGCGCCGCTCTGCGATGTACAGTGGGTCTACGACTTCCTCGTAGCTCTGGCGGATGCTCTCGTCGCCGCCGCGCGGCGAGGCGTAGACCAGGCCACAGCGCCGGCACTTGACGATGGCATAGTGCCGGCCATAGCCGGAGCTGGTGCAGCGAAAGCGTTCCAGGCTGCCGCGTTGATCGTCACGGCTCAGGGTGTTAGGGTAGATCAACTGTGCGTCGTCGGCCCCGCACAGGTTACAGGGTACAGATGTGGCCACGAGTCGTCTACTCCGACGGTATGAGATGAATGGAACAGCGCGCCTATTGTAGTACCACTTGCATGGGGTGGCAATACCGACAGCCCTCGCGGCCAGCTCGACAGGCAGGAACTGAGGGAGATTCTCTTCGGGGGTTACTCCTTGACCGCCCCCATCACGATGCCGGTTACGAAATACTTCTGCAGCAGCGGGTAGATGATGAGTATCGGCACCATCGAAACGACGACCTTTGCCGAATTGAACGTGAGGTTCGACATCTCCAACCTGCGGATGATCTCCTCCGGCTTCAGGGACTGCATCGCCTGGAAGTTCAGTTCCACCGTAAGCGACTGGATATAAGTGGACAGCGGTTGCTTTGACAGAGTATTGATAAAGATCTTGCCATCGAAGAAGGCGTTCCAGTGCCCGACGATCGAGAATAGTGTGATCGTCGCGATGGCTGGAAGCGCAAGTGGGATGTAGATCCGCGTGAGTACCGTGAGCGGGTCCGCGCCATCCACTATGGCGGCCTCCTCCAGTGATTTGGGGATACCCTTGAAGAAATTCATCAGGATGATCACGCTGAACACCGGGACCGCGCCGGGCAGGATGAGCGACCAAATCGAATCCAGCAGGCCCAGGCTTTTCACCAGGATGAACGTGGGAATCAGGCCGCCGTTGAACAGCATCGTGAACACGATGATCCACATGTAGATGTCACGATGGCGGAAGACCTTCTTGTCTTTCGACAGCGGATAGGCAGTCAGGATCGTCAGAGAGACGTTGACGATTGCACCCAGCACGACCCTCCGGACGGATACCCAGAAAGCCTGGAAGAACCGGCCCTCCTGCAGGATGTGGATGTAGGAGGACACGTTAAAATTGATCGGCCAGAACACGACGCGGCCGACCGCGGCGCTTGTCTTGTCGCTGAACGAGATGGCAATGGCATTCAGGATCGGGACCAGGCAGATAAAGCCGATGACGCCAAGGACCAGCGCGATGACGATATCGTAGAGCGTTATCTTGCTCTTCATGGCTCCGTCTCCCGCTAGAAGATTCTATAGCCTGCGTACCTGTCCGCCAGCACATAGGACAGTACGATTAAGAAGAAACTCACAACCGACTTTAAAAGGCCTACAGCGGTGGCGAAGCTGAACTGCAGGCTGATCAGGCCCATCCGATAGACATAGGTATCGATGATGTCCGACGACTGATAGACCAGCGGCGTCGCCATCGCAAAGATCTGTTCAAAGCCGGCATTGAGCACATTGCCGAGCGACAGCGTCGCCATCAGTATGATCACGGATAGGATGGAGGGCAGCGTGATATACCTCATTTTCTGATACCGGTTGGCGCCGTCGATATCCGCCGCCTCGTAGAGCCTGGGATCGATACTCGTGATCGCAGCCAGATAGACGATCGCACCGTAACCAAAGTTCTTCCATACATCAGTCAGGATGACGATCGGCCTGAACGCCGAGTTGTTGATCATGTACATGACCGGCTCGGACCCCAACGCTTTCGTGATGATGTTGGCGATGCCGGTGTAGGAGAAGATGTTGTTGAACATGACCGCGAGGACGACCCAGGACAGGAAGTAAGGCAGATAGACGACGGTCTGCACCGTCCGCTTGAAGAACCTGAACCGGGTCTCATTCAGAAGCAGCGCGAACACCACCGGGACGATCAGCCCCAGTATGATCTTGGCCAGGGAAATATAGATCGTGTTGTAAAAGACCTGCCCCACATCCCGGTAGAGGAAAAGCTTGGCAAAGTTTGCCAGCCCCACGTACGGGGAGCCGAGCACGCCCTTGGCGGGAATGAACCGCTGGAAGGCGATCACGACCCCCAGCATGGGGACGATGCTGAAGATAAACAGCAAAACCATCGCCGGCAGCATCATCAGATTGTAGTAGATTTCTTCTTTCTTGTTTCTCATTCCGCCCACTCCAATGAACGGCATAGACACAAGATGCCATGCCGGCGCATCTCACCGGGCATAATCACAACGATGAGGGGGGAGTGCCCCCTCATCGTTGTGTGAGCGGGCGGCTATTTCACGCTCTCCTGGACTTCCTTTGTGATTGTGTCGCCACCCTGCTTGTTCCATTCGGCTACAAAAGTGTCAAAGGCATCGACTGGCTTCTCGCCGATGATGATCTGCAGCATCACCTCGTCCTCCATCTTATCCAGGTTGGGCTTCAAGTCCACCATGGATGGCGTCAACAAGGAGAACGCCGGATAGGTGATCTGCACTTCGGGCGCAGCCACGATGTTGGAGGCCTGATACCGGGCGTGATAGTCGAGCCAGCCGGAGTTATCCAACGTTGGCGCATCGAGCCACTTTTTCGCACCTATGGCCAGATTCTTGTCGAATTGAGAGTGGAACACGCCGGGCTTGCCCTCCAGCTTGCCGTTATCGATATAGTTCTTCGTGAGGTAGCCGACGTTCGGGATACAATCGGCGAACTCGAGGTTGACGCCGCCCGTCGGGAACAAGTAGACCCAGTCGGTGCCGGCGTCCAGCGAGGGCCTGATGAGATTGTAGAGGTCCTGATCGATTCCTCTCCAGGCGTCGAACTCGACGTTAAGCATCTTGACGACCGCCTCGGGATGAGGATACTTCTTGTTGACGCAGATGACCGTGTTGGCAGGGCCGGGCCAAAGGATGTTGTACTTGCCGTCGGCATCGAGCGGGGCGTTATAGGCCACGAGATCACCGTCGGGGTTGTTCTTCGGAAAGTCCGGGAACGCCACATAGGGGAACCACCAGGGGGCGAAGAAGATGCCGCACTGCCCGTCCTTCACGAGGGCATCAACGGCGCCGCTGGCCGTGCGGGTGGGGAACTGCTTGTCGATGATGCCCTGCTTGTACCAATCGGCCAGCACAGCGAGCGCCTGCTTCATCTCGGGAGCCACGCTGCCCCAGATGACCTTGCCGCTGGAATCCTTGATCCAGGTCTTCGGATAGGCGTGGAACGCGCCAAAGACCGCCGTGCCGGCGTACATGTTGGAACTGGCGGGGTACTTGGGTTCCATCACCAGGCCGACGTTGCCCTTGCCGCCGGCGTTCTTATCGATGAAGGTCTTGGCGATGTTCGCCACGTCGTCCATCGTCTTGGGCTCGGCCAAGCTGTACTGCTTCAGCCAATCGGTGCGGAGCCACAGCAGGTTGTGCTCATAGCCGTAGAAGCCGCCGGCGATGCCATATAGCTTGCCATCTTGCTTGAAGGGCTCGAGGTTCCTTTCCTGGAAGGAATTGAACGTCTGGTGCATATAGTCGCCCGCGCATTTGGCGTAGGCTTCGGTCAGGTCGGCCAGCATATCGTTGTCTACGAGCTGCTTGTAGATCAGATAGTCGTTGGGCGCATACAGCGTAAAGGCGTCCGGCAGGTCGTTGGCAGCGATGTTCAGCGAAAGCTTGTTGGTATATTCGCTGGATTCCACTTCCCACGCGACCTTGAACTTGACGTTCAGGCGGTCAAGCAAGATGCGGGTCAGGCAGTTGTTGTCGATGGAGTCTCCGGGCGCGAACCTGGGATCCGCAGACGCGGCCTTGGGGATGGAGATCTCGACGACCTCGGGATACTTGCCCCGGGGCGTCATGATGTCGGCGGCCGCTGGGGCGGGTGCACTGGTGGGCGCTTCGGTAGGCGCGCTGGTGGCGGCAGCCGCTTCCGGCGCGGACGTGGGCGCTGCGGCGGGCGCCGGCGCGCAACCGGCCAGCGCGCTGCCTGCCGCCAGGGCGGCGAGCGAAGCCAGGAATCTGCGACGTGTAATGCCTTTCATAGCTCTTCCTTTCTATTTGCGGATGCCTGCTACCGGTGCTATAATCGGACACATTCTGACACTCTCCTGATATCATACACTGACTCCACCATGTTTTCTATATCTTTCCGGCCGGGTTTAGGCCTCAGGGAAGGCCAGGTTTAGGACATGGCAAACGCGCGCTCCTTCGCAGAGGAACTGCGACAGGCCCTGAACCGCCTCTACGACCCCGCTTTCCTACGCAAGAGCCCCCTCGTCGAGGCGTTAGGGCTCTCTGGCAGTGCCAACACCGCCGGCGCCCTGCGCGATGCATTGATCGCGGCTATCGAGGAGCTCAAACTCGCCTCGAGTCCCGCCCAATTCACCGGCCGTCAGGATTACTCTGTGCTCTTCTGTCGCTATGTGCAGCGCCTCACCCAGGGCGATGTGGCCAACCAGCTCGGCCTGAGCCCGCGGCACCTGCGGCGGGTGCAGGAGGCAGCCCTCGAAGCGTTGGCTGACCACCTGCGCACACGCTACAACCTGCTGGCCGCCATGCCTGTTGCGGGGGCGCGCAGCGCCGACGAGGCGGCCGTGGACCAGGAGATCGCCTCACTGGGCGACCGTTTGGGCGATGCGTGCACGCCCATCGAACCCGCGGTTCGTGAGGCGCTGGAGCTGGCAACGCGCCTCGCCATGCGCCAGGGTGTAGCCCTGCAAGTCTACCCCGTCTCCCCGACGGTTTCTGCCGCCCTGCCTGCTACCGTGCTGAAGGAGATCGTGCTCAACCTGCTCATGGCGGCTATCCAGGCTGTGCCCGGCGGCGCCATCTCGCTGGCTGTGGGCGAGGAGGGGAGTGCGGTGCTGATCGAGCTGAGCGCGCGGACGGCCATGGGTAGGGGCAGCCCGCCCGGGGGCTGGGATGCGGATGCGGTCGATATGGCCCAGCGCCTGGCCGAACTGTACCAGGGCCAGTTGGCCACCCTAAAGGCAGCCAACGGAACAGCTTGGCGGGCGCGCGTCTGGCTACCGGCTGGCGAGCAAATCCTGGTGCTGGCCATCGAGGACAATGTCGATACCCTCCAGCTCTGGGAGCGCTATCTGCAGGATAGCCGCTTTCGCCTGCTTGGCGAGACGGATCCCACCCAGGCCCTGACGATGGCCCAGAGGTTGCGACCCGCCGTGATCGTCCTCGACTTGATGATGCCCGGCACCGATGGCTGGAAGCTGCTGGCCCAGCTTCGCAACCATCCGGCCACGGCGGCTACCCCCATCGTCGTTTGCTCGGTGCTGCCCCAGAAGGAGCTGGCCCTGGCCCTGGGGGCCAGCGATTTCATCCGCAAGCCGGCGTCGCGGGAGGTTTTCCGGGCGGCGTTACAGCGCCAAAGCGAGGCTCGAGGGCTTGCATGAGCGCGCGCAGGGCTGCCGCCAGATCGGACGCTGCCAGACCCCTTGATCGCGTCACAACCAGCGATTCGCATTGGATCGGCTTGCTCTGCGCATCGTGGGCCGAAATGACGATCACCGGGATATCCCTGATATCCTCATCCTGGGCTTTGGCGGCAAGCACGGAAAAGCCATCGCTGCCGGGCATCATCAGATCCAGCAGCAGGACATCGGGATGCCGCTTGTGCAGCAGGGCCAGTGTCGCTTCCCCATCCTCGGCCTGTAGCAGGGCATAACGCTCGGCAGCCGAGCCGAGCATGCGGCCGAATAACTGGCGAAGGTCGGCATCATCATCCGCCAGCAGGATCGTGTGCCCCCCAGGCGCTACCCGCCGCAGCGCCTCAAGCAACGTTTCGCGCATGATGGGTTTGACCAGGTATTCCTGCACAGCCAGGCCCCCTACCTGCCGGCGCTCGGGGAGCGAGCAGTACAGAATGGGTACATCGAAGCGCATGGCTGGCGCAGGCGAGGCTGGCCAGGCGATAGGGGCCGCCCCGTTGATGACGATGGCCAGGGCGCCATGGTCTTCCACAGTCTGCCTGGCTTCTTCCAGGGTCCGCACGCTGATCGCCTCCATGCCCTCGAGGTGACGGCGCACGAATTGGCTGAGCGCCTGTCCCTGCTCCACCAGCACGACGCAAGCCTTCGCTTCCATTTTGGGCGCGTGCGAAGGCCCGCTGCGCGGAATGTACTCCTGGTAGGGGCTGAACCAGCGCTGTACCTTCTCGATGGGTGGGGGCGCCAGCGGCAGGGTAAAGCTCACCTGCGTGCCCTGGCCCGGCTCGCTCTTCAGCCAGATGCGCCCCCCATGCAACTCGACGAACTTTTTGCTGATGGCCAGGCCCAATCCGGTACCGCCAAAGCGCCGGCGCATGGCCTGGTCCTGCTGAAACGGCTGGAAGAGCCGGGCCGAGGTGTTGGCATCCATGCCCGGCCCCGTGTCGGCAACGGTGATCTGCACCATGTTCTGCTCGCGCCTGGCCTCGACGGTCGCCCCACCCTTGTCTGTAAAGCGGCCGGCATTGGAGAGCAGATTGAGGATCACCTGGCGTATGCGGGTGCGATCGCAAAAGACGGTCGGCAGGTTCGGGGAGATCTCGCTGCGCAGATAGAGGCCTTTCTGCTCATAGAGCACCGAGACGGCCTCGATCGCTTCGGCGATGATCTCACCGATCGACACCGTCTCCTCCAGGAGCTGCGTGCGCCCGGCCTCCGCCTCAGCCAGCTCCAGCACATCGTTGACCAGACTGGCCAGGTGCTGGCTATTGCGCTGGATGGCTGCCACATCGGCCAGCAATGCTGGGGGCAGATGGCGCGAGTAGGTCTCCGGAGATCCACCGATCATTTCGCTAAAGCCGATGATCATGTTCAGGGGAGTGCGCAGCTCGTGGCTGACGTTGGCCACAAACTCTTCCTTGGTCCGCTGTGCTTCCTCGACGGCCTGAGTGGCTGCGGTCAGCAGCCGGTTCAGGCGATCGGTCTCGCGGTGCGCCAGGGCCAGGTCGGCCAGGGCCTGTTTCAGCTCCAACTGCTGATTACGGGCCTGAGCCAGGTGCCGGCGCGCTTCCTCATAGCCATTCGAGAGCGAGGTCAGGGTGACCTGCTCGATGCGCAGTGCGATGGACATGAGCACAACGACCAACCAGAGCACGCTGATATCTGCCGCCGCCCGCCAGGGCGCCAACCCCAGCCAGATCGTGCCGGCCAACAACAGGACCGTCGACGCTCCACTGAGGGCCAGGCATGCCCACCAACCCAGGAGGATCGCTCCACTCAGGATGGGCAACACAAAGAGGTGCTGCAGATTGGCATCGGGGAACCACTGCCACACCAACAGGATCAAAGGTACAAGTCCGGCGGTCAGGAGCCACGCAGCCAGAATAGGGCTCCGCTCGCGCAGCACCCATACTATGACCGCCAGCGCGATGGCAGCCAGCCCCAACATCCAGGGGGACCAGGTCCTGGGCGAGGGCAAATCCAGGGCAGCCAGAGCAAAGCCCACACCAAAGAGGAGGATGAGCGTAGGCAGCAGGGCCTCCCTCCTGATATCCGAGAGCAGACTCTCGCGGATTTCCTCCTGCATAAAACCCTCCTCAAGCGCTTCTGTCATCCTAGAGCTTACCGCAATTCGCCAATCTTGTACAAAATGAGCGGAGCTTGTTCTGTGATCTCGACTTGCTGGAGCCTCGCACTTCCTGGGCGTCTTGGCAGATGCCTACTGCCTACATCCTTCTCCGATGAGGTCATCGGGGTACGTATTGGCGCCTCCTGGTCACTGTGCTATAATCGAAGAAGAGCCCTGGTTATACGGCTCACGGAAGGAGTTGCCATGGCCGGCCTACAGACGCTTTACAAGCTGCAGATGGCGGACCTGGAGCGGGCGGAGGCGGCGCGCAAACTGCGCGAGGCCGAGGCCGCCCTCGGCGAGACG
>DAOTVS010000342.1:0-11809 GCA_034436375.1 Anaerolineae bacterium | reverse complement strand
GGTGCGCTCGGTCTCAACGTCGAGGGCGCTGGAGAGGTCGTCGAACACCAGCAGCTCGGCGTCGCGCACGAACATGCGCGCGGCCGCCGTGCGCTGGCGCTGGCCGCCAGAGATGCGCACGCCCTTGGCGCCGAGCATTGTATCAAGGCCTTTGTTCAGCGCGGCCAAGTCGGCCTCCAGCACGGCCAGGCGGATACCAGCGGGGAGGTCGACCCTGTCCTCGGGCAGGCCCATGAGAATGTTATCTCGTATGGATTCACTGAAGAGGAGCGGCACCTGGGGGGTATAGGCGCTGCGGGGCGGCACGAAGAATGAAGCGGGGTCGGTGACGAGACATCCGTTCCAGCGGATTTCGCCGGCATCCGCCGGCAGCAGGCCTCTAGCAGCGCGCGCAGCAGGGTGGTCTTGCCGGAGCCGACGCGGCCGGACCAGGCCTTTCGTAGGGTGTAGTGGGTTAACGCCGCCTCAGGCGGCGTTAACCCACTACACCCCCTGCCGATCGGGGCGGGGCAGCCGACAGTTCTCCGGAAGGGCCCCAGCCGCCGCCAGGAGTTGCCTGTTGCCCCAATCTGGCTAGAATGCAGGATGCATCGACAATGGAGCGTGGGCGTGGCCCGGATTATGCTGGCAAGGGGGCACCGAGAGGGAAAGCCTGACCGTGGAGGTGCGACTTGCAGCATTTGTACCATTATGAGGCCCAGCCGGGCTACCAGAAGATGGCCGGACCCGGCCAGGGGGGGCTGGAGCGATTGGAGATGGGCGTCCTGCGGGTGCCGCGCGATGAAACCTATCAGCGCGCCCTGCAGGGGCACGAGGCGGTGCTGGTGATCCTGAGTGGCGAGTGCCAGGTGGATATCGACGGCCAGAGCTGGACGCTCGACCGTGTCAGCGTCTTTGCCGAGCCGGCCATGGGGGTCTATGTGCCCCGCCATCGCAAGTTCACGGTGACGGGGATCAAGCCGGCCGACCTGGTGCTCTTCACCGCGCCCGCCCGGGAGGACTTCTTGCCTCGACTGATCACTCGCGACCCGACGCGCTGCCGGGTGGAGGGGGCCGATGGCTTTGAGCGGCAGGCCTGCACGCTGGTAGGGGAAGAGTTCCCCGCAAGCCGCCTGTTGGTGGGGGAGACCTATGCCGAGGGGGGCCGCTGGGCCAGCTTTCCGCCGCACAAGCACGATGAGGACAATTTCCCCTACGAGGTGCGCCTGGAGCAGGCCTCGTTCTACCAGATCGACCCGCCTCAGGGCTTTGCGATGCAGTACCGGTATACCCAGGACCGCAGCCTGAACGATGTGTTTGTAGTGCACAATGACGATGCCTTTGTCACGTCGCGTGGGTATCACCCGTTGGTGAGCGCCCCAGGGTACCGGCTCTATGAGTTGTGGGCGATGGCTGGCGATGGGCATGTCATCCGCTCATCGATGGACCCGGACCATGCCTGGGTGGCGCAGGAAGCCGGGGCGCCCGAGGCGGTCGCCGCCCCCGCATAAGCCAGACTGATGGCCGGGCGGCAGGCTCCGCGGCCGCCCGGCTATGGATCAATCGGCAAGTGGCCGGGCTCGGCGGAGCGGCCGCAGGTAATGCCGGCCGGGCGCCTGGACAAAGTGGGTTTTGTGGTCCGCCTCATCACCGACAATACTGTTGCCGGGCTGAAGCAGTAGGGGCAGGCCAATCAGCAGGCAGTTTGCAGGAAGGAAAATGACCATGGAGCTAGGCATTATCGGCCTGGGCAGGATGGGGGCGAATATCGCGCGCCGCCTCGCCCGTCACGGCCATCATGTTGTCGTCTATAATCGTACGACCGATAAGGCGCTGGCCCTGGCCGCGGAGGAGCCTGGCGTGGTGGCGGTGACGACCGTGCCCGACCTGGCCGCACAACTCGCGGCCCCGCGCATTGCCTGGATGATGCTCCCGGCGGGCGCGGCAACAGAGGAGATGCTGGATACGCTGTTGGGCATCCTGGCCCCGGGGGATATTGTGGTCGATGGGGGCAACTCGTACTACAAGGATACGGTGCGCCGGGCGGCTCGGGCTGCCGAGCGCGGGCTGCGCTATGTGGATGTGGGCACCAGCGGCGGCATCTGGGGACTCAGTGAGGGCTATAGCATGATGGTGGGCGGCGAGCAGGCCGATGTCGACTACCTGCGCCCCATCCTGGAGGCCCTGGCTCCTGCTCCCGATAAGGGCTGGGGGCACGTCGGCCCACACGGCGCCGGGCATTTTACCAAGATGGTGCACAACGGCATCGAGTATGGCCTGATGCAGGCCTACGCCGAGGGCTTTGAGATCTTAAAGTCCAAGAAAGAGATGGACCTTGACTTGCACCAGGTGGCCGAGATCTGGCGTTACGGCAGCGTGGTGCGCTCGTGGCTGCTCGACCTGACCGCCGCGGCCCTGGCGGAAGACCCCGAGTTGAGGGACATCCGGGGCTGGGTTGCCGATTCGGGAGAGGGCCGCTGGACCGTGTCCGAGGCGCAAGACCTGGACGTACCTGCCCCGGTCATCACCCTCTCGCTCATGATGCGCTTTGTCAGTCGGCAGGAGGAGAGCTATGCCGCCAAGATCCTGGCGGCCATGCGGAACAAGTTCGGCGGGCACGAGGTCAAGCACGGGAGCGGATAACCGCCAGTCCTCCGCGCAAGTTGCACAGCGCATGATCAAAATGGGCCCCCACGCGGAGGCGCGAGGAATGCAGCGTGGGGGAAAACGCAGATGAACGCTGATTGAGCAGGCTTCCAAAGTCTCCAAGGGCTTTGGAAGCCTGCTTTTGGTAGAACAATGTGGCACTATTCTTGCTAAAGAAGAAGCTGTTTTTTTAAGATCAGTGCCCCAAGACACGATCTTACATAAGGTACAGGCAAACCATGATTGGCTATCCTGTCGTGCTCACCAGCCTGGGCGAGCGGCGCTGTGTGGTGGTGGGAGGCGGCGCCGTCGCTGCTCGCAAGGTGCGGTCGCTCATTGCCGTCGGCGCCCGGCCGGTGGTGATCAGCCCCATGTTCTGTGCGGAGCTGGAGGCGTTGAGCGAGGCGGGCTCGATCTCGCCCATTCGACGCCCCTATCGCCCTGGCGACCTGGAAGGGGCTGCCCTGGTCATTGCCGCAACGGGCGAGCGGGCGGTGAACAGCGCCATCTCGCACGAGGCGCAGCGCCTGGGGGCGCCAGTGAACGTTGTCGACGATCCCGCACTCTGCACTTTTATCGTCCCGGCCATCCTGCGGCGTGGAGACCTGACGATCGCCATCTCTACTGGCGGTGAGAGCCCCGCCCTGGCCCGGCATCTGCGCGAGATGCTGGAAAATGTGCTGGATCCAGCCTATGGCGACCTGCTGGCCGTACTCGCCGCGCTGCGGCCGCGCCTGCGGCAGCAGCTCTCGCCCGAGGCTCAGCGCAGGATGTGGGATAGGCTTCTCGATGGAGAACTCCTGGCCTGTGTGCGCACCGGCGGGATGGAGGCAGCGCGCGCCCGGGCAGCCGAGATTCTGGAGGCGAAATAACATTGCCCTCGTCCATGCAGCTCCTTCTGGTTGGCCTCACCTATCGCACGGCCCCTGTGCAGGTTCGTGAGCGGCTGGCGCTTGCGATGGCCGAGCAGATCGAGCTGATGGCCAGGCTGCGCCAGCCAGCGGGCCATCTTCGGGGGTGCCTGGCGGAATGCGCCGTCATCTCGACCTGCAACCGTTTCGAGGTCTACGGCGTGGCGCACGATGGGCAAGAGGCTGCGGGGTGCATTTGCACGGCCCTTTCCGAGGCGCGCGGCGTGCCTCTGCCTGACCTGACGCCCTATCTCTTTCACTATGGTGGCGAAGCGGTTTCCCGGCACCTCATGGCCGTCGCCGCCGGCCTGGATTCCATGATCCTGGGTGAGCCCCAGATTCTCGGCCAAGTGAGCGCGGCCTGCCAGGCGGCGCTGAGCTGCCATGCGGCCGGCCCGGTGCTGGCTGCTCTCTTCCGCCGGGCGCTTCAGTGCGGCAAACGCGCCCGCGCCGAGACGGCCATCAGCGAGCATGCTGTATCGGTTAGCCATGTGGCGGTCGAGCTGGCGAAGCGCGTCTTTGGCTCGCTCGGTGATCGCACCATCCTGTTGGTCGGGGCCGGTGAGATGGCGGAGCTGGCTGCACGCAACCTGAGTGACAATGGGGCCGGTCGGATTCTGGTCATCAACCGGAGCCGTGAGCGGGGTGAGTTGTTGGCGCGGCGCTTTGACGGCACAGCCTATGGCTGGGACGACTTGAGCCGGGTGCTTGAGCTGGCCGACATTGTCATCTCTTCGGCGGCGGCCCCGCACACGGTCATCCATACCGGGCAAGTGCAGGCGGCCATGGCACGTCGGAGCGGCCGGCCCCTGTTTCTCATCGATATTGCCGTGCCGCGCAACATCGAGCCCGCTGTCGGCAAGCTCCCGGGCTGTTATCTCTCGGATATCGACGATCTGCAGACGGTGGCGCAGGGCAATCTGGCGCAGCGCCAACGCGAGGTGCCACGCGTGGAGGCCATCGTGGAGGCCTGCAACAAGGACTTTTTGTCCTGGTTCTGTAGCCGGGAGGTGGTTTCGACCATCCGCGACATCCGGGCGGCCGCCGAGGAACTGCGTGAGCGGGAAGTGGCGCGGGCGCTGCGCCGCCTGGGCCCTCTGACGGAGCATCAGGAAGAGGTTATCCGCGTGCTGGCGCAGAATATCGTCGGCAAGTTCCTGCATGCGCCGACGGTGCGCCTGAAAGAGCTGGCCTGTGAGGGCCGGGGGGGGCAGGCGGCGGACCTGGTTCGGGATCTTTTCCTGCCGGTGCATATGGACCGATTGCCCATGCCCAGGCGGCACAACACATGATGAAAATGGGTCTCATTGCCGGGCGCTTGGGCCATTTCCAGAACAGGAGAGGGGCTGATGAGCACTCATAGCGATTGGGTGAGGGTTTTCCGGATTGGCACACGGGGCAGCGCACTGGCGCTGATCCAGGCCGAGATGGTGGTTGCTGCCCTGCGGGCCGTGCAGCCACAGTTGGCCTTCACCATCGAGCGCGTCACGACTGGGGGGGACCGGGATCGGCAGACCTCCCTGGCGGCGCTTGGGGGGCAGGGCGTTTTCGTCAGGGAGATCGAAAACGCCCTTTGCGCCGGCAAGATTGACCTGGCCGTGCACAGTCTCAAGGACATGCCGGTCATTCAGCCCGAGGGGTTGGTCATCGGTGCGGTGCTGGAGCGGGGCGATCCCCGCGATGCCCTGGTCAGCCGGCTCAAGCCGAGCCTGGAGGCCCTGCCCCCGGGTGCGCGCGTGGGCACGAGCTCGTCGCGCCGCGCGCTGCAGGTCCTGGCCCAGCGGCCCGACGTGCAGACTGCCGACATCCGCGGCAATGTCGATACGCGCCTGCGCAAGGTGGCGGCGGGTGAGTTCGACGCCGCCATTCTGGCCATGGCTGGGCTGGTCCGCCTGGGTCGGGTGACCGACATGGTGGCGCCGCTTCCGCCGGAGATCATGCTGCCGGCGGTGGGGCAGGGGGCTATTGCTGTGGAGGTACGTGCGGAGGATGCGGAGGCGCTGGGCCTGGTGCAGGCTATCGATCATGCCGAGACGCGCGCCGCCGTCACGGCCGAGCGCAGTTTTCTGCGGGCGTTGGGCGGCGGGTGCCACATGCCGATTGCCGGCTATGCCGTCGTGAGCGGGGGCGAGCTGCATCTGCGTGGGCTGGTGGCCGGCGGCCCCGGCGGGCGCAGCGCGCGTGGGGCGATCTCCGGCCCCTGCCCGGCTGCCGAGCAATTGGGGCGCGACCTGGCGCAGCGTTTGTTGCAGCAGGGGTGCGAGAGCCTGTTGGTCGAGGCCGCAGCCTATGTGTGAGCCGGGCAGTGTGACCCTGGTGGGCGCCGGCCCGGGCGACCCCGACCTGATTACCCTGCGCGGCGTGGAGGCGCTGCGGCAGGCCGAGGTCATCGTCTATGATTACCTGGCCCCCTGCGATCTGCTGGACTATGCGCCGCCCGGCGCGGAGCGGATTTATGTCGGCAAGAAGGCCGGCCGGCACGCGTGCACCCAAGAGCAGATCAATGCTCTGCTGGTGCGCCTGGCCCGCGAGGGCCGGCGAGTGGTGCGGCTCAAGGGCGGGGATCCCTTTGTCTTTGGGCGCGGGGGTGAGGAAGCAGAGGCACTGGCTGCGGCCGGCATCCCCTGCGAGGTGGCGCCGGGCGTCTCGAGTGCGGTGGCGGTGCCGGCCTATGCGGGCATTCCCGTCACCCAGCGTGGCCTGGCCAGCAGCATGGCCATCGTCACCGGGCACGAGGACCCCGGCAAGCCCCAGAGCGACCTGGATTGGCCGGCGTTGGCGCGGATGGATACCCTGGTCTTTCTGATGGGCGTCGCTAACCTGGGGGTCATCGCCGCGGCGCTGATGGCCCAGGGGAGGGCGCCCGGAACGCCGGTGGCGGTGATTCAGTGGGGCACCCTCGGTCGGCAGCGCACGGTTACAGGCACTCTGGCCGATATCGCTGCCCGTGTGCAGCAGGCTGGGCTTGGGGCGCCGGCCGTGACCGTCGTGGGGCAGGTCGTGACCCTGCGGGACCGGCTGCGTTGGTTTGAGCGGCGCCCGCTGTTCGGGTTGCGGGTGCTGGTCACCCGCACGCTGGAGCAGTCTGGCCGGCTGACCGCCGCCCTGCGTGGCCTCGGCGCCGAGGTGCTGCAGTGCCCCCTTATCGAGACCGCGCCGCCCGCGAGCTGGGAGCGGCTGGATGCGGCGATTCGCCGACTCGGCGACTATCAGTGGCTGGTGCTGACCAGCGCCAACGGGGTGGGGGCCTTTTTCGCGCGCCTGACTGAGGCGGGGCTGGACGCGCGCGCCCTGGCCGGGGTGCGTGTGGCCGCCATCGGGCCGGCGACCGCTGCAGAGCTCGCGCGGCATGGCGTGCGGGCGGATGTGGTGCCCTCCCAATACACCGGTGCAGCAATCGCTGAGGCGATGGGGGCGGTGGGTGGGCAGCGCGTGTTGCTGGCGCGAGCGGGTGTCGCCAACCCTGCGCTGGCCGAGCGCCTGCGGGCCGGCGGCGCTGAGGTCGAGGAGGCCGTGGCCTATCGCACGCTGCGGCCGGCCGGGCTGGAGACTCGTTTGCCCGCACTGCTGGCTGCGGCCGATATCATTACCTTCACCAGCGGCTCCACCGTCCGGCATCTGGTGGAGGCCCTGGGCCCCGGGATCGCCGCGCAGGCCCTGGAACGGGTGGCTGTCGCCTGCATTGGCCCGGTGACCGCCGAGGCCGCCCGGAGCGCGGGGCTGCAACCGGCGATCATTGCCGGGGAATATACCATCGATGGGCTGATCCGGGCCATTATCGCATGGTATAAAGTGAAAGGACGAGCAGCGGATGATCGGTGTGAGTAGGCTTCTCTGTGGAACCACGATGCGGGCCGATGGCCTGCGCTACGGCCAACCGGCGGGGTCGGTGGGCGGCCGGCCGCACTCGGCAGCGGAGCGCAAGCCCGTGGTCGTCTGGAACTGCACCCGGGCCTGCAACCTGGCCTGCGCCCATTGCTACTATAGCGCCCGCGCGCGCCAGGATCCGGATGAGCTCAGCACCGACGAGGCCCGGCGCATGATCGATGACCTCGCGCAGTACGGCGTGCCCGTGCTCCTCTTTTCGGGCGGCGAGCCTCTGTTGCGGGATGATCTCTTTGCGCTGGGCGCCTATGCCGTGGCCCGGGGGCTGCACACAGTCATCTCGACCAACGGCACGCTGATTGATCAGGCCATGGCCCGGCGCATCCGGGCGGCCGGGTTCTCCTACGTCGGCATCAGCCTCGACGGCATGCGCGACATTAATGATCGCTTCCGTGGCCGGCAGGGCGCCTTTGACGCTGCCCTGGCCGGCATCGGCCACTGTAAGCAGGCGGGGGTGCGGGTGGGGCTGCGACTGACCCTGAACCGGCACAACGTCGGCAACCTCGATGCCATCTTTAGCCTGCTGGAGCGTGAGCGCATTCCCCGGGCCTGCTTCTATCATCTCGTCTATGCAGGCCGCGGCCAACAGATCCGGGCCGATGATCTCACCCCGGCCGAAACCCGGGCTGCCATGGATATGATCTTTGCCCGGACGGAGGATTTCCATGCTTGTGGTGTGCCCTGCGAAATCTTGACCGTGGATAATCACACTGATGGCCCCTATCTGCTGCAGCGGGTGCAGGCGCGCTGGCCCGAGCGTACCGATGAGGTGCTGGAGATGTTGCGCTGGAACGGTGGCAATGCCAGCGGCAGCGGCATTGCCGATATTGACCATCTCGGCCGGGTGCACGCTGACCAGTTCTGGCAGCATTACAGCTTTGGCAATGTGCGCGAACGCCCCTTTAGTGAAATCTGGGGGGATACTCGCGACCCGCTGCTGGCCGGGTTACGAGACCGCAAACCGCGCCTGCACGGGCGCTGCAGCCGTTGCCGCTATCTGGACCTCTGTAACGGCAACCTGCGCGTGCGCGCGGAGGCGGTCTATGGCGACCCGTGGGCGCCCGACCCGGCCTGCTATCTGACAGAGAAGGAGTTGCTGGCATGAGCAGCTTCCCACAGTATCGCGCGCGCCGCCTGCGCTGCAGCGAGAACCTGCGGCGGCTGGTGCGTGAGACGACCCTCTCCACCGGCGACCTGATCTACCCGCTCTTTCTGATCCATGGCCGCGGCCTGCGGGAAGAGATCCCGGCCATGCCCGGCAATTATCACCTCAGTGTAGATCAGCTGGCTGGTGAGGCGCAGGATTTGGTGAGCCTGGGTATTCCGGCGGTGCTGCTCTTTGGGCTGCCGGCCTGCAAAGATGAGACCGGCCGGGAAGCCTATGACCCGGAGGGGATCGTGCAGCAGGGGGTGCGTGCCCTCAAGGCGGCGGCGCCCGAGCTGGTGGTGATCACCGACGTCTGCCTGTGCGAGTATACGAACCATGGGCACTGCGGCGTCGTCCGCGCCAAGCCCGAACAGTGCGCTGGTAAGGGGTTGCCCAATGGCTGCCTCGACAATGATGCCACGCTGGAACTGCTGGCCCGCATTGCCGTCTCTCATGCGGCGGCGGGCGCTGATATTGTGGCCCCCTCAGATATGATGGATGGGCGCATTGCGGCCATTCGCACGGCCCTGGATGGGGCGGGCTACCCCTGTACGGCTATCCTCTCTTATGCCGCCAAGTATGCCTCGGCATTCTACGGGCCCTTCCGGCAGGCCGCTGGCTCGGCGCCTGAGTATGGCGACCGGCGGGGCTATCAGATGGACCCACCCAACCAGCGGGAGGCGCTGCGTGAGGTGGCGCAGGATGTTGACGAGGGCGCCGATATGGTGATGGTCAAGCCGGCCCTGGCCTACCTGGATGTGCTCTGCCGTGTGCGCGAACGGTATAATCTGCCGCTGGTGGCCTATAACGTGAGCGGCGAGCTCAGCATGGTGAAAGCAGCGGCCGCGGCTGGCTGGCTCGATGAGCGCCGGGCTGCCCTGGAGATCCTCACCGCAATCAAGCGCGCCGGCGCCGATGCGATCATCACTTACTGGGCCAAGGACGCGGCTCGCTGGTTGCGGGAAGGGTGAGGCGAGCAATGACGAACGCGAGCATAGCACAGAGTGTTCTCCCGCTGGCAGTGGTGGCCTGGGAATCGACACAGGCCTGCAACTTGACCTGTATCCATTGCCGCGCCAATGCCCAGGCCAAGCCAGCGACGGATGAGCTGACCACGGCCGAGATCGAGCGTGTGATTGACGACATCGTGACCCTGGCGGCGCCCGTGTTTATCATCAGCGGCGGCGAGCCCCTGCTGCGGCCAGACGTCTTCCGGGTCGCCCGCTATGGCCGCGAGCGGGGCCTGCGGGTGGTCATGGCGCCCAACGGCACGCTGATCACAGCCGAGGTGGCCCGGCGCATCGCCGAGGCGGGGATTGCACGCATCTCGGTCAGCATCGACGGCTCTTGTGCGCCGCGCCACGATCGGGTGCGCGGCGTCGCCGGCGCTTTTGCCGCGGCGCTTCAAGGGCTGGCGGCCTGCCGCGAGGCGGGGGTCGAGTTCCAGCTCAATACGACGGTGCTGGAGCAGACGCTTGACGATCTGCCCGCCGTGTACGAGTTGGCCATCCGCCTGGGGGCCAGGGCATGGAACATCTTTATGCTTGTGCCGACGGGGCGCGGCCAGGCGGACGACGAGATCACGCCCGAGGCGTACGAGCGGACCCTCCGCTGGATCGATGAAACAGCCGCCTCATCGCCTATCCCCGTGCGGGTCACCTGTGGCCCCCAGTACCGACGCATCACCGCGCAGCGCCGCCGGGCGGAGGGGCCTCACGGCGGGCTGGACCGGGCCAGCCGAGGTTGCCTGGCCGGCAACGGCTATTGCTTCATCTCACACCGCGGCGAGGTCTTCCCTTGCGGCTATCTGCCCCTCCTGGCCGGCAATGTGCGTGAGCAGCCGTTCCACGAGATCTACCGGCACTCTACGCTCTTTCAAATGTTGCGCGATTGGTCTCGTCTGGAGGGCAAGTGTGGCGAGTGCGAGTTTGTGCGCCTCTGCGGCGGGTGCCGGGCGCGCGCTTTCTCGGCTACGGGGAATGTGTTGGCCCAGGAGCCGTATTGCACCTATCAGCCGCACGCTGCCGGGGGTGTGCATGGCGACTGATCTGAAGCATGAGGATCGCCTGCTGCTCATGCTGCTGCAGGACCAGTTCCCTCTGAATGCCGTCCCCTACACCGACCTGGCGGAGCGCCTGGGTTGGACAGAATCGGCGGTGCTCGAGCGCATCCCCCGCTATCGCGAGCGAGGCCTGTTGCGCGAGATTAGCGCCATATTCGACACGCGCCGCCTGGGCTACCGGAGCACACTGGTGGCGCTCCAGGTGGAGCCGGGGCGGCTGGATGCGGTTGCTGACGCTATCGGCCGGCACCCGGGCGTCAGCCACAGCTACGGCCGGGATCACGCGTTTAATCTGTGGTTCACCCTGGCCGTGCCGCCCAAGGCCGACCTGATGCAGGAGGCGCAGGCCCTGGCGGAGCAGCCCGGCGTGCTGCGGATGCTGAGCCTGCCGGTGGTGCGCACATTCAAGATCGATGCCCGCTTTGACCTCAATGGCGAGGGCCCAGGCGTGGGGCAGCCTGCCCTGCTTCCAGCGATGCCGCCCATCATACTGGCCGAGGAGGATATTGCCTATGTGCGGGCGCTGCAGGCTGACCTGCCCCTGGTGCAGCGTCCCTTCTGGAGCCTCGCTGTGCAGGCGGGCCTGCGGGAAGCTGAGTTGCTCGATGCTGCCCGCCGCCTGCGGGCCACCGGCATTGTGCGCCGCTATGGGGCCATCCTGCGTCACCAGCAGGCGGGCTATACGGCCAACGCCATGGTCTGCTGGAAGCTGCCGGAGGAGGCCATCCCCCTCGCTGGCGAGATGGTCGCAGCGCACTGGGCGGTGAGCCACTGCTACCAGCGGGCCAGCTATCCCCCGGAGTGGCCCTATTCTCTGTTTGCCATGGTCCACGCTCGCTCGCAGGCGCAACTGGAAAGCGCCGTCCAGGAGCTTGAGGACCGGATCCGTCCCCAGGCAACAGCCGTGTTGGCCACCACGAGGGAGTATAAGAAGGAACGGCCGCGCTATTTCCTGCATACTTGATGCATTGGGAGATTCTCTCATGGTTGTCAGGAAGCACCCGGCGCGCGCAAGCACGCCACGTCGCCGCAGCTTAGTACTGCAACCGTACTTGACCCAGCCGGCTCCCGGTAACAGCCGGCCAAGGTGCTGTGCGCCTGCCCGGCGCTGACCCGGGAGGGGGGATTGGGCGGGTTGCCTGCAGCCGGGCCGCCCGCGGGCGGCCCGGCTGCAGGCAA
>DAOTVS010000341.1:0-18790 GCA_034436375.1 Anaerolineae bacterium | reverse complement strand
ATCCAGGGGGTGGCGTGCGATATCATGGTGCTGCCGCCCTGCACCGCGGTGCAGGGCGGCAGCACCATGATATCGCACGCCACCCCCTGGATACGGCCGGGCCCATGCGGAGCAAGCTACCCGGCCTGAGCCCGGGCCGTAGACAGCTGCCAGGAAGGCTCTACCCGAACAACCAACGGAATCAGGAGGAAACCTCTCATGAAAGCTGCCGTCTATGAAGGAAAACACAACGTCGTCGTGCGCGACTGGCCCATGCCCGCGCTGCAGCCGGGGCACGTGCTGGTGGAGGTCAAGGCCTGCGGCGTCTGCGGCACCGACCGCCACATCTACGAGGGTGAATACTATGCCGAGCCGCCCGTCGTCATCGGGCACGAGTTCTCGGGCGCCGTGGTGGCCGTGGGCGAGGGAGTAACGGACCTCCAGCCGGGCGACCGGGTGGCCGTTGACCCCAATATCCAGTGCGGGACCTGCCGTGCCTGCCACCAGGGCAAAGTGCACCTTTGCAGCAATGCCTCGGCCATCGGCGTGAACTATGACGGCGGCTTTGCCGAGTATTGCGTGGCGCCCCGGCGGCAGATCTTCCCCTTCCCCGCCCACCTGGACTGGGCATCCGCCGCCATGGCCGAGCCTCTGGCCTGCTGCCTGCACGGCGCCGACCTGGCCGAGGTCCGCCCGGGGCAGACGGTCCTGGTCATCGGCGGCGGGGCCATCGGCCAGATCCACGCCCAGCTCGCGCGCCTGAGTGGCGCCAGCCGGGTGGTCGTGTCGGACCCGGTCGCCAGCCGCCGCACGCTGGCCCTGCAGCTCGGCGCTGATGCCGTGCTCGACCCCAAGGCCCTCAGCCTCGACGAGATGCGCTCCAGCCTCGACGGCGGCGCCGATGTGGTCATTGAGGCCGTGGGCTCGGTCGCCACGGCGGAGCAATCAGTCGCTCTTGCCGCTCCGGGCGCCACCGTCGTCTGGTTCGGCGTCGCGACCCCCGGCGCCCAGGCCCGCGTGGAGCCCTATGACCTCTTCCGGCGCGAGATCACCATCCGCGGCGCCTTTGTGAACCCCTTTACTCACAGCCGCTCACTGGCCCTGCTTGCCTCCGGCCGCGTGCAGGTAGCCCCCCTCATCACGCGCAAGGTGGCGTTGGACGACCTGCCCGCCATCCTCGCCGAGGGCCCGGGCGACGCCGTCAAGGTCATGATGGTGCGTGAATGACGCTCAGCGTCGTAGTGATGGGTTCAGTTCAGTGATGGGTTCAGTAAGGGGACCCGAGGCCGAAGCCATCGAGCCACGCGGCCGCATCACCGTGCATGACCTGGGCCTGTGGGATGACGCTCACATTGAGCCGCTCAGCAGGATTGTCCAGCTCTGCCGCAACGCGGGGGCCGCCATGGCCGTGCAGTTGGCGCACGCCGGCCGCAAAGCTTTCACCCCAGCCCAAGGCGTGGGCCCCCAACAACCGGTGGGGCCAAGCGCCATTCCCCAGGATGAGGGCTGGGTGGTGCCCGAAGCGCTGAGCGCAGAGGAAATTGGGACCATCATCAATGCCTTTCGCGCGGCTGCCCGCCGCGCTCTGGAGGCCGGCTTTGCCGCCGCCGAGATCCATGGCGCCCACGGCTACCTCCTGCACGAGTTCCTGTCGCCGCTCTCGAATCAGCGTGCTGATGAGTACGGGGGGTCGCTGGCCAACCGGGCGCGGCTGCTGCTGCAGGTGGTAGATGCGGTGCGCGCCCTCTGGCCGGCGGAAAGACCGCTGCTGGTGCGCCTCTCCGCCACCGATTGGGCGCCAGGTGGCCTCACCATCGAGGATACCGTGCAAGTGGCGCGCTGGCTCAAGGAGCACGGCGTGGACCTGGTAGATTGCTCTTCAGGCGGCCTGCTGCCCACGGCGCCGCCCAGCCTCGGCCCCGGATATCAGGTGCCCCTGGCCGAGCAGGTCCGCCGCGAGGCGGGCATCCCCACCATCGCCGTGGGTCTGATCAGCACACCGGAATTGGCCGCCGAGATCATACACAACGAGCGCGCCGATGCCGTGGCGCTGGGGCGCGAGCTGCTGCGCCATCCCTATTGGCCGCTACACGCCGCCCACGCCCTGCACGAGGAAATCGCCTGGCCCGAGCAGTACATCCGCGCCAGGCTCGGCTGATACTCTCAGTCGATCTCGATCCACCAGTCCTCGTTCTCCGAAACCGGCCAGCGCGGCGGGAAAAGGGCCCCCAGGAGGCCCAGCAAAGGCACATTGGCCTCCACCCCTGGCTGCGCCACCAGCTCGCGCGCGCCCAGGGTGCCCAGAAACAGCGGCGCCAGGAGCCGCGCGGGCAGGCGCAGCACGCCCTGCGTCACGCCATCCCGCGCCGTGCCCCGTACACCGTTCGCATCGATCTCCAGGCTGGCTGAGCCCTCGTCGGTATCGATGGCGATATTGCCCTGCCAGCCCGCATAGATTGAGGCGCTCAATCGTCGGCTCAGCGCAGGGGCCAGGGCCGTCAGGGCTGCCGACAGATCGACAACCCGCGCTTGATCTTCGTGTCCCCAATGGCTGCCCTGCGCTTGCGGGCCCACCAGGCGCGCCTTGCCCCCCGCTGCCAGAACTGCGCGCGCCACCGGATGCTCGGGCGCCAGGGGCAGGTAGACCTCCTCCAGCCCCTCCTCCTGTGCTTGCCGGCCAAGGGCTTGCAGCAGCGCCGCGGCCGCCTGTCCATCGGCCGCCGCCGCCTCGACCACACGCAGCTTGCGCCGCACAAAGCGCTGCTCCACTTTAGCGTAGGCCGTCAGCGACCGGTTGGCGCCCTCGATAACCAGAGCGCCCTTCCATTGCGACAGCCCGTGCCACACACCCGCCGTACGCTCCTCACTGCCTGCCAGAGGCCCATAGTTGGCGGCATAGAGCGCGCTCACTTCGCCAATGTCATCACGGGTAAACGGGCGCGCTCGCCCGTTGCTGGGGAGCGCCGTCGCCTGTACAGCCGGCAAGGTCACTGCGCTATGGTAGCGCACCGGCGCATAGCCCAGGCGGGCATAGAGGGTCACCGGGCCATGCAGGCTCGCCAGCGCAAAGGCCTCGCCGCGCAGAAAAGTCAGAGAGTCCTGGAGCAGGGCCGTAAAGAGCCCGCGCCCGCGGTATTCCGGGTGGGTGAGGATGTTCTCCACAAAACCCACATCCAGCGGCGCACCATCCACCAGCCAGCGGTCGTGGCGGAGCAGGACCGCACAGACAACCCTGCCGTCGAGCTCGATGTAACGCGTCAGCTCCGGCCGGTAACGCAGGTGCATCAGGCGCTGCTGGCAGTAGGCCACTTCCTCCGGGCCCTCGATCTCGCCGAAAAGGGCCATCACCCGCTCATAATCCGCCGGGCTCTCAGCAATTCGTACAGGCCACCCCTGCATCGCGCACCTCCTCCAAACATATCATAGCACGCCTCATGCCAGGCCTCGTGGCTCCCCAGATCGGAGCACGCGCTATACGCGTTGACTCGACTGTGCTCTGCATGTAGAATGGGTTTTAGAGCGGTTCTGTGAGATCGGTCTGGCTGACCCTCCGTTGCGCCGGCGGCCCTTATCACCACCCGCAACTGGAGGCCACACCCCAACGTAATCATCACAACAGGCTACTCATAGAAAACACCTCCTCGTGGTGTCAGCCAGCCGAGGGGGATAACCGGGCCGGCCGGATCAGATCCGTCACCGGCCCAACCCTTACAACAGGGGGTGAGGCATCTTGAGCACCAATCAAGCCAAGCAAACCGTGCGCATCGTCACCGACACCACTGCCAGCCTGCCATCTGGGTACGCTGCCGCCCATGACCTGCCTGTAGTCCCCCAGGTCATCATGTTCGGTGAGGAGAGTTATCTCGAGGACAGGGAGATCACCTATGCCGAATTTGTGCGCAGGCTCAAGGTCTCGGCGCAGCTCCCCAAGACAGCAGCCCCACCACCGGCCGAGTTTGTTGCAGCCTATCAGCGTGAGTTGGCCCGCGCGCAGACAATCCTCTCGATCCACCCAACTGCTGACGCCAGCGGCACCGTCCGCTCTGCCCTCGCGGCGCTGGATCAGGCGGAAGGGTTCGGCAAGGCCGATATCCGCGTCATCGATACCCGCACCATCGGTGGCGCCCTGGGCATGATCGTGATGGCCGCCGTCGAATGGGCCGAGAGTGGCCTGGGCGCCGACGAGATCCAGGCGCGCGTGCAGGATATGATAATCCGCAGCCGCACCTACTTTCTCATCAGCACGCTGGAATACCTGCAAAAGGGCGGCCGTATCGGCGGCGCCGCCGCCCTGGTGGGCAGCATCCTGCAGATCAAGCCGGTCCTCCACCTGACGGATGGGCACATCGAGGTCTTGGAGAAGGTGCGTTCACACCAACGCGCTTATGAGCGGCTCATTGGCCTGGTGCTGGAGCAATGCCCACGCACAGCCGGCGCGCGCCTGTGCGTGCAGCATGCCGACGCCCCCGATGAGGCCGAGCGCCTGGCGGCCACCCTGCGCGAGCAACTCGGCATCCAGGAGATTCCAGTCCTCTCCGTCGGCTCGGCCATCACCACCCATGCCGGGCCTGGCGTCTTGGCCGTCGCCTTTTTCGTCTAGGGTTCTGGGGATACATGGAGGGGGCCATGTGGGGCACAACGCGCTGTGCCCCACATGGCCCCCTCCATGTATCCCCAGAACCCTAGAGTTCCTTTTCGTAGACCCGGTGCACTTTGCGAAAGTCGAGCCCCAGGTCGCGCATGGCGAGCTGCATCTTGCTGTTATGTACACTCACCTGCACCAGCTCCGCATAATGAAAACGTCCCTCCATCACGCTCTTGTGCATCTCGCTGAAGAGGATGGCCGGCCCTCCCAACCCCTGATACTCCTTGAGGATGCCCGCGCCGTTGACATCGATCGTGCGCGTGCGCTTGAGCTCCAGCAGGAGGTCGATCCAGCCAAACGGGAAGAGCTTGCCTCGAGTGCGCCGCAGGGCAGCGGTGATATTGGGGTAGGCCAGCAAAAAGCCGACCGGTTGGTTATCCTTCATGATGATCTTGACCAGCTTAGGGTCAGCCACAGCCAGGATCTGCTCAGACAACAGCTTCATCTCGCCCTCGGTCAAGGGCACCTGGTCAAAATTCTCGCCCAGCGAGTTGTTATAGAGCTCGCGCAGGCTTGGGATAATGGCCCTGAGCTCATCCTTAGTCCGAAAGCGAGCGATGCGCAGGCCCCGCCGCTCCATCACCCGCGCCGAGAGCTCGTGGATCTTATCCGGGAACCGGTACGTGCGGGCATCGAGAAAGCCCGACACGTCGTCGTCGAACGGCTTGAACCCTGCCGCCTCCACCAGTTGCTCATAGTAGGGCGGATTGTAGGGAATGCCAGTCGCCGGCGGATATTCAAAGCCCTTCACCAGGAGCCCCAGGCCATCGAGGGCCGTGAACCCTTTAGGGCCCCACATCTTCTTCAGCCCGCGTCCGCGCGCCCAGGCGCAGGCCGCCTCGAATAGCCCCAGCGCCGCCTCACGGTTGTCCTCGCACTCGAAGAGGTAGAAAAAGCCGGTCTCGCTCTTGTGAAACTCGTTAAAGTTCCGGTTATCGATAGCCGCAATGCGCCCGACGGCCCGCTCGCCCTCCATGGCCAGGTAGAACGCGGCCTCGGAGTGTTCATAAAAAGGGTAGCGGCGCCGGTCCAGCACCAGCGCAGCATCGCTGGCCAGGGGCGGAACCCACTGTGGGGTATGGCGGTAGATGCGAAAGGGCAGATCCAGGAAAAGCCTGGTCTGCCTCCGGTTCGTGGGATCGATCTGGATGATTTCCATCGGTAGCCCTCCCATTGGGCAATACAGGGATTAAATGATTTCCAGTAAATACAGCGTCAGCCCGGTAGCCAGTGGCACGCTCAGGTTGTCGGTGCCGGCCGGTGAGAGCGCCTCGGCCACGGTGGCGATTGCCGCACCGACCACAGCGTACCCCAGGGCGCGAGGCACACCCAAGGGCACGCTAGATGGGCTGAGCGGCGAGCCGGGCAGCACAAGCAGCGTAAAGGCAATCCCCACCAGGCTAAAGACGGCCATGGCGGCGGAGCCCACCCAGGTGCGGTGCGCCCCAAAGACGGTATAGCCCGCGCGCCCCCAGCGCCGCCCCACGATGCTGGCCGCCGCATCGCCCAGGGTCATGGCCATGATCCCCGCCGTAGCCACCGGCGCCCAGTCGAGCGCGCCTCCCGTCCGCCAGAAAAGCAGATTGAGCAGCGTGATCGACAGGGCAAAGTACACAGTGCCCGGCGAGGAGGAGGCGCTATCGACCGCCTGGAAAACCTGCCGTCGGTAAAAGAGATAGTTCAGCCCGATGAAGGAGGCAAAGGGAATGAGCCCAATCGTCCAGTGCTCAAAGAGGGCGAGCTGCCCCCACACCCACAGCCCGGCCCCCACATGCACCATCTTGCGCGTGAAATCCTGCGGCCAATCTCGCCACTTGCGGATGGCCTCCGCCCCCAGCAGCAGGCCAAAGGCGCACACGTAGGAGATCGCCAGGGCAATCAGGTCGCGCTGAGACATAGGCTACCTCCGGTTCACTTGCTCACCTTGAACAGCTTGTTGCGGCCCCGTGTAGGGGGCTGCGCCAGGAACGACAGGTCGCGCTCGCGTCCCGAGTCCTGCCCGTTGGCCCACCACTGCACCCAGCGGCTGGGTGCATCCAGGTCATCGGCGCCATGCTCAGTAAGGCGGGGGCGCACTCGGCAGAGCACCGGCGTGTTCACCGCAGCGCCCGCCACCACGGCCTGCCCTTTGGAGAGGGCCGGCAATTCGCCCAACAGGTCGCGCCCCACGCTCTCCACACTCTCCGCCACCCGCGCCTGATCCACCGGGTTGACGATACGCAGGATGAACTGGGTCATGCATTGCGACAGCACATCCGCATCCAGGCGCCCCGGCCGCTGGCTGATCAGGCCCACTGCCACCCCGAACTTGCGCCCCTCGGAGAGGATGCGCTTGAGAATCTGCGAAGTGATCACATTGGCGGCCGCGGGGGCAAAGTTGTGCGCCTCCTCGATGAGGACAAAGGCCGGGTAGGGCAGATAGCTCTCACTGGCCTCGTCAACCCGCTTGCGCTCGGTATCCATGCGCGCCTGCCAGAGCCGGCGCAGTATAGTCGCCACCACCACCTGTTGCTCGCGCTCTTCCACATCGTTGAGCTGCAGCACAGTGCAGCGGCCCGGCCGGAAGAGCTGGCGCAGGGGCAGGCTGTCATAGTCATCAAAGATGGGTGATTTGAAAACGTTGTTAAAGCGCCACAACAGCGCACCGACGGTGGAATCTTCCTCGGCGTCTCCCTGAGCCTCATCGTCATCGAGATCCTCGTCGGCCTGCGGGTCGGTGACGGGCTTGCCTTTGGGCCCCGCGCGCAGCATGACCTCGAACTGGCCGCGCGTCCACTGGGAATGGTACCTGCGCTCCATGCTCCGGTACACCTGGCCGAGGTAATAATGCATCTTCTCGGAGAGGTCCCCCAGCAGATAGCGCAGGTCCCCGAGCTTGAGGGCGCAAAAGCGCACCTTGATATCGCCAGGGCGGACAATGTGGATCTCGGGCTGGTAGCCGTCAGCGGAGCGAAAGGCCGCCACCCGCTCCATCTGATCCAGGGTGTCATACTCGCCATGGGGGTCCACCACCAGCACGGCGGCGCGGTTGTGCGGGCCGAGCAGTTCCTCCAGCAGCACACCGGCCAGGTAGCTCTTGCCGGCGCCGGTCGAGGCGATGATGGCCAGGTGCGTGCTGGTGAGCGCCCCCGCATCGAGCACCACCGGCACCTGGCCCGCCGGCCGGCTGAGGAGCGAGCCGATGTGCGCCGCGCCCGTCTCGCCTACCCGGCGGCGGTTGAGGACCTCCGCCAGCATCCCATCATCGGCAATGTAGATGGGGCAGCCGGCGCGGGGGGGCAGGCGCGGGTTGACAAAATCATGCAGCGCAGGGTCATGGTAGCCCAGAATGGTCACCGTGATCTCAAACAGCTCAGGCTCCTGCGGCGCATAGCCGATCATGCTGGCTACCACCTCGGGAGCGACTTCGGGGTCGGCCAGGAAACCGTCGGGGAAGAGGCGCACGGGTCGGCGGCCGCTCACCCGCCCCAACACGCGCCTTGGCTTGCCGTCAACCACGGCCTCGTAATAGACAAACTCCCCCGCCTTGATCGATTGCTCGCGGTCAGGCGTGACAAAGGTAAACTCGTGCGCCGTCTCTCCGGGGCCCTTGGTGATGCCGATCGGATGGATTGCAGCCAAGATGATTGCCTCCTAGCCCAAGGGCTCGACCGCCGCCCGCCAGGCCACATTGCCCTTGAGCACCCGCAGTGGCTGGCAGGCCTCGGGGCAAAGGGTCTCCAGGCGCTCCAGGATGTTCAACAGCAGGTGGCGCGCCAGGGGGCTGCCGTGGGCGATCAGCACCGGCGCATAGCCGATGCGCACCCCGCCCAGGGCCGGGCCCCCCCATGAGCTGCCCGCAGATCGTGAGGTCCCCGGCACCCGCGCATCAGCGTGGAAAGCGCGCACCTCCTCGTCGGAGAGGCTCTCCACCACCGCGTCAATCTGCGCCGTCTGCGGCGGCACCCCGTGCAACACCAGCCCATCTGGCCCCCAGGCGCCAATGGCCACAATCCCCACCAGGGTGACTTTTTCGTTCAGGTAATCGGGTGAAAAGACGGCCAGGTCCTGCGTATTGGAGAGGCGCGGCCCCAGGGCGCCAAAATCGGGGTTCACCAGCACCGTGTTATAGATCAAGCCGATGATTGCCTGCCCTGGCCCGGCGACAACCCGCACAAAAGTGCCGAAGGCATAGTCCGCCGGCTGTGGCGCTTCAGCCACCTCACCAGCCTGGTGCACCTGGCAGACATAGTCAATATGGCTCGATGAACGGGCAATCTTGCCGATGCGCATCTCGTCGTCTCCCGTCCTTACCTTCTTCCCAGCTTGCTCCCTGCTTTGCGGCTAAAGTGCAGGGGCAGCCCCTCCTGTTCGGCAAAGCGCTGAAAGGCTGCATAAAAGCGCTCTCGGTCCTGCGCGCTGATGACGGCCACGGCGTCGGCGGTCTCGGCCCCATAGGGGTAGCCGTTGCCGACCACGCATTCGGCGCGCACGATATCCACCACTCGTTCCAATTCGCCCTCTTCCAGCACCCAGCGCGGCAGGTCGAGTCGGGCCGGGGCATTGCCGGCCGTGGTCTTGAGGTAAAGCAAAGCCACCTGATCGTAATACTTGGGCACACCAGCCGGCGGCTGCACGCCGTCCTCACGGGCGCAGAGCCAGGCAGCCGTGCGGTCTCCCCAATGCATCAAGGGGCGCAACAGGGCGCCATCCGAGAGCCCGCCCGCCGCAGCGCGCCCGTCCAGGGCCGCCAGCATCGCCGTCAAATCGGCGGCATAGCTGGTATCGACATAGCCCACCAGGGGCACCCGACTCTCCGCCGAAGCGGCCAAGAGGTCCATCACCGCACGCACATGCGCCTGCTGCCGCCCCGGCTGCATGTGCTGCGCAAAGGAAACGATCAGCGACCCGTCGAAGAAGCAGACGGGTTTGGGCTCCTGGCCGCGGTGTGCGCGCATCCAGGCGCTCAGACGCTCGCACTCACCCCGGAAGCGCCGCCAGTTGACCTCTGCATCGGGGAAATCGCCTTCGCCCTCGCCGGCCAGCTCCTGCGGCGCCAGGACCTCGAACGAGATGTCCTTGGTGTAGGGGCGCGCCGGGTCGTGGGGATTCTCGAACCAGCCGACCTGCACCGCGCCAATCGGGATGGAGAACTCGCGCGCCGGGGCGATCTGCGAGCCGTCTACGGCCAGCGTCGTCACGCCCAGCAGCACCCGCTGCGCCCAATCGCGGGCCTCCTCGTGGTTCTGCCAGCGCTCAGGAAAGCGGAAGATGCCATCCGGGGTGCGGCCATGCTCCGCCGTCGGGCGGGCGCCCGGCCAGGGGATATGCTGCAGTCGCGCCTCCAACTCGGCCCGCGAGAGCGCCATCGCCGCGCGCCAGGTCTGATGGGCATCGGCCAGGGCGCGGCGGTGCTCACCGTGATAGTTGCCAAAGAGCGCTTTCTTGGCCGCCAGGGCCTGGGCAACCTTGCGCGAATCGAGCATCAGGCCTCCAGCCGGACGCGGCTCGTGCCATCCTCTTTGCTCAGGCGCACCACATGGTCGGTGGCCCGCTCAAAAGTATCGTCGTGCGAAACCACAAAGAGCTGGGAAAAGCCCTTGATCCCCACGATCTGCCCGGCCAGGTTTTCGCGCCGGGTATCATCGAGGTTGGCCGTGGGCTCGTCGAAAAAGGCGACATCGATATCCGAGATCTCGCGCAGCAGGGCCAGGCGCACAGCCAGGGCAGCGGCCATCTCCTCACCCCCAGAGAGCTGCTGGAAGGAGCGCTCATAGCCCTTGTGCTCCAGCAGGATCTCGTAATCCTCGCTCCAGCGCAGGCGGCCTGTAGAGTCGCTGATAATATCGGCATAGATGCGGGCAGCCTGCTGCGAGATAACCTCCACCAGGGCGCGCGTCACCTGCGGTCCGGCCTCCTTGAGCAGCCTGCGCAGGTATTCCAGCAGCTGTACCAGCTCCTGCCATCCTTCCAGCTCCTGCCGGGCGCTCTGCAGACGCTCTGCCGCCGTATGCAGTTCCTGGATGCGCTGCCGCGCCGTCTCAAGCCGGTTGCGCTGCATCTCAACCTGGGCCGCCAAGCCGCTGCGCTCCTCGCTGGCCTGCACAAAGGCCGCGGTCACGCGGTCAGCCTCCTCGCGTCGGTAACCGGCCTGGGCCACTGCCAGCTCCGCCGCCAGCGCCTCCCGCTCACGCTCCTCCTGCGCCAGGGCCGTTTCCAGCTCCTGCTGGCGGGCCTCGCGCGCTGCCAGTTCCGCTGCCTCGCGCTCATGCTGCAAATAGCGCTGGTGCGCCGGCTCCTTGGCCGCCAGCTCCGCCCGCACCGCCTCAATCTCGGCATCAAGGTGATCAAAGGCCTTCAGTGCGGCTTCCAACTCCACCTGGCGCGCCGCCAGCGCCTCTGCCTGCGCCCGCTCGCGCTCCACCTCGGCCGCCAGCGTCGCCTCCCGCGCCGCCTGCGCCAGGGCCAATTGCTCTTGCCCGCGCGGGTCGCCCAATTGGTCCAGCTGCTGCTGCAATGCCTGGGCACGCGCCCCCGCCTCTGCCAGGCGCTCCGCCTCTTGCTCCGCCTGGCGCACCAATGCCTCCTGGCGGGCGGCATCCGCCAGCAGCGCCTCGTGCTCTTGCGGGCGCGGCAGCCGGGTCAATGACGACTGCACCCCCCGCAAAGAGCGTTGCGCCGCCTGGGCCTGTGCAATGAGCCGCGCCAGCTCGGCGTGCAGCGCACTCAGGTCCTGTTCAGCCTGGCTCATCTGCGCCCGGTTGCGCTCCAGGAGCGCCGCACGCCGCTCGGCGGTCAGCTCGCTCTCACAGACGGGGCACTGGGGCGCTTCCACCGCGCCCAGCGCCTCACTCTGGGCGCGGAGATGCTCCAACAGGGCACCCCGGCGCGCCTCCTCATCGCGCTGGGCGCGCACCGCTTCTTCCAGATCTTCCAGCGCGTGCTCCAGAGCCGCCCGTTCTTCTTCCTGCCGCTGCCGCTCCGCCAGGCCTACCTCCACCTGTTGCAAGCGCTCCTGCAACTGCATCAGGCGACGGCGCTCACCCTCCAGCCGGGCACGTGCAACCTGCGCCTGCTCCGCGCGCGCCTGCTCCGCCAGCAGCTCCCGCTCCAGGGCCTCCTGCTCGCGGGCAGCGGGTGCCAGGCGCTGGGCCTCCTGCGCTGCTGCGCGGGCCGCGGCCAGGTCCCGTTCCAGGCTAGCCACCCGGCCTGCCTTGACCTGATACTCGGCCTGGCCGCTCAGCGCGGCCTGCCGGGCCCGGGCGCGGTCGGCCTCTCGCGCTTCCAACGCCCGACGGGCCTCTTGTGCGGCCAGGTAGGCGCGGTGACCCGGCTCGCATTCCGCCAGCGTCTGCCCCGCCCGGCGCGCCTGCTCCACCTGGCGCATGGCCTGCTGCAAAAGCTGCCTCAGCGCCCCCGCACGCTCGTCCAAGCGGGCCGACCGCTCGCTCAGCACACGGAGTCGGTCGCGCAGCAGCTCCAGCGCCTGCTTCTGTTCGCTCAAGTCGGCCAGGATGGGCTCCAGCTCACGCAGGCGCGCTTCCGCCTCCACGGCAGCGCGCACCAACTCCGCCGCCTCGGCCTCCAGCCCGGGCAGCTCCTGCACCTGCGCCTCCAGCCCGGCCATCTCGCGCCCCAGGTCTCCGATACGCTCATCGAGGGCATGGCGAGAATCGAGCAGATTGGTAAAGGCCTTGTTATACTCTTCCACGCGCAGCAGGGGATCAAAAACCGCACGCCGGTTGGAGGGCGTTTGCAAAAAAGCAGCCGTGAACAGCCCCTGCGGCACACCGACGGCATCGCGGTAGAGGGCTGCGAGGTCGGCCGTGTCATCCACTCCCAGTTGCTCCCTAAGCCAGCGTAGCACATCCTCGGCCTTGTCGACGATACGCTGCCCCATCTCTGGATCATAGATATAGTACTGGGCGTGGGCCCCGCACTTGCGCACCACCTGATACTCGCGCTCGTCGTTGGCCAACAGGGTCACCGTCACCGTGGCCGTCTTGGCGCCTTCGCGCACCCAATTGCTCATTTTGCGCGCCGGGGCCTCGTTGAAGAGGGCAAAGCCGATGGCCTCGATGAGGGTGCTCTTGCCGGCGCCGTTGGGGCCGCAGATGGCATTGATGCCACGGGAGAACGAGATCATCTCTCGCTCGTAGGACTTGACGTTTTCCAGCTCGAGAGTACGGATTTCCATGGCCTATTTGTCCATCCCCGCCAGGCGCGCCTGGGCATCACGCAGATAGTCGAGGATTTCAGCAGGGGATGCGCCCAGGGCGGCCTTTTGCTTGAGCGCAATAGCGACCTCGGCCCACTCGTCCGCATGCGCCCTGAAGCGCATATCGCGCCCAATCAACTCCGAGATCACCTGAGCCTCCAGATCAGATCGAGTGGCGCCCCTCAGAGGGTTGACAGCCACGTCGATGGGCAGGGTATTGTTGTGCAGGCGCACCAGGAGCGGCGCAATCGCCCCTTTCACCATGCCCTCGATCTGGCCCAGGTCCAGCGCCATGCGGTCAAAAGCAAGTGAGCCCTCCAGTGAAAGGTCCGCCACGGGGGGCTCACTGAAATGCGCAGGCAGCTCGCACAGGCGGGCGCTGATGGCAGCATAGACGGCTTCGGGCGTATCGCAACCGTCCACACTCACCCGCAAGCGCACAAAGGGGCGCCGGGGTGAGGCGATAAGCTGCGCCTCGTGGGCCAGCGGGCTGTGCGTCGCCACGTCTACCAGGTAATAGCCGCGATCGGCCCACTCGGCCTCATCGATTGCCCACGTCTCGAGCGACCCGGGGTTATAGATCCAGTCATCGACCTGATAGGGCTTGTGGATGTGGCCAAGCCCCACATAGTTGATATGCTCGCGCAGGGGCTCCAGCGCCTGGCGGCTGACGGCGCCGTTGAAGCGCGGCAAAATACCCTCCAGCCCGGCATGGGTCAGCAGGATGCTGTAGGCCGGGCGCGGGCCGGGCAACTCCGAGAGCGCCTGCTGGAAAAGGGCCAGCGCCTTGTCGGTGGAGGCGCCGTAATACCGCAAGCCATAGACCCTCACGCCCCCCGGCAGGTCGATAAAGGCGCCGCCGCCCTCGGGCGCATAGGGGTCCAGGTAAAGCTTGCCGTCCTTAATGCGTGGGTCCAGCAGAGTGATGAGGCCGATACCGTCGAGGAATTCGAGCCAGGAATACTGATCGTGGTAATGGGCGCGCTCGTGGTTGCCCTCGACCGCAATGACCGGGATCCCCACATCATGGAGCTGCTGCAGCCCGGCCACGGCCTGGCGCATGGCCAGGGGATCCACCGTACGCTTCTCAAAGAGGTCGCCGGCCAGGAGGAAGAAATCCACCTTCTCCTGCACCGCGCGGTCCACCACGCGCAGAAAAGCGCGCGCAAAGTCATCAAAACGATCGGCAGAGTTGTATTGCTGGTACCCCAGGTGGATATCGGCCGTATGGAGAAAACGCACGCCTGCCTCCGTTGCGCTTGCGGTTGGATGGGTCTGGCAGAATTTGGATAGAGATTATACACCGGCAGGAGCGAAGGGGCAATCTCTACCCGACAGGGCCCTGGGCTTCTCCACCGTCAGGAGTCGGGCACGCTTTGTGCTGTGTAACGCACAGCCGATTATCACAGAAAGGCAGCGCCATGAACAGGGGAAATAGACAGGGCATCGCCCTGGCGCCCCCGTTGGAGAGCGCCGAGGACCTGGAGTACTATTTGCTGCGGCAGCGCTCGCCGGCGCTCTCCGCATTGAGCTTTCCGCCGGAAATGGTCCTGCCCAACTATGAGCTCTCGATTGCCAACCTGCCGGCGACCCTGGCCGCGATACTGGGTGCACAGTTGCCGGGCGCTGAGCCGCCGCTGCCGGCCGCGCTTTGGGCCGACCTGGCAGAGGGTGTGCAACGAGTCGTCTGGGTGCTTTTCGACGCCGTGGGCTGGTTTGCGTTGCGCAATCTGCTGGCGCAGGAGGGCGAAATGGGCCTGGCCGGCCTGGCCCACCGAGGCCGCCTGATGCCAATTACCTCGGTCTACCCCACCACCACGACCTCGGCCTTGACCACCTTGTGGACCGGCTACGCGCCCGCCCGGCACGGCCTGGTGGGGCACATGATGTACCTGCGCGAGTACGGTCTCATCGCCGACATGCTCATGCTCAGCCCCTCTGGCGCCGCCCAGCGCGACGAGCTCCCCGCCCGCGGCCTGGACCTGCAGACCTTCCTGCCTGTGCCCGGCCTGGCCGAAGCGCTCGCCCCACAGGGGGTCGTGACCTGCAGTCTGATCAATGTCGACCTGGCGCGCACCGGGTTCTCACGCCTCTGCTTCCGCGGCGTCGCCGAAACCGTCCGCTTTGTCGCCATCGGCGATTTATGCGTCCTACTCCGCCAAGCGCTGCGCGCGCATAAGCATGAGCGCCAACTCCTGGTCGCCTACTTGGCCGAGCCTGATAGCGTCGGCCATCTGCAGGGCGCCGAGACAGATGCCTGGGCCGCCAACATGCGCGCCCTGGACTGTGCATTGCAGCGCGAGTTCTTGGACGCCTTGACCCCTGAGGAACGCCGGGGCACGCTCGTAGTGATGACGGCTGACCATGGCCAGCTGCCGGGCAAAGGGAGTCCTGTGATCCTCAGCGGCCACCGCGAGCTGTGGGATGACATTCTCCTGCCCGCCACCGGCAGCCTGCGCGCCGCCTATCTCTATGCGCGCCAGGGCCGCCTGGAGGCCGCAGAGCGCTACCTGCACGAGCGCCTGGCGGAGCAGTTCTTCACCGTGCGCTCAATCGATGCCCTGCGGGCAGGGCTCCTGGGTCCCGGCGAGCCAGCCAGAGAAACCCCCTACCGCCTGGGCGACCTGGTGGTCACAGCCCGCGACAACTACTTGCTCG
This sequence comes from Anaerolineae bacterium, assembly GCA_034436375.1. GTDB lineage: Bacteria > Chloroflexota > Anaerolineae > SpSt-313 > SpSt-313 > DAOTVS01. Next base: position 3,311 of record DAOTVS010000341.1, on the reverse strand, counting down.
ACTATCGCCAGCGCACTCACCTGCCACAGGGCCTGCACGCCGGGCTCGAGGCGGTCGAGACGCTGGTGCCGTTCCTGGTAGCGAGGCTGGATTGAGGCGTATTACGCCCCCATAGCAGCCCCGCGTATCACGCGACAGGCCTTACGAGAGCGCAGCCCCCTCCAGCGCCTCCCTCACCGCCGCTACAATCCCTTCCCGCGGCAGGAAGCTCTTTTCGCTCTCCCAGCGGAGCTTGGCCTCGACCGTCCCCGCCCCGATCGTGCGCGGGCTGATGGTGAGGCGCAAGGGCAGTCCGATGAGGTCGGCATCGTTAAACTTGACCCCTGCCGTCTCACTGCGGTCATCATAAAGCACACCGATGCCAGCCTGTTCCAGCTCATCATAGAGGGCCTCCGCGGCCGCTGAGGTCTCGGGCTTGTCGAGGCCCAGGCTCACCAGGTGCACCGGCAGCGGCGCCACAGCTGGCGGCCAGATGATGCCCTTCTCGTCGTGGTGCTGCTCCACAATGGCCGCCAGCAATCTGCCTGCGCCAATGCCGTAAGAACCCATCACCACCGGCTGCGGTTCACCAGCGGCATCCAGGAAGGTAGCTCCCACAGCGGCGCTGTAGCGCGTGCCCAGCTTGAAGAGGTGCCCAATCTCGATGCCCCGCGCTTCAGCCAACTCGGCGCCGCAGCGCGGGCAGGCCAGGCCAGCCCGCGCCTGCGCGATATCCGCCTCGTCATCAGCCTGAAAGTCGCGCGGATAGTTCACGTTGATATAGTGGTAGCCGGGCCGGTTGGCGCCCGCGACCAGGTTGGTGGCGCTGCGGGCCGAGGGGTCCACCACCACCCGGGCGCCCGTCACGCCAATGGGCGAGGCATAGCCCGGCACAATGCCCGTCCCCCGGAGGTCCTCCGCCGTGGCCGGCCGCAAAGCAGCGCCGCCCAGCAGGTTCGCGAGCTTGACCTCGTTCACCTGCAGATCGCCCCGAATGACGGCAAAGATCACCTGCCCCTCGGGTGTGGCATAGAGCACAGCTTTGAGCGTCTTGCTGGCAGGCACCCCCAGATAGGCGGCGACCGCCTCGATCGTCGAGGCCTCGGGGGTCGGCACGGCCTCCAGCGGGCGCGGCGCCTCAGCGGCCATCTGCTCCAGGCGAAAAGTCGCGCGCTCCACATTGGCGCTGTAGGCGCAGCCCTCACAGCGGATGAGCGTATCCTCCCCGATATCGGCCAGCACCATGAATTCGTGCGAGTCGGCGCCCCCCATCATGCCCGTGTCGGCCTCTACCGCCACATGGTCCAGGTGGCAGCGCTCAAAAATGCGCGTATAGGCCTCGTACATCCGCGGGTAGAACTCGTCGAGGCTGGCCGCATCAGCGTGGCAGCTATAGGCATCCTTCATCACAAACTCGCGCACTCGGATCAGCCCTCCGCGCGAGCGGGGCTCATCGCGGAATTTGGTCTGAATCTGATAGACCATAAAGGGCAACTGGCGATAGGAGGAGATTTCGGTCTTGAGCAAGTCTGCAATAACCTCTTCGTGCGTCATGGCGATGACCAGATCGTGACCGAAGCGATCCTGAAAACGCACCAGGGCCGGGCCGGGGGTAGGCGCCTGCCAGCGGCCTGTGGCTTGCCAGATCTCCGCCGGGTGCACAACGGGCATCAGGATCTCCTGCCCGCCAACAGCATCCATTTCCTCGCGCATGATCGTTTCCAGCCGATGCAACACCCGCCAGCCCAGGGGCAAATAGCTGTAGATGCCCGCGGCCAGTTGACGAATCATCCCGGCCCGCAGCAAAAGTTGATGGCTGACCAGTTCAGCCTCGGCCGGCACCTCGCGGAGCGTGCGGCCAAGGAGATGAGATAGACGCATGGCAGAGGCCTCCTCATAGCAGTATCCGGCGGATTCTCGCCAGTATACGCGCTCCAGAATGAGCATGCAAGCGCGAGTTGCTCATGCCACATCCATGCCTTGACAGGCGCGCCGCGCCTACCTATACTCACATCAGGATGCAGCGCCCGTGCCCGAGCCGCTGCGCATTTCTGCCGGGAGGTTGCCATGTCGGAGACGGATCAAGCCACCCTCATCGATGATTTCATCCATCGTCGGGTTTGGGCAGTGGTTGGCGTATCCAGCGATCCAGCCAAATACGGGAACCGGATATTCCGCAATCTGCGCGCAGCGGGCTATCAGGTCTATGGTGTGAATCCTCACACGCGCGAGGTCGACGGCCAGCCGATCTACCCCTCTCTGGAAGCCTTGCCGCAGCAGCCAGAGGTCGTGGATATGGTTGTGCCCCCAGCGGTGACCGAACAGGTGCTGCAAGATTGCGCCCGCCTGGGGCTCCGCCGCGTGTGGCTGCAACCGGGCTCCGAATCGGAGGCTGCGCTGCGCTTTTGCCAGGAACATGGCATCGCTGTCGTACACGATGCCTGCGCCATGGTCCAAAAGATTACCTGGCCGGCCGAATCTTGACTGTAAGGAGCGCTCATGGCATCTCAGGTATTGACTCAGGTGAACGACTCGAACCTGGACGCCGCTCTTTCCGATCCCTCCCCCATCATGGTCGAGTTCTATGCGCCTTGGTGCCCGCACTGCCGCCGCATGGCGCCCATTATCGACTCCCTGGCGCAGGAGTATGCAGGCCGGGTGCGTGTGGTGCAGATCAACGCTGAAAGCAACCCGGAATCGCTCCTTCGTTTTGGGGTACGTGGGGTGCCCACGATGATCTTTCTGGTCAACGGCCAGCCTGTAGACCGGCTGGTGGGTGAGGCGAACAAGGCGGCCCTCTCCGAGCATTTCGAGAGCGTGCTTGCTGCCCAGCCGCAGGCAGGTTGACTTTGAGCGACACTGTCACCAGCGAGCAGGCCCTGCGCCTGGCTGCCGAGATCGTGCTCTGCGATGAGGCCCTCACCGCCGACCTGGTCGATCCGGCGGCGAAGGCCCTGCTGCAGTGGGCGCACGCGGCAGCTGCCCGCGCCGCAGCGGCCTGCATTAGCTCCGGCCAGTCCGTGGGCCGCGACCAGATCATCGAGGCCGTGCACCCCGTGCGCGCGGTCGCCCGCGCTGTCAACGATCTGGTAGCCGCTCGCCACGACCTCACCGAGGACGAATTCCTGGCGGAGCTGCTCGCGCTTGTGGATTTGGCCGGGCATGTCGCACCTGCCAACTCTTCGCCAGTCGCCTGCGAAGACAATACGCCCTCCTCATTCTGATCAGTCCGAGAATAGCACCAGCGCCCTTGCGGGCGGTCGCCGGCTGGCCCGCTCCGCACAAGCCCGGCCCTGATCTGGAAGGGGTGTGGTAGGTCTGGGCGCCGCCTG
>DAOTVS010000340.1:0-4518 GCA_034436375.1 Anaerolineae bacterium | reverse complement strand
TTTCCCTGCTCATCAGCCCGGCCCTCTGGCGCAAGTACTTCAAGCCCGCCTACGCCCGCGAGTTCAGCATCGTCAAGGCCGCGGGCAAACACACCTGGCTGCACTCGGATGGCCACATCCTGCCCATCATTCCTGACCTGATCGAGATCGGGCTGGACGTGATCAACCCGCAGATCGGGGCTAACGGGCTGGAGAACCTGGCCCGCGTCTGCAAGGGCAAGATCTGCGTGGACCTGGATCTGGACCGCCAGGGCGTGCTCACCTTCGGCACACCCGCGGATGTGCGCCGGCACATCGAGGAATCGATCCGCACCCTGGCCTGTGATAATGGCGGGCTGATGTTCAGGGTGGAGTTCAACCCTCCGGCTCCGCTGGCGAATATCGAGGCCGCGTTCCAGGCGTTCACGGAGCTGTGTTCCAACCCGATCAGCTTCTAGGGAGACCTTCATGACCTCTGAGCTAACCTATCGTGAGCGCTTCGCCCGCGCGCTCGCCCATCAGGCCGTGGACCGCCCACCGATGGACCTCGGCTCCACCGATATGACCGAGATCGACGGCGGCCCGCGCATGCTGGCCCCCCTGCTTGGCCTCGATGCAGGTATGCCGACAGCCGATCTGGATGAGGCGGTGCTGCAGGCGTTGGATACAGATATCCGCGGCGTGGGGCACGTGCTTACCCCGGCCAACGACCTGGCCCGGCGCCTATCCGATACTGAGATCGTCGATGCCTGGGGCATCACCTCGCGCTGGAATGGGCATCACTATGAGATGGTCGGCCGTCCCCTGGCCGGCGCGACGATCGATGACCTGGAGCGCTATCCCTGGCCCGACCCAGAGCGTCTCGACCCGGCGGAGCTTGACCGTATCGAGGCGCGGGCGCGCTATCTATATGAGGAGACCCCATACGTCGTCTGCGCACGCCATCCGACGTATGGCATTATGGAGTTGGGCTGTTGGATGTGCGGCTTTGATGATTTCCTGTACCGCATGGCGGCCGAGCCCGAGTTTGTGCACCGCTTCTTCGAGATCATCCTGCGCTATCAGAAGCGAGTGAACGAGCTGTACTACGGGAGGATAGGGCGCTACATCCACTTTACTACCAGCGGCGACGATTTTGGCACGCAGACTGCCCCCTTCCTTTCGACCCGCATGTTCAGAGAGCTCGTCTTCCCCTACTTTAGCGAGCGCATCCGGCAGATCAAGACCTTTACCGATGCGGCGTTCTTCCATCACACCTGCGGCTCGGTGTACGATCTGATCCCTGCCCTCATTGAGGCGGGCGTCGAGATCCTGAACCCGATCCAGCCGCGAGTCAAGGACATGGAGCCCGCCCGGCTGAAGCAGGAATTTGGCGACCGGTTGGTGTTCTATGGGGGCGTAGATACCCAGATCCTGCTGCCGCAGGGCACGCCGGCAGAGGTGTATGAGGCCACCCGCGCGCTGATCGGCATTTTGGGGCAGGAGGGTGGCTATATCCTATCCGCCGCACACACGATCCAGAACGACGTGCCGGCGCAAAATGTCATAGCTATGTACCGGGCCGGGGCAGGCGCCCCCTGAGCCTAGACGACTGACATGAAAATAGACAGGATTAACAGGATGGAACGCCCCCCGCTATCACCGCTACACAAATCCTGGCAATCCTGTAAATCCTGTCCAATCGTTTTTATCGTGTGTTGTGCCCCTGGGGAGGTTATCTGATGCGTCCTGTAATCCGCATGATCGGTCAGGCCCACCTGGACCCCGTCTGGCTCTGGCGTTGGACGGAGGGGCGGGCTGAGGCCCTGGCTACCAGCCGCTCGGCGGTGGACCGTCTGCGCGAATATCCCACCTTTCACTATACACGCGGCGAGGCTCAGGTCTATGAATGGATCGAGGAAGAGTGCCCCGCGCTCTTTGCCGAGATACAGGATCTGATCCGCGCCGGGCGCTGGCACGTGGTCAATGGTATGATCGTCCAGCCCGACATGAACCTGCCCCAGGGCGAATCCTTCGTGCGGCAGGCCCTGCTAGCCAAACGCTATATGCGGGAGCATCTGGGCGTTGACGTGCGCGTGGCCTATTGCGTCGACTCATTCGGCCACGCCGGCACGTTGCCCCAGATCCTGAAAAAGTGCGGTTTCGACTATTACGTCTTTATGCGGCCGCAGGCCCATGAGAAGGCGTTGCCTTCCCAGGCCTTTTGGTGGCAGGCGCCGGATGGCTCACGGGTGCTGACCTTCCATATCGTCGATTCCTACGGCGGACCCGGCAGCATCGAGCATATCGGCCGCGCTCTGGCCGCCAAGCCGCCCCAACTCGCCGACACTATGTGCTTTGTGGGCGTGGGCAACCATGGTGGCGGGCCGACGCGCGCGCAGATCGATGAGATCCTGGAGCAGGCGCAGTCTCGTGAGGACGTCGAGATCCGCTTCGACCATCCGCAGGGCTACTTTGACGCCATCGCGCCGGATGCGGGCACCCTGCCCGTGGTGGCCGATGAGCTGCAGTTTCACGCGACCGGCTGCTACTCGGTGAACAGCCAGCTCAAGCGTACGCACCGCCAGGCCGAGTGCGCCCTGCTCATGGCCGAGCGTATGGCCAGCCTGGCCGAGATTTGGACGGGGCGCCCGGCTGAGCGCGAAAAGTTGGCGGCCCTCTGGCATGAGCTGCTGTTCAACCAGTTCCACGACACCCTGGCTGGCTCGGCCATCAAGGAAGCCTCCGACGAGGCGATCATGTCCTTTGGCCGGGTCATCGTGGGCGCGCGAGAGATCGCCGACACGGCCGGCCGCCGCATTGGCGAGCAGGTCAACACCACAGGCCCTGGCGGCACTGTCATCCTCTTCAATCCCTTCCCCTATCGCCGGCAGGATTATGTGGAGTATGAGGCCTGGACCGAGTGGCAGTCCTGGCGGGCCCACGGCTGGAGCCTGGTTGACGAGCAGGGGCAGCCGGTGCCCTTCCAGACGGTGGAAGCTTCGGCGCCGGTGGGCGGGAAAGAGCCCGGCATCGAGAGAATAGTCTTCCGTGCCGATCTGCCGCCCCTGGGCTATCGCCTCTATCGCTTTGCCCGCGGCTTGCCCCTGGCGGCAGTCGAGAGCCGGGTCAGCGCCTACCCTCCACCCCCTACCGTTCCCCCGACAGGGGGGGATGAGAGGGTGGGGTGGGGCCTGGAGAATGACCTGCTTACTGTGCGCCTCGACCCAGAGACGGGCGCTATTACCTCCTGCCGTTTCAAGGCCGATGGGCGCGAGCTGGTGGGGTGCGCGGGCTGGAATGTAGCCCAGGTGCTGGAGGACACATCAGATACATGGTCCCATGGCGTGCGCGGCTGGGATAAGGTGCTCGGCTGCTTTGGGCAGGCGCACATCACGCTGGCCGACCAGGGCCCGCTGCAGGCCTCGCTGCTGGTCGAGCGGACCTGGGAGGGCAGCACCTGGCTGCAACAGCTCATTCTGCGCGCGGGAGAGCCGGAGATCCTGGTGAAGAACTGGCTGCACTGGCGGGGCCAATGGCGCATGATCAAGCTCGCCTTCGACGTGGCCGTCAGCGACCCGGCAGGCTACCGCGATGTGCCCTTTGGCGCCATGCCCTGCCCGGGTGATGGGGCCGAAGTGCCGCTGCATATGTGGCTGGACGTGAGCGGGGTTCTCTCACCCCTGGCCTCTCTCCCCCACAGCGGGATAGAGGATAGGGGTGAGGGAACCCGGGCGGGGCTAGCGCTCCTGAACGATGGCAAGTATGCTGGCGACGTTACCGGCTCGACCCTGCGCCTGACCATCCTGCGCTGCCCGCCCTATGCCTATCACATCCCGCACCCGTTTGGCGCCAAGCACCGCTATGACTGGATCGACCAGGGCCTGCAAGAGTTTACCCTGGTCTTCCGCCCGCACCTGGGCGATTGGCGCACGGCCGGCGTGGTGCAGCGGGCGCGCGAGCTGAACCTGCCGGCGCAGGCTGTGACCATGTATGCCCATCCAGGCGAGATGCCGCCCGCGCAAGGGCTGGCGATGCTGGAGGGCAACGAGTTGGAGCTGACGGCCCTCAAGCCGGCTGAGGACGGCCGCGGTTACATCGTGCGCCTGGCCGACCGGCATGGCTACGGTGGAGTGGGCACGCTGAGCTGGCAGGGGCAATCGTTCACGATTGCCCTCAAATCGTTCGAAGTGGCCACCCTGCGCCTGGTGCAGCGCGACGGCCGGTGGCAGGCGGAGCCCTGCGATATGATCGAGAGACCGGCCGATGCCTAGGCGTGTGGGGATGGCGGACCTGCAGCAGGCTAACCTGGCGGGCGCCGACCTGCGCGAGGTAGACCTGTCGGGGGCTAACCTCAATGGGGCGGACCTGCGGGGGGCCGATCTGCGGCAGACCAAGCTGGGCCTGGCGAATCTGACCGGTGCCCAGATGGATGGGACGCTGCTGCCCAACCCCACCCCAGACTGCGGCTGCCCAACGGCGGGGACGGGGCAGTAGGGGGCAATCCGAACTACAATGACCAAAGCCAAGGGAGCAAACGTATGCTACCGCGTGAAAGGG
>DAOTVS010000339.1:0-13843 GCA_034436375.1 Anaerolineae bacterium | reverse complement strand
CTGGGGGTGGCGCCGGTTGCGATGGCGCCTCAGCAGCCGCCTCAATTCGGCGGCCAGCTTGTCATCGGCCTCTGGCAACGCCGGAGCAACGGCCAGCAGGTCATAGGCCAAGCCTGCAGCGAGCTGCGCCCCCCCGTCCGAGTCATCCCGGAAGAGTTCCACCAGCCTGGCCATATTGTCTCCCATATCCTGCCAGCGGCTGCGCATCTCGCGGGTCTGCCCACTGCGCTTGAGCACATGCACGCAGAGGGCAGCCTTGCCCTCCACGCCCTTGGCTTGCTTCTCCGCCCGCCGGGCGGCGCGCAGGGCGGCATCGAGGGGGTAGAGATGATGGGCGATGGCAATGCCGGCGGAGACGGTGGCGCCGACCGTCTGCTCGAACTCACCGGCCAGTCTTTGCGCCAGATCGAGCGCCTCAGCCAGCGGAGAGAGCACCAGCACGTCATCGCCCCCGTTGTACACCAGCTGGGCGTGGTAACCCCATGAACCCTCGCCCTGGCGCCCCAGGCCATTGCCGACCGTCCTGGCAAAGCGGCTCAGCTTTTCGCTCAACTCGCGGTGCTGCTCGGCGCTTTCGCAAGCGGCGACCTGTGCTCCCATGTTGTCGCCATCCAAGACGATGATCGCATAGTAGGGCGAGGGCTGGCGCTCTGTGGCCGTGAACAGATTCCTCAGGGTCGCTTTGGCCCGGTCCAGCAGGTGCTGGTCTGGGGTCTGAAGGTTATAGTCCTCCCTCAGCCGTGCGCGCGTAAAGGTCTCCTCGTACAGCAGGTTGCCGTCGTAGGGCCAGCTGGCGGAGGTGTTCAGTGGATGAAGGCAGTTGCCCAGGAGATCCTCTACGGCGCGCTGGTGGGCCATCACCTCCTGCGGCGCACGGTCCAGCATGGCGACATAATCGGCGGCAGCGACGCTGCTGGTGGAGGCAAAGCCCTTTTTCCGAGCCAGCTCGCAGAAGCGCTTCACCGCCCCGATGGCATCCAGGCGCTCTTTGCCCTCAGGGCGCAGACGCGCGGGTTCGACCTGCCCGGCAATCTGGCCCCAATACCAGCGGGCATCTTGCTTCGTGCCCCCTAAGCGCAGGGCTGTGCGCCGTCCGCTGAGCGAGTCCTTGCGGTCGCCTTCCTCGCTGGGGTCGAAGGCGCGTGTGCGCTTGGCCGCGTCCAGGCCACGGCTGGCCAGCCGGTAGGCGGGGACATAATCACCATCCCAGAGGGCGACTGACCAGTACACCTCCCAATGGCGCCCGATCTGCCTCTCCCAGATCTCCGACCACGTCTGATCGGGCGGCGGCCCTTTCTCCTTGAGCCAATCGCAGGCCGTCGCCGCGATCTCTTTCCACTTGTCGAGGAGGGCCTGCCGGGCTTTCGCGGCGATTTCCTCAGCTCTTTCCCAGGGGACCCGCGCCACCAGCTTGTTCGGTACATCCTGGGCTTCCAGGACAGCTGGATAGATCAACGGCCTGTCCTCGCGCCCGCCGCCGCCATTCTCGACGATGGCTCGGCCGGCAGCCGTGGCCAGTTCTACCAGGATGCGGCTGCCCACGTACAGGTCCGCGGTTCGCCGCGCCTCGCTGATGAAGGATTGGACGGGACTGAAGGTGAAGATCAGAATTGAGTCAGTCATGCGTTCCAGCCTTTCACCTGCAGCTTGCGGGGAGTGTATCGGTCCAGGAATCGGTCTACAAAGGCATAGTCCTGCCCTGCTTTCAACCTGGAGGGCAAGAGCAGGAGCAGGAGCTCATAGTGGCCATCGACCAGGACCGGCCGCACCCACAGGGGAGAAGCCTGGCGGGGGTTGATGCCACCGAGGGCCGGAGATTGGGACACGCTTTTCATGAACCACGTTACGGCGCCCATGGCCGAGGATGCGCCCGGCGAACCTGCACGATCGTTATCGGTGAGCCGTATCTGGCTGAGGGTGTTGGCGCAAGGGAAGGATGTCGGGCTGGTCGGCAGCGGGGCCAATCGCTCCTCGCGGAGCTGAGCCAGGCCTTGCGCTGCCGCAATGGCCCTCTGGCACACCCGCTCTATATGGCTTTCCCATCCCTCGCGAGTGGTGGGTGACAGCGAGATCAGTGCTGGATCGGAGGATTGGGCAATGCGCAACGTGCCGTAACCGCGCCGTGAGCGCAGCCCAATGCCTCCAAAGGTGAGGGCCAGCTCGAGTGCGGAACATGCAGCCTGCCAGACAGCAGCCTCCGTGCTGCGGAGCAGGCGCATCTGGAGCTCAAACTGCTGGCCCTCTCTAAAGGCTGGGCGCTCGCCTGCCTGACGGCCTTCTTTGTGGGGGAGAATCTTGGCTTTCGTCGGCGCCAGGCTACCATGTAAGCGCAAGTGGATCGGCGAGCCGCCATCGGTGCTGCCAAATACGGCGCTTTCCAAGCGGTGCAGGCCCTTGAGGTTCTGATCGCCGATCGCTCCGCCCAACGCCGCCCGCAGCCAGTAGCGCAAGGCGCCGCGAAAGGCTGGCGCGCGTAACTCGGGCGTTCCCCGCGGCTCCGCACCTGCTAAGAAGAGGGGTGTCACCGTCTCCAGGGTTATCGTGGCTTGGGGCATATCGTCCTCCTTTGGCTGCTCCTGCCCGTATAGCATTTCACAGATGCGGGCGCATCAGCGTTGGCTCCCGTTGTAGACGGTAATGGTTTTCAATTCTGGAGGGGTACCCTGGTAAAGGAAACGGGCAGCGAACCCGGCCTGCAGGCAATCCATGGCTCTGCACGACCTGGGCTGCCGGCTATACGACGATAACCTGGCCGATGGCGCGACGTTGCGCCAGCAATGGATCAAGCCTCAGCTGGAGGCAACCCCAGCAGATCAGGTGCCGTTCGCGACGAGCGCGGCGGCGCCCAGCAGCCCTCCTTCATCGAGAGCGGCGGCCTGCACGATGCTGACCCGATCCGCGAGCATGGGGAAGGCGTAGCGGGCAAAGGCACGGCGGACGGGCTGCAGGAGCTGCTCGCCGGCCTTGGCGACGCCGCCGCCCAGGATGACGCGCGCCGGGTCGACCACGCTGCAGAGCATGGCGATGGCGAGGCCGAGGTCCTCGGCGACCTGTTCCACGACCTGCGCGGCCAGCGGGTCGCCCCCCCGTGCGGCGCGAAAGACCATCTCTGCAGTGATGGCGGCCGGGTCGCCGCCGGCCAGTTGCAGCAGGGGAGAGGGTTTGGCGGCCTGCGCCAGGGCCTCGTGCGCACGGCGCGCGATGGCGGGCCCCGCGGCGAGGGCCTCGAGGCAGCCGCGGTTGCCGCAGGTGCAGGGCGCTCCATTGGGGCGCACAACCATGTGGCCTATCTCGCCGGCCATGCCGTGACTGCCGCGCCAGAGCTGGCCGCCCAACACCACCCCGCCGCCGATGCCAGTGCTGACAGTCAGGTAGACCAGGTCCTGCACGCCTTTGCCCGCTCCGTAGCGGTATTCCCCCAGGCAGATGGCGTTGGCATCGTTTTCCATGTAGACTGGCAGGCCTATCTCTTGCTGCAGGCGGGCTACCAGGGGGAGGTTCTCCCAACCCGTTACGTGATGTGAGAGCAGGACGAGGCCTTGTTCCACATCGACTGGGCCGCCAAAGCTCACCCCCACGCCCCGCAAGCTGTTCTTTTCCTGCAGGCTTGGCCTGAGCTGGTCGCGCACCAAAGACAGCATGTCCGCGATCTGCCCGTGGGCCCCGACTTGGGATGATGTGGCGCAGCGGGCCTGGCGCAGTATGCCCCCCGTCTGCCAGTTGACCAAGCCGGCGGCCAGCTTGGTGCCGCCGAAATCCAGGGCCAGGCAGAGCGGCTGGGCGCCCGGTGTCGAGAGCGATGATGAGCCGGTCTCCATGATCTACACCTTTCCCTCTGAGTGTGAGAGTGATTCTAGCACAGGCAGGCAATGATGGCGAATAAGCGACTCATGGAAAAGCGCTTTTGCATGGCGTTTGGGCACAGTTTGCAGTATACTATACCGCACTCAAGGCGGGCCGCCGGTACGTCCCGCAAAGTATGCGGTTCTCCTTGGCTCCGATTCAGGCACGAAGATACGATCTCTGGCCCACACGAAAGCTCGACGCCGGAGCGTCGTAGAAGAGGGATGGAATGGCCACAGGGCTCTTGCCGTTGCTGCTGATAGGGGCTCTGAGCCTGGCCGTACTGGCCACAGGGGGATATGCCTGCTTTCAGGTAAGCGCCTACCGCCGGCTGGAGCGTTGCTACGCCAGGCTGGTTGAGCTCAAGTTGGGCCAACGCCAGCTCTACCGGCGCCTTGAGGCGCTGGTGCTGCGTTGGGAAAGGCTGATGGCGCAGGCGCCGCATAGGGTCCGGGCCGCCCCTTATGCCGAAACCGATGAGCGAGCGATTGCTGTGTGCAGGGAGCTGGCAGAAAGCCTGGATGCGCTGAGGCAGGGCCTGTGCCCGGTGGAGGCAGGCCCTTTGCCCCGGCTGCGGTTGGGGATGCTCCTGAAGGGGAGTTACCGGTCGCAACTGGAGGCCGCTACTCGTCAGCTGGCAGCAGCTGAAGGGCTGTTGCAGCAGGTGTCGCGCGCCGAAGGCCTGGCAGATGAACTGGAAGGTTTGTTGGCTGAGGCGGCCCGAAAGCCGTTGATAGTGCAGCGGGGCCTTGCCGATGTGCAGGCGCTGGCCGAAGCGCTGGCGCAGGAGGTTGAGCGCGAGCAGCAGCGCGGCACGGAGGGGCTGGTGCCGCTGCAATACGAAGTGCAGGCGGTGCGCGCAGCCGCTATGTCGTGGGTAGAGCGCCTGCGCACGGCGCGCGCAGCCGAGGCGCCGCAGATGGCCATTGAGGCTGAGGTGTTGCGGCCCCAACTGCTGGCGAGGTTGGCCCAGGCGCAGGGGCAGGCTGAACAGATCACTGGGGTGCATGAACAGGCCTTGGGCGGGCAGGAGCGGCTGGCCGAGGCCCTGGCGAGCGCGGAGGCGATGGCGGGGGCCTTGCGCCCCCTGTTGGCCGATGCCGTACGCCCGGCATTCCAGGCTCTGTACCAGGCCAGGAGTGCCCTGGCGCTGCGCTATCGCGAGCACGATGCGGCTGCCTATCAGCACGTCGTGCAGCGATCGTGGGTGCTGTTAGCCCAGACGCGGGCGCTGGCGCAAAGGATTGAGCGCCTGGCTGAGGCTGACCATCAGGTGAGCCAGGCTGCCGAGGAGTGCGGCCAGGCCCTGGACGAACTGCGCAATCAGGTGCAGATGGAGCGCCGGCAGGCCCATGTGGAGTTGGAGACAATGACAGCGGCCCTGCGCCGGGCCGAGCAGGCTGTGGCGCAGCTGAACGCGCTGTGGCCCGGCGGCGCCGGCAAGCAGCCAATGGATGAGGCCGGGGTGACGACCCTGCTGGGGCATGCCGAGGCGCAAACGGAACGTTGCCGTGAGGAGATTCGCGCTGTGCGCGAGGCCCTGTCGGCCTGGCGAGATCAGCGCCGCCGTGTGCAGGAGGCCCGGGCACGGCTCGCCGCGGCCGATAGCGAGCATCAGCGCCTGGCCCGGGCCTGGCAAGATCTGCTGGGGTTTGCCCACGCCAACTGGGCTCAGGTCGATCCGGCCTGGTACGAGCGCTATAGCCGCGAGCGCCAGGCGATCATGGAGCAGGGGGCGCGGATTTGGGCCGACTATGACCGCGGGGCGCTGACAGAGGCGGCCATGGCAGAGGCTGTAGCCCTCTGCGATGAGCTTGTGCAGCGGTGGCAGGCGCTGGCGCATCAGGGACAATGGGTGACGACGGCGTTGGCCGGCGCCCGGTCCATGCAGCGGCAAGTGTCGGAGGGCCTCAATGCGCTGCGGCCGGAGCTGCAAGAGGTGGCTCGCCAGAGTGAGGAGCTGCCGCAGGACGCGCTGGCAGCCCCTCTGCGGGGGCTCGCGGCGGATATCCGGACTCACTATCGGGCGCTGGAGCAAGAGTCGCTGCGCCCGGCCGACGCTGACTATAGACGACTGCGCGATGAGGGGTTGGTGCGCCTGCAGGAAGAGCTGGCGGCGTGGCGGCAGGACTATGCCAAGCTCGTGGATGATGAACGCGTTGAGCTCAGGCGCCGGATGCGGGCGCTGTGGCAGCTCTGGGAGCCGCTGCACCAACGCCTGGTCCGAGCCGTGCCGGCCAGCGATATTGAATGGCGGGCGCTGGCGAAGCGCTGCCGGGCCCTTTCGCGCACTACTTGTGGCGAGGCGGCAACCCTGAAGCAGATTGTGGCCCTGCAGGCGCTGGTAGCCACCCTGACCGGGGATGTGACAAAAGCCCTGGGCGACCTGGAAGTTGAGCGTAAGGCTGTGCGCGAGGCGGAGCAGCAGGTCGCTCTGGCGCGAGAAGCGGCGCTACGGCGCCGCGGTTACCTGTCGGGCCTGCTCAAGCATCCCCATCCTCAGGTGGTTGATGAGGAATGGGCTCGCTCTGACAAGGCCTGGCATCGGGGCGAGCTGATTCTGCGGCAGCTGGAGCCACGGCGCGGCGCCGGGTACCATGTGGCGCGCCTCGTCGAGGCCACCTCGTTATATGATGAGGCAGGGGCTCGAGCGCGCTCTGCGCTGGTCCGCCTGCTGCGCTATGCCTTTCTTGAGGACCCAGAGGGCATGCGCCTGGCTTGTCAGTCGCTGGGGGCGCGTTGGGAGGCCATCGGGGTGACAGCGCGCGAGGAGCACATCCGCGATCTGTTTGGCGACCTGGAGCAAAAGGGCGATGCAGAACGCCTGGTGGAAAATGTGACCGCCTATCTCAATGAGCGGGAGAGCGCCAGGTAGGCATCGACCATCGCCGTGATAGAGAAATGGGCCTCGACGTGGCGCCGGCAGGCCTGGGCGTCGATCGTTTGCGTGCGCGAAACCGCGGCTGCCATGGTCTCCACGTCCTCGACCAGGAAGCCGGTGCGACCATCAGCGATCAGCTCGGGCGCGGACCCACGACGAAACGCGATCACCGGCGTGCCGGCAGCCATGCTTTCCACCATCACCAGGCCAAAGGGCTCTTCCCAACGGATGGGCATCAGGGTACAACGCGCCTGCTCGAACAGGCGGCATTTGTCCGTGCCCTCTACCGCACCGACCCAGGCGATACCATCACGCCCCAGATGTGGACGGATACGGGACTCAAAGTAGTCCACCTGGTCCTCGGGGGGAGGGGGGGCTGCCAGCAACAGCCGGGCGCCCAGGCGATGGGCAACCTCAATGGCCAGGTCCGGCCCTTTATACTCGTGAAAGCGGCCGATCCAGAGCAAATAGTCCTGTTTGGCGCTCACCACCTGAAACGGTGAAGGATCGATGCCATTGTAAGCCACACCGAGGACGTGGAGGCCGCGCCCACGGGCCAGCTCAGCCTGACGCCGGCTGACGGCGACATAATCGAGCCAGGGAAAGTCGTCGAGGATGGGCGGGCAATAATGCAGAGTGGTCAGGGCAGGGGCCTGCCGGTAGAGCGCCAGGGCGGGGGCCGCCTTGAGACAGTGGTTCAGGACGAGATCGAAGGTCTGATCGGCCAGGGCATGGCTCAGATGAATGACCTCACGATAGCCGGCTTGCCCGTCGTAGGGACCACGCGGCAGGGCTGACGGGAAATACTGCAGCGCGCCCGCGGTGTGTGAATCGTGCGTAGCGAACAGCGTGACCTGATGCCCCCGGCGCACCAGCTCCTCGGCCAGACTGCTGGCTACCGCTTCCGAGCCGCCATAACCCTCAGGTGGGGCCTTGATGTGGGGTGTGGAGACCACGGCGATGCGCAGCGGCGCGAGTTTGGACTGTGTGGACAATACTCCCTCCTGAATTGGGCCGCTCCAATCTCCCAGAGGCTCGGGTGGCTTGCGCACACCTGCTTCTGTGCCGAACGTCCGGTGACAGCTGCAGGCTCCCTGGATCTCTGGCAGGCTCGTGCTTTCTGCCGAACAGGCAAGAACAGTGCCAATATCGGCAAGCCGGGCATTTGGCGCTGACCCTCCTCGATGCTATACTGCCGCTTCACCGTAGCAAAGGAGAGAACATGCCCAACCAACCTTCATTGATCGAGCGCCTCGCCCGCGAGCTGGCGCTCAACCCGGGGGCCGTCGAACGGACGGTCGCCCTGATGGACGAAGGCAGCACGATTCCCTTTATCGCGCGTTATCGCAAAGAGGTCACCGGCGCTCTCGACGAGGAGCAGTTGCGCAACATCGCCGAGCGTCTGCACTACCTGCGCAACCTCGATGAGCGCCGTGAGCAGGTCTTGCGCTCCATCGACGAGCAGGGCAAGCTCACTCCCGAGCTGGAGGCGGCCATCGCCGCCGCCGAGACTCTACAGGTGTTGGAGGACCTCTACCTTCCTTACAAACCCAAACGGCGTACCCGCGCTACCATGGCGCGTGAGCGCGGCCTGGAGCCGCTGGCACAGTTGATCTTGCAGCAGGTGTGCACGGCCGAGTCTCTGGAAGCGCTGGCGGCGCCCTACCTGAACGAGCAGGTGCCCACAGCCGAAGATGCCTGGGCAGGGGCCCGCGATATTGTGGCTGAGATGGTGAGCGAAGATGCCACTGTGCGCGGCGACATCCGGGAACGGACGCGGGCTACCGGGCAGATCAGGGTGCAGCGCGCGAGCGAAGAGGCGGATGTGGAAGGGGTCTACCGCCTGTACCACGACTTTGGCGCGCCTTTTGCCGGCCTGGCGCCGCATCAGGTGCTGGCTATCAACCGTGGGGAGCGGGAGGGCGCACTCAAGGTTTCGCTGGCGGCCGATACTGAACGCCTGCTGGCGGAGATCAAGGCGCGTTACTACAAGCCCAATCCCCGCTCGCCGCTGGCCGGGCAACTGGAGATGGCGGTGAGCGACGGTTATGAGCGGCTGTTGGCCCCGGCTATCGAGCGCGAGCTGCGGCGGGCGGCTACCGATAGCGCCGATAGCCATGCCATCGAAGTTTTTGCGGCCAACTTGCGGCAACTGCTGTTGCAGCCCCCCCTGCGCGGCAAGACGGTGATCGGCATCGACCCGGGCTACCGCACGGGTTGTAAGGTGGCCCTGGTCGACCCCACGGGCAAGGTGCTGGAAACGGCCACGATTTACCCGCACGCGCCGAAGAACGATCAGGAGGGGGCGCTCAAGCTGCTGGTGACATGGCTCACAGAGCGGGGCGCCGACGTAATGGCCAGTGGCAACGGCACTGCATCCCGAGAGACCGAAGCCCTGATGGCGGAAGCGGTGCAACGGGCCGGCCGGGGGGCCTATGTGATTGTGAGCGAGGCGGGCGCCTCTGTCTATTCCGCTTCGCCCCTGGCTCGTGAGGAGTTGCCGGAACTCGATGTGTCACTGCGGGGGGCCGTCTCAATCGCCCGGCGCCTGCAGGACCCCCTGGCAGAGCTGGTGAAAATCGAGCCCAAAGCGATCGGCGTGGGACTCTATCAGCACGATGTGGATCAAAAGGCCCTGGCGGCCGCGCTGGATGACGTGGTGGTCTCGGCGGTGAACTATGTGGGGGTGGACCTCAATACGGCGTCGCCGGCGCTCCTCCGCTATGTCTCGGGGTTGACGGCGCGGGCAGCCAAAGCCATCATCGCCTATCGCGAGCAGCACGGCGCCTTCCGCACGCGGCAGGAGTTGCTGGACGTGCCCGGCATTGGCCCCAAGGCCTTTGAGCAGGCGGCTGGCTTCCTCAAGATCCCTGGTGGAAAGAACCCGCTGGACAACACTTTTATCCACCCGGAATCGTACCGCGTTTGCGAGCGGCTTTTCACCCTGATGGGCGTGCAGGGCAACGAGCCAGACCTGGCAGCGAAAGTGGCTGCGTTTCGGCGCGGACAGGATATCAAAGCACTGGCGGCCCTTCTGGAGGTTGGCGTGCCCACGCTGGGCGATATCCTCGATAACCTGCAAAAGCCCGGCCGCGACCCACGTGAGAGCTTGCCGGGCCCGTTGCTGCGGCAGGATGTGCTCAGCATTGACGACTTGCACGAGGGGATGGTCCTGAAAGGCACCGTGCGCAATGTGGTCGATTTTGGCGCCTTTGTGGATATCGGGGTCAAGCGCGATGGGCTGGTCCACGTATCCCAGATGGCGGATCGCTACGTGCGCAACCCGCTCGAGGTTGTAGCGGTGGGGCAGATTGTCGAAGTGCGCGTGATCGGGGTTGACAAGGACCGTGGCCGGATTAACCTCAGCATGCGTAGAGGATAGTGGGCCTGGCCCTGACAAAGGCTGACATATCTTGGGGGTGCAGGATGGGCGCCGGCGCCCACCCTGCACCCCTCTAGCGCCACAACCCGGTTACAGGGCGTGCTCCTTGGCGAATTCCTCGTTGATGACCTTTTGCAGCTCGTCGGCCGAATTTGGATAGGGCCGGTGGGCCTGTGCGAATTGTTCCGAAATTGGCATCATCAGGTCGATGAGGTTGTCGGAAATGCCTTCGGCTTTGCCCTTGCGCTGCTGGAGCACTTGTTCAAAGCCAGACCAATCTCTCTTGCGGTTGTCGTTGAAGAGCTGTATGGCATCGTCTTTTGGCAGGTGCGCCATATTGTCTCCCCTCCATTCAGCGTCTACATCTTGGCGGTGGCCTTGCTGATCTCGCTATCCAGCACCCGTTGCATTTCATCGCTTGAGGTTGGGTAGGGAATGCCGGCCTGCTCCATATGTGGCGTGATCAGGAGCAGCGCATCAATGATCGAATCTTCGATGCTGTCGGTTTGGCCCTTGTGCTGCATAAGGATGTTGTGGAAGGATCTCCAGTTCTTGCCCTTGTTCTCATCAAAGAGCAATTTCACATCATCGGCCGGAATGCGAGCCATATAGCCTCCTTTGACCGTGCATCGGCGCCAGGTGTAGCTACCGGCGCCAGGGTCTGCCCAACGACCAGCAACTTGCGTGCCGTCAGCCACGCAAAGCCTTGCCAAACGGGGCGGGGCTGGCCATCGCTATCGGGGTGGTATGAATTGTGCTCTTTCCACCATGCCATTTCTGAGCAAAAGTGAGTGGTGGAAGAGAGCCTATGGTGTGGATGGAGAGGCTGCCACGAAAGATCGTGGTCCTGCGGGCCAATGGCTTGGGCGATTTCCTGTTGGCTACCCCGGCCCTGCGCGCCTTGGGCAAAGGTTTTCCAGAGGCGCAGATCACTCTGTTGACTTTGCCCTGGCTGCGCGGTTTTATTTCAGGGCGTTACCCCTATCTTCACCGGGTGGAAGCGATTCCCCCCTACCCCAAGATCCATCAGCCCGGCCCGGCGGACCCACCGGCAACCGAAGATGCCGACGCGTTCTTCGCCCGCATGCAGGCCGAGGCGTTTGATCTGGCGATCCAGATGCATGGGGGAGGGGCAGATTCCAACCCATTCGTAGCGCGATTGGGGGCGCGCCACACATTGGGACTGCAGGCGGAGGGCGCCCCTCCGCTGGAGCACAACCTGCGATACTTTTACTACCAATCTGAGGTGGCGCGCTACCTCGAGTTGGTCAGCAAGCTGGGGGTGCCGGGGGATGGTCCAGACATGGATGCGCCGGTGCTGGCGGAAGACCGGGAGCGGCTGGCAAGGGTATGGCCGCCAGGCAGCCCTCCCTATGCTGTGCTGCACCCTGGGGCGGGAGATGTGCGGCGGCGCTGGCCGGCGGAGCGCTTTGCCCGCGTGGCCGAGCACCTGTATGAGCGCTGGGGCCTGACGCCGATCGTGACGGGGCGTGAGGATGAGCGAGCCATTGCCGGGCAGGTGATGGCTGCATGCCGGGCGCCTGTGGTAGATCTTTGCGGGCGCCTGGACTTGGGGGCCATGGCGGCGCTTGTAGAGGGCGCTTCCCTGATGCTCTGCAACGATACCGGGCCAGCGCATCTGGCCTATGCCCTGGCTGTGCCGAGCGTAGTCCTCTACTGGGCGGGGAACCTCATCACTGCAGGGCCTGCCCGACGGGAGCGCTACCGGCCGGTGCTCTCGTGGACCCTCTCCTGCCCTCAATGCGGCACCCGGGGGCGCTGCACATGCCCGGCGTCGTGGCTGGCGGAAGTATCACCGGCGGAGGTGTTGGCGCAGGTAGATGACCTGCTGGGAGGGCAGGACTGCTGACGGATAGTACATGAGCCGTGCTGGATTTGAACCAGCGACACCCTGCTTAAAAGGCAGGTGCTCTAACCAACCTGAGCTAACGGCCCACACGAGCGTACAGTATAGCACGGAGTGGCCCAGGGTGTCAAACGGCGCTCGCGCTCGCGGGCGCAGCATCAGCCGCTCGCGCCCCTCTGCAGCGCTTTCGGCCTCGCCTGGAGCCGCTCACCCGTCTCACGGATGAGGAGAAAGACGAGGATTCCTGCAGCAGTGCGGCCAATGAACGAAGCCCACAGGGTGGCGCTAAAGCCCCAGCATTCGTACAGCAGGCTGCCGAGCAGAGGGCCGAGCATGCTGGCCAGCGCCGCGGCAGTATTGTAGAGAGCGCTGTACAGGGGGCGGCCCTCGGCGGGGGTGGACTTGAGTAGCAGGTTAAAGGCGGCGAGGTTGTAGCCGGCCCAGCCCAGGGCGCCGATGGCGCTGATGGGGACGGTCTCCCAGGGGGTGCGTGGAAAGAGCCAGCCAAAAGGGATAAAGGCAGCGAAAGGGATGGTGGTAACCATGATCCAACGCAGGCCTTTGCGGTCGGCCAGGGGGCCCCACAAGCGCTGGCCGATCAGGTCCGCGCCTGAGCTGATGGCGGTAGAGAGACCAATAAAGGCGGCCTGTGCGCCCAGGTTGCGCACCAGGTAGACGTTGAAGAATGGCGCGGCGAGCTGGACGGAAAAGTTGAGCACCACGGTCACCAGGCAAAAGCGCAGGAAAAGGGAGTTCTGCGGCAGCGTGCGCAGCGTTTGGCGCAGGCTAGGGCCCGCAACCTGCTGCCCGGTGGTCGAGTGTGAGAAGGGTATGCGCGAGTAGGCATAGGAAGAGATCATCCCGGCGACCAGGGCCAGGGCGAAACTGACCTGGTAGCCGCTGGGCGAGCCGAGGCTGGTGATCAGGCGGCCGGCGATGGGCACCACAATCAGCGCGGCCAGGCTCATGGCAAAGGTGCGGGTGGAGAAATAGCGCCCACGGATTCCCTCTGGCACGACGCGCGCCGTGAGGGCAGTCCAAGCCGGCACCCCGAGCTGGCTGAAGGCAACGCGCAGGGTGGCCAGCAGGATCACGGCCGCGATAGCCGTCTGCCCCTCGACCAGCCACGATACCAGAGCCAGGCAGGGCAGCATCAGGCGCGAGGCGAGCGAGGCATAGACCACCAGATGGCGATGGTTGGAAAAGCGGCGGGCGAGCTCGGCGCCGGGCAGGAACATGAGCGCCCCGGCCAGCGCCGAAAGGGAAGCGAAGAGGCCTACCTGCCCTTCCGTTGCGCCAAGGGCCAACAGATAGATGGTGATATAGGGCCCGACAAACGATTCGCTGATGTTGGCAAACAGGCCATCATACCAGAACATCAGCAAGCCGCGTCGGCTGCGATCATCGCCCTCAAAGTTGGGCACCAGGCGCAGATGGCGCCGGGCGCGCTGTGCCAGGTGGCGCGCCTGCAGGAGTCTCTTGCCGGGCAAAGAAGGCGTGGTCATGAGTTTCGATGCTTTCTGAATGGCGCTGGACGAGAAAGACGCAAATGAACGCAGATATAGACGTGCCAGCCAGGCATTGGTTCCGGACCGCAGGCGCAACTGCGAACAGGCGCAGAGAGGCCCAGTCTTGCGATGGCGCTAAAGCTGCGCAGGACTGGGCCCAGCTCTATCTGCGTTCATCTGCGGTTTCCCAATCGCCCTTAATACTGCAACCGCACTTGATCCAGCCGGCTCCCGGTAACAGCCGGCAAAGGTGCTGTGCGCCTGCCCGGCTGCAGGCAACCCGCCAAATCCCCCCGAATGGCTCCACTCCGGTCGCGTGCGAAGCGCGATGCCCGGATGGGATCCGCGCCCCGATGGGTAAG